>NZ_JBSWYG010000015.1:0-175141 GCF_056160985.1 Roseibium sp. AWQ4_290
GCCGACCACAAGATCAATCGCATCAACGAACTCATGCCTTGGTGTTACGCTGCAAAAGCAGCGTAACAGAGCGCCTGGCCGCCATGAAGACCGGCTTCACCGGACGGACACATACAGCCTCGAAAAGTCGCTGAAACACACCGCGTTGTGCCCATCGGCGGAACCGCCGAAACACACTGTTCCATTCGCCAAATCCTGGTGGGAGATCTCGCCAGGGACCGCCAACGCGAACCTTCCACAGCACCGCTTCAAGAAATAGTCGGTTGTCCCTTGCTGTCCGGCCTCGATCCCGGATGCTGCCGGGAAGCAACGGTTCTATGACCGCCCAGCTCCTATCCGTGATGACAAAACGTTCGCTGCGCATGGGAGCCTCCTCAAAAGGAAGCTTGAATCACAAAAAACACGATCTGTGAATCCTATATGTCCACAGAC
Source organism: Roseibium sp. AWQ4_290 (assembly GCF_056160985.1). Taxonomy (NCBI): domain Bacteria; kingdom Pseudomonadati; phylum Pseudomonadota; class Alphaproteobacteria; order Hyphomicrobiales; family Stappiaceae; genus Roseibium; species Roseibium sp. AWQ4_290. The sequence goes on from NZ_JBSWYG010000015.1 coordinate 433, forward strand.
CCTAGATAATAAACCCATACGTTTCTTAAGAAACTGAAACTCACGTCTATAATTTCGCCTTGAGAGGAGCTTTTGAAGTCGCAACATCGCGTCATTCGAAATCTGATGCTTCCATTTCGCTTATGATCTTGTTCGAAAGCGTTGGGCAATAATCCTCAACCTTCAACAAAACGATCCAACCTCTTGCCTATCGAACGGGCGAGTCGTTTAAGCAGCGGCTTCCGAGCCTTAGAATTTTTTGTCGGCGCACGAAATTTTTCCATAGCTGCCAGGGCCAATTCGTTCTCAACAAGTTCTTTCGGCCATTCATTTGGCAATGTTGTGGCTAGTTTAACACCAAATCTGTTGCTTTCAGAGCAGTGGACCCCGGTTCCATCGTGCCCATGATTTGCGACGACCGGCCTCGCCAAATGCAATGCCAACCCCCTTTTCAAAAAGACACTCGCATGCCAACGAGTGGCCCAGGCGTCTAGCTTTCCGTCGCGCAGCTTCACGAGTATTTTAGGGAACAGGCCGTCGCCGCCAACGTCGAATTCGCGCATTCGACCCGATTCCTCAATTCTTTGTAGCAATAGTCCAGCATCAGGATTAAAATGTCGCCACGCCGACTTCCACGTGGCCCATCCCCAACAACTCGTTTCGTGATAAAAAAAGGCTTCGGGGAGATCCGCCTCGACCGGGAACATATATCCGGCAATATGCATGACTTCTTCGGCATCTGCATAACGGTCCAAGGCGAAGTTGAAGTAAGTCAATGCTACGGGAGATAGTTCGAGATCATCTTCAAGGACAATTACCTTGCCATGCTTCTCGCACTGCTCGCTAACTCCATACGTCAGTGATTCAGCCAACCCCACATTCTTCTCTCTTTCTATGAATTCAGCATGTCGGGGAGCGCATGCACGGGCAACCATTCTTGTTATTTTTATTGCTGATGGGTCTTGACCCGGCTTCGGACCGTCGCAGTAAACAGTAACAGGCGATTGGCTTAACTCTGGGCAAGTTGAGAGGCTCTCAAACAGCCGCAGCGTGTGGTCCGGTCGGTTGTACAAAAATACCGCAATCGGTGCATATTGCATTTGCGCGAGGCCTTCATCTGGATTAGTGCCCATTCGGCAGTTGGTTCATATAGTGGTAAATTTGAAGAATGTGCGACAAAGTGGATATTTGGATTCTCTACTAGCTCATAATTCAGGTGAACGCACGGTACTGATGTCGCGTTTAATGTACCCGAAGGTACGAAAATGTGGTGCGCAGTTAGAATTTTGTTCGCCGCCAACAGAATCTGGTCAATAAAATGAAAATACTACACATTTCGGGTGCTTCTCTCAAAAGCGGGGCGGGACGTGGTGCATATTGGCTTCATCTAGGTCTGAGGGAACTTGGCGTTGAAAGCCACCTCCTGACGACCCAAGCTCCAGAGAGGGCGGACAATGTATACGGCATTCTGGGTCGTTCGGAACAAATAAAACAGAAAAAATATCTTAAGAAGACAAAAAAGCGTACTGATCTTTTCGGCTTAAGCTCAGGCTCTTACTTTAATTTCAATTCTGGAGTTTTTAAACTTGATGATTTATTAAGAAGTTACCCTGCAGACATACTTCACTTACATTGGATAGCCGGCGCCTTTATCGATCTCAAATCAATTAAGCGCGTAGATATCCCGATCATATGGACGCTTCGGGACATGTGGCCATTTACTGGCGGATGCCACTATTCCATCGACTGCACCAAATATGCAGAATTCTGTGGGTCCTGCCCATTGTTCAACAATCGACTAGGCCTTGATCCCACCAAATTAAACATTTGGAATAAAGCACGATCTATCGGCAACAAAGTGACTGTAGTAGCTATCAGTGACTGGCTCGCAGAATGCGCAAAACGTAGCCCGATATTTAGCAATTCGATGGTAAATGTAATCGATAATGCTATCGATGACGGGAAATTCCAGCCGACACCAAAATCTCAAGCCCGCAGCCAGTTGGGATTGCCAGATGACAAACCAATAGTAATCTCCGTGTCTTTGGATTTTGACAGCCCATACAAAGGGTACGACCTGTACTGGAGTGCACTGTCGCAAATACCAAGTAGCACTTTTAATCGGGTGTACATTGGCGGCAATACGAAAAGCGTCAAGGACGAAAGCGGTATAATAATGGGCCGCATCGAAGAACCTGAAAAACTGGCTTTATATTACTCTGCAGCCGATGTTGCCGTTGTACCTTCTCGGCAAGAAGCATTTGGCAAGACTGTCGCTGAGGCAATGGCTTGCGGCACACCGGTCGTCGCGTTTGATGCAACTGGGCCCGGCGGCATGATCGAACACAAACAGACAGGCTATCTTGCTCGGCCTTTTGAGACCATCGATCTCATACAAGGCATAGAATGGTGCGTAAATGAGATGCGCTCATCTCAAGAAATTGGGCAAAATGCAATAGAATTAACAAAAAAACGCTTCACAAAAAAAGTTGTTTCAGAAAAATACATGGAGCTTTACAAGACTGTAGTCAAACTCCAAAATTCGGTTAGAGAATAATACAGATTATTTCAATAAACAACACTTTGTAGTATCTTATTGGATCATGCTACTGAGCCGACTTTTGTCGACGGTGTTTCAGATTTTGTTTTTCTATTGCATGGGTGTATATCATCACGCAAATTGGGTATTTCGGCCGGAGACTACATGGTGTTTGCAAGGTACTTAAAGCGGCTAAACCGCAAGAATAAATCGGAACAGAAAAACTGGATCGATACGGCCACCTATTGGGAAAACCGCTATATTAAGGGCGGAAACTCGGGCAACGGCTCGTACGGTGATTTGGCTCAATACAAAGCTGATTTTCTGAACAACTTTGTGAAACGAAAAGGGGTTCGAACCGTTTTTGAGCTTGGCTGTGGTGACGGAAATCAGCTTTCGTTGGCACGATATCCTTCGTATACCGGTTACGACATTAGCGCAAAAGCTCTCTCACTGTGTCAAGAAAAACATTCGCAAGATGAAACGAAGAAATTTTTGCTCGTCTCGGAACTTCGGGATTCCAAGTTTGAATTGGGACTTTCGCTGGATGTCATTTTTCACTTAATTGAAGATGACCTCTTCGAAAATTATATGACAGATTTATTCGGCTATGCGGAAAAGTTCGTTATTGTTTATTCTAGCAACCATGATCAGGAAACTGACGCGAACCATGTAAAACATCGTTGTTTTACAAAATATGTGGACGAAAACTTCCCAGACTGGAAGCTGGTTCATCACGAGCTCAATCCGCATAGAAACCGTAGAATTAGTTCACCGTCTGATTTTCACGTCTTTGAAAAATTATAGGTGTGAACATCGGGTTCTCAGACCAAAACCCCAACTAGCCGACCAAATTTGTGAGATTAGAACTGATGAATTGTTCAGAGCCCATCGAAATTTGCCTCATGTTTGATGAAGCGATTGTCGGCCCAGTCGCAGCGTGTCTTTACTCAATAGAAAACAGTCATAAAGACACGCAAGTGATTGTTCACCTATTTTTTAGCGGCTTCAACAAGACTACACTGGATAGGCTCACCAAGTTCTGCGATGGTTTAAGAATAACAGTAATATTTAATGAAATTGATCCTTCAGAATTCGAATTATTGTCATCGAAACTACCCCCGGTCCGTCACGCAACTGCCGCGCTTTATAGATGTGCGGTTGGTCGCTTCCTCCCCAGGACGACGAAACGAGTGATTTACCTAGATTGCGATACACTTGTTTTTTCGAGTTTGCGCTCTCTTTTTCAAATGGACCTAGGCCCGAATGCAATCGCTGCCTATCCAAGCCCTTGGAAACATAGGCACCTTGAACATCTCGGTGTCGATAAGGATCTATACTTCAATTCTGGTGTTTTACTCATCGATCTGAAAAGATGGAGGGAAGACAACACTGAGGAGCTTGTTTTGTCTGCATTGCGCGAGCACTCAAGCAGCTTCCAAATGCTTGATCAAGATGCGTTAAATCTTGTTCTTAGCGACAAAGCATTGCCTCTTAGCCGAAAATACAATTATGGTTTTAACAAGCACTTTACCTCAGGTGAGTTTGAATTTCCTGTGATTGCGCATTTTTCTGGTCGACTAAAACCTTGGGACAACGCTGTACTATCGCCGCTTGGAGCACTTTATGTTGAGTATAGTGCGCGAACTCCGTGGCCTGTTGAGTATGTTCTACATCGAAAATCTCGTCACAAAAAAACTCTATTAGGACGCATTAAGAAAAAGCTCAAAAAGATGGGGCTAATAAACGCTTAACGCTCGTTACCGCTTTCATTCAGTTTTCTCTCCCTCCAAGATATGTAGCACACGACATGAAAATCGCTTTTGTGAAGCAGGACGTTTACCAAGATTTGTATGTCTGTCCTGCCGGCACAACAGATGCAACCGAATTGCTTTTTTCTTCAATGATGCGCGTAGGCCCCATCGGTCTATTTTCTAAGTTAGACACATCCTTTTTTATAGTTGAGGAAGATCCCGCACCAGAGTGCCAAATTTATCGAACTGTTATTCCAAAGCTGGCAGACAAAGTACAACTTCTGAAAACTAAAACTATCGACCAAATACCCGGTGGCGAGTTCAAAGTGCCTGGAAGTCCTTTCCCTAATGGAATGTTCTCCGTGCCATGCAGATCGATTGATTGGTCCGTATACGACGTCGTTATTTCCATCAATGTGTCAATTCCGTCTGAAGTTGTGCGTCAGCACCCGACAGTGCTGTTCTGCTACATGATCGGCGAGGCGAACCTGGCCTCAAAGTGGGCCGAGTTCGGATATGATGTCTGCCTAAACCAACTCATTTCCGAAAACGTCACTTCTCGTATTGGTGGGGCAATCGATTTTCCATATACGTTTTTGGGACCAGATTGCCTTGAGAGCATAATGGGCCGAGAGACGGCGAGATCCTCTCTGCAAGACGGCATATACGCAGAAATAAACATGTCGACAGAGAGGCCAGTTAGATCTTCCCCGCCTGTACTCCAACCGCTCGAAGCCGCTGGGTATAAGATCCGCATTCACAAGCAAAAAATCTATGACAACCTGCTTGAACTCTACGATGCAAAATACTTCGTCAAACTGGGCGGCAGGAAGATCCGCGGCAATTCGACGATCGAAGCAATTTCCAGCGGAACTTTAGCGCTTCTTCCTCGTGAAACCTTGATACATACTGAACTCCTACCTCAAGAATGTTCAGTTGATACGTTTGATGAACTCACCAAAAAAATTCAGTACCTTGACGCTCATCCGACTGAATATAAACGCTTGTTAGACCTCCAACGCGAGACAGTGAAAAAAATGTGTTTTGAGAATGCAGTTCGTTCACTGGAACTCTGCCTGGAAGACAAACGAAAGATTGTTTCAAAAGGAACCTTGATTGCTCGTGCCCTTCAGGCGAAGCGGCGTTTGACTGCAAAATCAAAACCTGCGGTCGTCAAGAAAATTCAAAAACTTAAAAGAATTCGAGCCAAAGTCGCTCTCAAGCAAAAATAGATTTCTATTTCAGTGAATCGAATACGTATTCTCTCACCACAAAAAATTCATGAAAATAAATTCATTTTATTGGATTTTATAATACTCTGATAATGAAGACATGCCTCCTCCAAGCTAGTTGTGTTTATTTCCTTTTGCGCCGATAGCGCGAGCAAGGTTCGAGCGAAGTCCTCGTCGCTTTCTGCTGCCACAGCATTCCCATGGGAAAGAAACGATTGCATCGCAATGCCTTTGGAATGAACAATAACTTTCTGTATGGCAACAGCATCCTGAATAATACCGGATCCCTGCAAGCCATAGACCGAGGTGTCATAGGGTAACAAGATGGCATCGACAGATAGAAAATGCTCTGAAAACACCTCTGGAGACATTCGATCCGGAAGCAATTGGAGGCGTAGCCTCGCTTCGTTCGCCTGATGCTGGCGAGCAAATCCGTAAATGCCGCTGTCCCCAAAATCAGTATCGGCTCCCTGAAGAAGAATTTCGATTGGCTTTTCCGGTGGCGTCTTCCGAGCAAGCTTCTCCAGACAAGAATAAATGCTTGTAATGCGCTGGTAGCCTTTGCCAGGACGGGGCGCACCGAAAAGACCTACCCGGAAGGCCGTGGACAGTTTTTTTTCGGGCAGGGGCGCCAAGTCTGTAGGATCAAAACTAACTGGCAAATAAAACCCGCCCTGGACGTCCAATCCGTAACGGCCCTTCAAGTAGGTCGCCATCTCATCCGTCTCGCAAAAGAGTTCCAATTGCGACTGGCTCGAAAGGGTCTTTGCCAGCAGCTTCAAACGCTCCTCCCGCCGGGTGTCTTTGTGGTCTCCCAGTTCTGGGTCAAGGAACCGAAGTATCAAGCGCGGTGTTGCTTCCTTTTTCACTGCAGCGAGATGACAGGCTGTTTCGAGCAAGTCGAGATCAGCCGAAGGTACGATCACGATGTCGGTGCGCTCAAGCCTTAACGTGTCGCAAGCAGCCAGCAATTCGCGCCCATAGGGCGAGTGCGGCAAAGAAAAAATCTGTCCAGACAGCAGGGCTCGCGTCAAAGCGTCGGCCTTCTGACGCAAAGAGCCATTCCGGATCCGCCAATGAAGAGTTGAGAGCTCTTTGGAGTGTTTGGGCAGTTTTGCAACTGCGTTTCCGAGGAAGCCGTCGTATCCCTCTCCGGTTACGAGATGCAGATCATGGTCTGGCAACCACTTCCGCAATGCACCTATCTGCGTATGCTGGTGACCTCTGTTGCGGATGAGCTTGCGCTCAACGATCACAAGCTTGCCTTTGGTTCCTGCCTTTTCTGACATGAATGGTCAGCTCCCAGAGCCGAACGCCACCGCATAGGTCTCTGCAACCCCCTCGCGCAGCGGCCGGGCATTATTCCAGCCAAGGCTCTTGAGGAAAGCGGTGTCAGCCAGCTTTCTCGGCGTGCCATCCGGTTTGCTGGCATCAAACGAAAGGACACCCTCAAAGCCGGCAACCTTGCACACCAGTTCGGCCAATTGCCGGATAGAGACTTCCTCCCCCGAGCCCACATTCACCGGCTTTGCACCGGAATAGGATCTGGCAAGATGCACGGCTGCATCGGCCAAGTCGTCGACATGCAGGAATTCGCGCAAGGGGGTTCCGCTGCCCCAAACTTCCATGCTGTCTGAGCCGGCAAGCCTCGCCTCATGCGCCTTGCGCATCAGCGCGGGGAGGACATGGCTTGTCTCAAGATCGAAATTGTCGCCAGGGCCGTAGAGATTGGTCGGCATGGCGGAGATGAAGTCGCAGCCGTATTGTTTCCTGTAGGCTTGGCACATCTTGATGCCGGCGATCTTGGCGATGGCATACCACTCGTTGGTGGGCTCCAGCGGACCTGTGAGCAGGGCTTCCTCTGACATCGGCTGTTCGGCATGTTTCGGGTAGATGCAGGAGGAGCCCAAGAAAAGCAGCTTCTCCACCCCGGTGCGATAGGCGGCATCTATAATGTTCGCCTCCATCATCAGGTTGTCGTAGAGAAATTCGGCCGGACGTGAATCATTGGCCAGAATGCCGCCGACCTTTGCGGCAGCCAGAAAGACGGCCTGGGGCTTTTCGCTGGCGATCCACGATGCCGTCGCTGCCTGGTCGCGAAGATCGACCCGGTCCCGGCCGACCGTCAGGATCTCACAGTCTTCCTGTTGAAGCCGCCGGACGATCGCCGAGCCGACCATGCCGCGATGGCCGGCGACCCAGACGCGCTTGCCCTTGAGATCATAGAGGCTCATCTTCACACGCCCTTTGCCACCACGTCATGTGCCATCAGGCGAAGATCTTCCTGCACCATCTCCCGCGTCAGCTCCCGGACCGGCGTTTCGTGCCGCCAGCCGAGCTTCTGATGCGCCTTTGCAGGGTCGCCGATCAGGAGATCGACCTCCGTCGGGCGGAAATAACGCGGGTCGACTTCGACCAGCACATTGCCGGTTTCCGTGTCGATGCCCTTTTCGTCGACGCCTTCGCCTTGCCATTCAAGCGCGAAGCCCGCGTCGGCGAAGGCCCACTCAACAAAGGTGCGAACGGGCGTGGTCTCGCCGGTCGCCAGCACGTAGTCGTCCGGCTCGTCCTGCTGAAGCATCAGCCACATGCCACGCACATATTCCCGGGCGTGGCCCCAGTCGCGCTTGGCGTCAAGGTTGCCGAGATAGAGTTTCTTCTGTTTGCCGAGCTTGATGGCAGCCGCTGCCCGGGTGATCTTGCGTGTGACGAAGGTTTCGCCCCGAAGCGGACTTTCGTGGTTGAAGAGAATGCCATTGGACGCGTGCATGCCATAGGCCTCGCGGTAATTGACGACGATCCAGTAGGCGTAAAGCTTCGCAGCAGCATAAGGGCTTCGCGGATAAAACGGCGTTGTCTCCCGCTGAGGCACTTCCTGCACGAGGCCATAAAGTTCGGACGTAGATGCCTGATAAAAGCGGGTCTTCTTTTCCATCCCCAGGATCCTGATCGCCTCCAGAAGCCGCAAGGTACCCACACCGTCGGCATTGGCTGTATATTCCGGCGTCTCGAACGAGACCTGGACATGGCTCTGCGCGGCGAGGTTATAGATCTCGTCCGGCTGGGTTTCCTGCACGATGCGGATCAGGTTGGTCGCGTCGGTCATATCGCCGTAGTGGAGGAAGAAGCGGGCATTCTCATCGTGCGGGTCCTGGTAGATGTCTTCGATACGCCCGGTGTTGAACGACGAAGACCTGCGTTTGATACCGTGGACGATATAGCCCTTGTCGAGAAGCAGTTGTGCGAGATAGGCACCGTCTTGTCCCGTCACGCCGGTAATTAGGGCTGTTTTGGTCATTTTGTCCCGTTATTCTTGGTCGGTTCGCGTCAGACTGTCCGTTAAATCCCACAACCTGACTTTTCGGCACACCGCCGAGGTATCGCATGCGGCCAAGAGAAGCAATATCCTTAGCTCCAGCGGCCAAGCTGACAGCCTGATGTTCCAAGAAAATCAGCCGGTCCAGGGGCCGCATCGGCCCTTCAGGCGAGAGGCCTGTAATGTCCGTCTGGGACAACACGTTTGCAGCACACGAAAACCACTCACAGCAGGCACTCACTTCTGCGGCATTTTAAGTCACAGAACCCGCGGGACAACTTCCTCTGGATTTCTTGGGACACGGTTGGCATAAGAAATTGAGTTCCACTTCCTCCAACGGGATTGACCGGGCAAGCGCCCGTCCCTTTCCAAAGCACGATGCCTTCTGAAAAGCCCCTGGATATTACGCTCGTCTCCGGTGCCCGGCCCGGTTTGCTGCAGCAAACACTGGAGAGTTTTTCCCAACGCCTGTTCAAGAACTTCACAATCGGCACCTGCTACGTGAATATCGACCCGTTTGAGGGCGGACCTGACGAAGTGGCCGCATGCGAAGTGATCTGCCGGTCGTTTTTCCCAAATGTGACCGTCCGGACGCCGGAGACATCCCATTTCACCCGGGCGGTAAAATGGCTCTGGCAGCAGCCTCAAAATGACTGGTTTTTCCATATGGAAGATGATTGGGTGCTGGACCGGGACGTCACTTTCGAGGAGTTCTCCCAGGCCACCGCCGCAAAGGTGATGCAGATTTCCCTGATGACCCGGGAAAAGAACTGGGGGTACCGCTCCCAATATCATTATGAGCCCAGCAGGCTTTTGATCCTGGGAAAGGATTTCGGCAAAAGCCTGAACAAGAAGCGGCCGATTTTCGGAACCAGTCCGGGTTTTCTCAAGCGGGACTTTGCCTGCCATTGCGCGGCCATGATGCTGGACGAGCTGGACCCGGAAAAGCAGCTGAATTCTCTCAACCCCGCGCTGAACCGCTACACGGCCAAGTTCCGCAACCGCTTCATCGGCAAACGCCGGGAGTTTGTGGCCGTGGATATCGGCCGGCAGCATCGGGATGACAAGGGCATCATCAAGTCGATTGTCAACGGGAACAGCGTCTGGACCCGACAGGAGGGCAGCTAGCCTTTGGCAAAGACAGCGCTTTTTTGCGCCGGCGTATCAAAGTCAAATCCGAACAGATCAATTTCTGTCTTGTACCAGTCGGCAACAATCTGAATGGTCGCTGGGGTATAAAAGTCCTTGAAACCGGCCCCGGAGTTCCGGGAAACATTTTTGGCTTCCAGCGTGTCCGGCACACCGAAATATCTTGCGATCTCCCGGCTGAGATGCTCCTGACGCAGAATATCGATAGCAAGCTGTCCGTTTTCGTCCAGTACATAGTCCGTTTGCGGGTACCAGCCGAGCGATGCCCGGTGCCAGAAGAAGTCCACCTTGCCCCAGTCATGACGGGTTTCCAGAAAGGCCTCAAACCCATCAACAGACAAAGCTTGTTTCTGCAGCTCTTCCCCGCCGGTCTGTAGATAGAATTTATAACGGGAAAAGGTCCGGGCCCAGGGATTGCGGACAACGGCAAAAGGGATCGTCCCCGCGCGCATGGAGGGATCAATGTCGCGCAACCGGGCATGTTCATAGCCCGGATGCAGCCCTCTGGACGTCATGAACTCCCGCAAGGCGTTGGCGTAAGCCTTGCTTTTTAGCCGCCTTCGATGGGCGAGCAGAATCCGGCCCTTGAGCGCCGGGGCTTCGCGCAGCGCCATGCCCCCATTTTTCGGAATATGCACCAGCAAGTGTTTCTTGCGAACCAGCCCCAGGCGCGCCGGGGCAAATTTCAATAAATTCTTGAGCTGGTATTCATCCATCAGGGCAGGAACTTCAATCTGTCTTTTGGAAACGGCATGTCAGCGGGCGAACAGCCGCTAGCGCCGCACATTAATCTGGTGGTGCCTTATCCCAATCTGGAAGTCCTGTCCATTCATCGGTTCGCCGTCCAGGTTGAACTGGACGGGTTTGTCCGTCTGGATGGAAACTGAACGGGCCTTGCGCTGGATCAGCGCGGAGGGCAGGCCGTCTACCCCGCTTTCCAGCAGCACCGACAGCAGATCTGTGACCCCGCCACCCTTTGGAACAGGCAAGAGGGTCAGGTCCAGAAACCCGTCATCCAGTTTGGCGCGCGGGCACAGGCGGATGCCGCCACCCGCCCGGCGGCCATTGCCGATGGCGAGCGCCAGGAACGCCCCCTCCCAGGAAAAGTCTTCCGCCTCGATCCGCCCCTCGCAGGCGGCCAGTTCAGAAAATCGGTTGAGCCCGGTAAACAGATAGGCGGCTCCGCCCAACACCCGTTTCAATTTCGGGTCGGTCTGGGAGGTAACCTGCGTGCCGAACCCGCCGGTCGCCATGTTGACAAAAAAACTGCCATTGATCTCGCCCACATCCGTTGGCTTGGCACTGGCCCGCACCGCAAAGCGCAGGCAGGCGGTCACATCGGCCGGATCCAGGCGGATATGGCGGGCAAAATCATTGGCCGTACCGAGCGGCAGAACTGCGAAGGCAAAGGGCGGCTTGTGATCTGGGGGCGTCCGGCGCAGCACCGCGTCGACGATTTCATGGAGCGTGCCATCACCGCCGCCGCTCACCAGCGTACTGATCGGCATCTCTTCGTGATCGCGCAGGGCCTCAAGGGCCAGCCGCTGGGTATCGCCCGCTTCATAGGTCACACGCACGGACACCTCATGGCCCCTCTCCCGCACCGCCGACACTGCCGCACGCACATCACTGCGGCCGGCCGACTTGCCATTGAGGATGAGCCTGAGATGCTGTGTGTCTGTCTTGCTCAACCGCCTAACATCCCCTGACTGTTTTTCCACATGTCCGTTCACTCCGGCAGCATGGTTTCACGTTTGACCCGGGCGGTTCTGGCTTCTTCCGTCAGCCATTGCCGGAACGCCTTGACGACCGGGCGCATGGTGCGCCCTTCCGGATAGACAAAGTGATAGGCCGTCTGCTGGTCCAGCGACAAGTCGAACAGGCGCACCAGCCGGCCCGAGGCCAGTTCCGCCTCCACGAAAAACCGTGGAATCAGGGCCGCCCCTGCATGATGGATCGCGGCCTCCGATATCATGACAAATTGTTCGAAACGGGCCCCTTGAAAGGCCGTTTCCGTTTCCACCCCGGCCAGATCAAACCATTGCCGCCAGGCAAGCGGCCGGGTGGCCAGCTGCAGGCGTGGCACCCGGACCAGATCTTCCGGGCTGCGGATGCCATGCCGGTCCCGGAACACCCGGGAGGCCACAGGGATCACCTCTTCGGCAAAGAGCCGCTCGGTGATCGCTCCTGCCCAGACCGGGTCGCCATGGTGGATGGCTCCGTCAAAGGGTTCCTCGTCAAAATCAAACGGCTGCAAACGCACGCTCAGGTTCAGCCCCGCATCCGGATAGCGGCGGCCAAACTCTGCCAGCCTTGGCGCCAGCCAGCGGGTGCCGAAGGTGGGCAGCACCGCCAGGTTCAAGACATCCGCGCTGCCCGCATAGGACATGACCTGGCGGGTGGCCGCCGTCATCTGCTCCAGCGCGCCGCGAATGTCATGAAGGTACAAGCGCCCGGCATCGGTCAGAACAATGCGCTGGCGCACCCGGCGGAACAATTCAACCCCCAACCGGTCTTCCAGATGGCGGACCTGTTTTGACACAGCCCCCTGGGTCAGGTGCAATTCTTGCGCCGCGCGTGTGAAGCTCAGATGCCGGGCCGCGCATTCAAAGGCAATCAGCGTATCTGCCGAAGGGATAAAGGCGCGTCGCATGGTCTATTGCCGAATTCATTCCAATTTGTCATGAACGATGGACCAGCATTCGCTTTTCTGCAACTGAATTCTCGTCCAAACTCGCTCAATCAGAATGAAGTCAGGTAGAGGGTATGGTGCGAACAGCCGCTTTTTCGCGTCCTTGCAAGCCATGTCCCCATCGGCCGTTCAACAAGCCGGCCATGTATCATACCGGGTCCGTTTCTCAGCGGCCTGTCACCGGAGTAGAGCCATGAATGCACCCGTCAACGTCAAGTCCTCCCCATCCGGCGGCGGCACTTTCGACTGGCAAGACCCGTTTCACCTGCGCGAGCAGCTGGCCGAAGACGAGCAGCTGATCCAGGAAACGGCCCGTGCCTATGCCCAGGAAAAGCTGCTTCCACGGGTAATCGACGCCTACCGGGAAGAAACCACCGAGCGCGGCATCTTCAACGAGATGGGCGAACTGGGCCTGCTCGGCGTCACCCTGCCGGAAGAATATGGCTGTGCCGGGGCCTCTTACGTCGCCTATGGCCTGGTGGCCCGGGAGGTCGAGCGGGTGGATTCCGGATACCGCTCCATGATGAGCGTGCAGTCCTCTCTGGTCATGTATCCGATCTATGCTTATGGCTCGGAAGAACAGCGCCGGAAATACCTGCCGAAGCTGGCCACCGGCGAGTTTGTCGGCTGTTTCGGCCTGACCGAACCGGATGCGGGCTCCGATCCGGCCGGCATGCGCACCCGAGCGGAAAAGATTGACGGCGGCTACAAGCTGACCGGTTCGAAAATGTGGATCTCCAATTCGCCGATCGCCGATGTTTTTGTGGTCTGGGCCAAATCCGAAGCCCATGACGGCGCCATCCGCGGCTTTGTTCTGGACAAGGGCCTGAAGGGTCTTTCGGCTCCGAAAATCGGCGGCAAGCTGTCCCTGCGCGCCTCCATCACCGGCGAGATTGTCATGGACGGGGTGGAAGTGGGCGAAGAGGCGCTGCTGCCGAATGTCTCCGGCCTGAAAGGCCCGTTCGGCTGTCTGAACCGTGCGCGTTACGGCATTGCCTGGGGCTCCATGGGCGCAGCTGAAGACTGCTGGACCCGTGCGCGTCAATATGGCCTCGACCGGGAACAGTTCGGCCGCCCACTGGCCCAGACCCAGCTGTTCCAGAAAAAGCTGGCGGACATGCAGACCGAAATTACCCTTGGCCTTCAGGCCGCGCTCCGGGTCGGCCAGCTGTTTGATGCAGGCAAGGTGTCGCCGGAAATGATCTCCCTGATCAAGCGGAACAATTGCGGCAAGGCCCTGGAGATCGCCCGCCAGTCCCGCGACATGCATGGCGGCAATGGTATTCAGGAAGAATACCATATCATGCGCCACGCCCAGAATCTGGAAACGGTCAACACCTATGAAGGCACCCATGACGTGCACGCGCTGATCCTGGGCCGCGCCCAGACCGGCCTGCAGGCCTTTTTCTGATCACAGCGGCCTTCCCAAATGGCGGCGCGGCATTTGATCCGCGCCGTTTTGTCTTGAGGCAAATCGCGTCTCATCGGATTTGCCTTTCGCTGCCTGAAATCAGAGATTTCAACGCAAAAGACAAAATGGTTTGAACTGATATGAACGCGATGCGTTCCAATCCAACCGGGACACCAGCATGACACAACAGACTGCGGATGTGGTCATCATCGGCGGGGCCGCCGTCGGATCGGCCGTTGCCTGCCACCTGGCAATGCGCGACGATTTTTCCGGGCGGATTGCGGTTGTAGAAGCCGATCCCGCCTATGAGATCTGTGCCTCCGCCCGTTCTGCAGCCTCGATCCGCCAGCAGTTTTCAACGGCCATCAATATCGAGATCTCCCTCTATGGCATCCGCTTCCTGCGCGACATCGGCGCCAAACTGGCGGTCGATGGCGAGGCCCCGGAAATCGGCCTGCAGGAAGGCGGCTATCTCTTCCTTGCCACGCCCGGAAAGGCGGACATTCTGAGGGGAAATCATGCCCTGCAGCAGGAACTTGGGGCAAATATTGCCCTGTTCGATGCGGACGGGCTCAAGGCACGGTTTCCCTGGCTCACGGTCTCAGACCTGGCCGCCGGCTGCCACGGCCTGACTGGCGAGGGCTGGTTTGACGGCTACGGGCTGATGCAGGCCTTCCGCAAGAAGGCCCGCTCCCTTGGCGTTGACTACCTGGCTGCCAAAGCCGGTATTGCGCCCGGCACGGGCGGCGGCTGGACCGTGTCCTTGTCCACCGGGAACACCTTGTCCACACCGGTGGTCGTCAATTGCGCCGGGGCCTCCGGCGGAGCCGAAATTTGCGCCCAGGCCGGTCTTTCCGTTCCCATCGTCCCGCGCAAGCGCTGCGTCTTCACTTTTGAATGCCGGGACACCCTCTCCGGCTTTCCCCTGCTGATCGACCCGACCGGCACTTATGTGCGCCCGGAGGGCACCGGCTTTATCTGCGGCTCCGCACCGCCTGCCGGTCAGGACCCGGACTGCACGGATTTCGACGTCGACCATACTCTGTTTGAGGAGCATATCTGGCCGGTTCTGGCTGAACGCGTCCCGGCCTTTGAGGCGATCCGGCCCGGTCCATCCTGGGCCGGGACCTATGACATGAACCTCTTCGACCACAATGCCTTTGTCGGTCCGGCAGCCGGGCTGGACGGTTTTTTCATGGCGCTCGGGTTTTCCGGACACGGCCTGCAGCAGGCCCCGGCCATTGGGCGCGGGCTCGCCGAGCTGATCGCGACCGGCGCCTATCAGTCTCTGGACTTGTCGCCGCTCTCCTTCGACCGGCTGGCCGCAAAGGCTCCGATTTCGGAAAAAAATGTGGTCTGACGGCTGCGCAGACCGCTACACAAGGCCTATTCGGCGACCTCCAGCCTGACAGCTTCTTCAAAAGCGGCTTCAAAATCCGGCTGCAGCTTATCTGCACCGCCATCTTCCACCGCCTGAGAAGCCTCAGGCGCCGGGTCTGCAGCCTCCTCCGGTTCAAAGATCTCGTCCTGGTCCGATGGACCTGAGACCGGGTCCTGAATGCTGCACCAGTCGATCATCCGTGACAGGCTGTCGGCCAGAATCGTCTGCAATCGTGCCAGCCGGGTCTTGTCAGGCTCAAAGGGCGGCGACTCGTGGCGAAGATAGGCCCGCTGGGCCAGAAGAAGCGTGAGGCAGTTCAACCCGCGCTCCGGCCGCCCGTATGAGCGCGTGATAAACCCGCCTTGGGTGTGTTCGTCAATGGCAACCGTGAAACCGTCGACACCGGCAAACCCGCTGACAAAAACATCCCGCAATCCCGTGTCGCAGGACGCGCCTTCTTGGGTGCCGATATTGACCAGAGGCAGACCACTGCCCGTCACGCCCTTGATCTGGGAGCGCATGGACTGGCAGTCGAGAAGAATGACCCGCCTGTGTTTGCGCAGCAGCCGGTCAACCTGCTGGCGCAGAGCCCTGTGAAACGGCACGTGAAACAGAAGAACCCGCTGTTCAATCTCTGTCGGGCCCGGGTCTTCCCCCTCCAGATAGATCCGCTTCCCGTCCAGGGTTTCCAACGGGCAAAGACCGGCCTCTGTGCCGCCCGGCGCTCCATTTTCGGGTCCGGGCTCCTTGTCCGGATCGACTACATATCTTGAAATCGATGATCTCAGGACCGTTGCATCCAGTTCCCGGTGGATTTCAAAGACACGCTCCAGGCGCCAGGCCAGATCCGCCTGCAGCCGGCCCGTTGCATTCAGCCGTCCGGCCACAGGTTTGGGCACGTCCGTGCCGCTATGGGGCAGGCACAGGATAAGAGGGCTCTGTCCTTCTTCGACCAAAATCATGTTGCAGCGCCTGACCGACAATCCGGAACGGCATCAGATTGATGCTATTACTTAACGGAAACAAGACATTTTCTTTTCAAGCATGAGTCATTTGCGCACATGGTGAATGCATGCACCACGCTCATATGTCTTGCAATTCATAGTGTTACGCCATAGCAGCCCCGTTTCCAAGGCCGATTTGAGCACACTCACAGTTTCCTGCACCTTGTTCGTTTTGCCAAGCAAAATCCCGCAGTACGTGTCTTATAATTTTCTACACCCACTCAAGATGTTGCAAAGGTGCGTTAAGTTCGCTTGACCTTGTTCCGATAGCAGGCGACCTTGGCTGGCTGAACTCTCCCAAGCTGGGTCGCGGCCCGTTTTTAGCCTCTCCTGAGACCCTGCTCTTCGACAAAGGATCGCCCATGCCTCTTCGCCACGGCAAAGAATTCCTGATGATTCCCGGACCGACAAATGTGCCGGAAGAAGTCCTGCGGGCCATGCACAAGCCCGCCGTCGATATCTATGAAGGCCCGCTTCTGGAGGCCACCGGCACCTGCCTTGCAGGTTTGAAGCGCCTGTTCCGGACCGAAGGCAAAACCTACATCTACGCCGCCAATGGCCATGGGGCCTGGGATGCTGCGCTGTGCAACACATTGAAGCGGGGCGACAAGGTTCTGGCGCTGGAATCCGGCCGCTTTGCCCTTGGCTGGGGCGAGGCTGCGCAGGTCACCGGACTTGAAGTAGACGTTCTGGAAGGCGCCTGGGACAAGGCTGTCGACCCGGCCGCCCTCGAAGCGCGGCTGAAACAGGACAGCAGCCATGAGATCGCAGCCATTCTTGTGGTACAGGTGGATACGGCTTCAGGCGTATGGAACGATATAGCCGCCCTGCGCAAGGCGATTGACGCAGCCGGGCATCCGGCCCTGTTCATGGTTGACACCATTGCCTCCCTCGGCTGCATGCCCTTTGAAATGGACGCCTGGGGCGTTGATGTGGCTCTGACCGGGTCCCAGAAGGGCCTCATGTGTCCGCCGGGCCTTTCTTTTGTGGCCGCCAGCCCAAAGGCGGACAGGGCCCACGAAACCGCCACCTTGCGCACCAACTACACCGACTGGACGTTCCGCCAAGGGCCGGAACACTATCAGAAATATTGCGGCACACCGCCCGAGCATCTGCTCTACGCCTTTGAAAAAGGCCTGGAGCTTATCTTTGAAGAAGGCCTGGAACAGGCCTGGCACCGCCATGCCCTCCTGGCAGAAGCCACCCGCCGCGCGGTTGCCGAGTGGGCCCGCGGCGGCGCCCTGCATTTCAACATCGCCGAGCCCCATGCCCGGTCCAACAGCGTGACGGTCGTGCGGATTGACAATGGCAGGGCGGCCGAGTTGCGCGCCTTCACAAAAGATGTCTGCGGCGTGACCATTGGCGGCGCGATCGGGTCGCTGTCAGGACAAGGCGTCCGGATCGCCCATATGGGCCATGTCAATGCGGTCATGCTGCTGGGCACGCTATCGGCCATCGAACTTGGACTGGAAAAGCTGGACATTCCCTTTGGCAAGGGTGGCGTCCAGGCGGCCATTGACTATCTGGCGCAGGCGCTCTGAAATTCGGGGGAGCCTGCGCAAGAATAAGACCAAAGGCCCGGATGAAGACCTGAAAAAGGGGAGCTGACCATGATCATCCTGCTGAACCTTGCCGGGGCGCTCGGCCTGTTTCTGTATGGCATGAAGGTCATGAGCGAAGCCCTGTCCGAGCTTGCCGGGCGGCGCCTGAGAACCACCCTGGGCAAACTTACGTCCAACCGGGGCAAGGGCGTGCTGACCGGGGTGTTCATCACCTGCGTCATTCAGTCTTCGTCCGCCACCACCCTCATGGTGGTCAGCTTCGTCAATGCCGGGCTGCTGACCCTTAAAGGAGCCATTCCGGTGATCATGGGCGCCAATATCGGCACCACCTTCACCGCCTGGCTCATCGCCCTTCTGGGCTTTGGCGTCTCCATGACGGCAATTGCCATCCCGCTGATGGCCGTCGGCTTTGTGCTGTTTTCGCTATCGTCGGCACAGGCGCGCAAATGGGGTGGCGTCATTCTCGGCTTTGGCCTGCTGTTCATCGGCCTGGACTTCATGAAAGACAGTGTGCCGGATCTGCAGAACAATCCGGCGGTCTTCACGTTTATCGAACAGGCCTCGGGCTATGGCTTCGCCTCCACGCTGCTGTTCCTGCTGATCGGAACCGCGCTCACTGTCGTGCTGCAATCTTCCAGCGCGACCATGGCCATCACCATTGTGGCTGCAAGCCAGGGCTGGCTGCCTTTCGAGGCTGCGGCGGCCATTATTCTGGGGGAGAATGTCGGGACGACAATTACCGCCAATCTCGCGGCACTGGTCGCCAACACCAATGCCAAACGGGCGGCCCTCGCCCATCTGTTTGTCAATCTGTTCGGGGTGACCTGGGCGCTGGTGCTGCTTGGACCGCTTGTTGCCCTGATCAGCGAAATCGCGCTTTTTACGGGTGCCGGCTCGCCCCTGGCCGACATGGCGGCCGTGCCCTTAGGCCTCGCCCTCTTCCATAGCTGCTTCAATATTTTGAACATCACGCTACAGATCGGGTTTGTCGGGCCCCTTGCCAGGCTGGTCACCCGGGCTCTGCCCGAGCAGCCGGATCCGGAACTGGAATTTGCGCTCCCGAAATATCTGACGGCCTCGTCCGCCAACTATCCGGAAACGGCGATTGATGCCTTTTTGAAAGAAGCGCGGCGGCTTTATAACAATGCGCTGTTTGAAGGGGTCGCGCACGGGCTGACCCTGTCGCGCAGCCAGATTCAGGCCGAAATTCCGCTGGCTGAAGTTGTCAATCAGGCCGGGCCGATGCAGCCTTATGACACCCAGACGCTGTTTCTGCGGCGCATCGAACCGCTGTTTGAGGACATGCTCACCTATTCCTCCAAAATTCTCGCCCAGGACGATCTGTCCAAAGAACAGGCCGACCAGGTCCAGACAATTCGTCTGGCATGCCGGCGGATGCTGGATATTTTAAAAAACAGTGCTGTGTTGAACCGGATCGCCACCCGGGATGTGGACGCCCCCAATGCAGCCTTCCTGGCGGAGATCAATTCCATCCGCCAAGTCATTGCCCATTTGCTGCGGGAGCTGTTTGCCCTGTTTTCCAAAGAGCCGGACCAGCGCACACCGGCCGCGTTCAAGGCCTTGCGCAAAGCGGCCGCCCAACATGATGATCACGTGTTTCAGGAAGTGGACGACCTGATCCGAAAACAGCAGATCACCCCGGGCGAAGGGGCAACCTTGATCAATGCCAGCTCCATTTCCAAACACATGAGCCGGGATCTGGTAAAGGTGGCCCGCACCCTTTACGGCACCTTCCACAGCCTTCCCTCATAGGGGACGGCCTTGTGGGGCCTGTGTTCAAAGACGCTCCTTCAGCCGGTCGCAGATGGTCTTGAGAACCTTGACCCGCGCATGGCGCTTGTCTTCAGAAGAGACAAGAGTCCAGGGGGCATAATGGGTCGAGGTGCGGTCGACCATATCGCCGGCCGCTATCGCATACTGCTCCCATTTCAGGCGGTTGCGCCAATCCTCATCGGTGATCTTGTGCTGCTTATAGGCCGTGTCCTCGCGGGCCTTGAAGCGGCGCAGCTGTTCCTCTTCGGAAATGGCAAGCCAGAACTTGCAGATGACGAAGCCGAAATCCGTCAGCTCCTCTTCGAACTCGTTGATCTCGTTATAGGCGCGCAGCCAGTCATCATGACCGGCAAAGCCTTCGACCCGTTCGACGAGGACACGCTCATACCAGGACCGGTCGAAAATCGCGAAATGTCCCTTGCGCGGCACCCGCCGCCAGAAACGCCACAGATACGGGCGCGCCTTTTCCTCATCCGAGGGCGCCGAAATCGGATGAACCTTGTAAAGCCGGGGGTCGAGCGGGCGGATGACCCTGCGGATCGCCCCGCCCTTGCCTGCCGCATCATTGCCCTGAAACACCAGCACCACACCGGTCTTGGACATCGCCTTGCTGTCGGACAGATCCGACAGGATCTCCTGATAGGCCTCCCGCTGCTTTTCGTAAGCCGCCTTGTCCAGCTTTTCGCTCAGGTCAATCGTATCGACCGCCGTTTCCCGCTGCAGGCCACCGACAACCGGCGGGGCGGCAATGGAGCGGGCTTCGCCATTTTCCAGTTTGAGGCTCATGGAACGGGCCACTGTCTGGGCCAGGGCCGCATCCCGGTATTCGGCATCCTGGGAGGGAATGACAAACCAGGGGGCATAGCCCTTGCTGGTTTCCAGAACGATCTTCTCGCCCGCCTCGCTCGCCCGTTTGTGGTGATTGAGGGCCGCCCAATCGGCCAGAACATGGCGGGCGGCTTGTTTCTTCTCGATCTTTTTCAGGCGCTTTTCCTGAATGTCCTTCGGCAGGAAGAACCAGAACTTGAGGATCAATACATCCTCATTGGCCAGCATTTCCTCAAAGCGGCGAATGCGCACCAACGCCTTTTCAAACGCATCCTCATCGATCTTCTTGTAGATCCAGTCTCGCAGCACCGACTGATACCAACTGCCGAACACAATGGCGGTTTCGCCCTTGGCCGGCAGGTCCCGCCAATAGCGCCACAGCGGCGGCCGTGACCGGGCTTCGTCCGTCGGGTCGCCATAGGCATTGCACACCAGATGGCGCGCATCCATCCAGCCATAAAGCCGGGCGACCGCCTCGCCCTTGCCCGCCCCGTCCAGACCATCCACGAGGATGAGGGTCGAAAACGGCTTTTTCTCAATGACCGGAAGCTGGGCAGACAAAAGCGCCTCGCGCAATTCAGGTTCAAGTTTCTTGAAGTCCTTCTTGGTCATCTTTTGCGGCAAACGGGCGGATTCAAACATCAATGGCTCCTGAAAAAGCGATCTGAGTGCATCTTGTCGCAGCCGCCCTTAAAAAACCATGGCGCAGATCAAAGATCAGGGAATGCGTGAGAAACAAAATTTTCGCTATTGGTTGTCAGGATCGCCCCATATATGAAGCTGTATCCCGTATCTCAGCCTGTTCTTCCGCTTCGGAAGTCAGGTTCTCAAAATTTGATTTACCGTCAGGCTGACACACGTCCGTGACCGACTTTCTTGATCCCATCCTGACCTTTATCGCGGAAAACCCTTCGCTGGCCGGGTTGATCTGCTTTCTGGCCGCCATGGGCGAGGCGCTGTTTCTGGTCGGCCTGTTCGTGCCTTCCACCGTGGTTCTGGTCGGTGCAGGCACCCTGATCGGCCTTGGCAAACTGGACGCGCTGCCCATCGTGATCTGGACCACGCTCGGTGCGACGGCCGGAGATGCCATTTCCTATTGGGTAGGCTACCGCTTCAAGGACCAGCTCAAGAACAACTGGCCTTTGAACAAATACAGCCACATGGTTGAAAGCGGCGAGCGGTTTTTCGAAAAACACGGCGGCAAGAGCGTGTTTTTCGGCCGCTTCGTGCCCGGTGTCAAATCGGTGGTTCCGGGCATTGCCGGAATGGCCGGTATGAATTTCAGCCGCTTCTCCGTGGTCAATGTGACCTCCGCCATTGCCTGGACCATCGCCCATCTGGGGCCGGGCATTCTGGCCGGGTCCGCGCTAAACGCTCTGGGACAGATCAGCGGCCGGCTGGCCATGGTGCTGGGCGCGCTTCTGGTGGTCATCTTCCTGATTGTCATGCTCGGACGCTGGCTCATTCTGATCATTCTGCCGCTGTTTCCAAATGCCCATGCGCTCATTGTTGCCTGGTTCGCGCGCCGGCCGGACCGGATCTCCAAGTGGATTGCCCGCACCTTTGACCCGGCCCATCCCCGCTCGGTCGGCATGCTGGCCTCCGCGCTGTTGCTGCTGGTCTCCGTGCCCGCCTTTTTCTGGATCGTCGGCGAGGTCGCGCCGGGGGAACCGCTGGTGCTGGCAGATCTGTCGATCCTCAATCTCTTCGACAGCCTGCGCACGCCGGCC
The DNA here is from genome assembly GCF_056160985.1 of Roseibium sp. AWQ4_290. Classification (NCBI taxonomy): domain Bacteria; kingdom Pseudomonadati; phylum Pseudomonadota; class Alphaproteobacteria; order Hyphomicrobiales; family Stappiaceae; genus Roseibium; species Roseibium sp. AWQ4_290. The sequence continues at coordinate 22,804 of NZ_JBSWYG010000015.1, forward strand.
GGGGACAGGATCATGGTGTTTTTCACCATGCTCGGGGACGGGATTGTCGTTACAGCGATTGCGGTTGTGGTTACCCTTTATCTGTTTGCGAAAAAGGCCTGGCGGCGCGGAACCGGCTTTATCATCGCCATGGCCGGCACCGCCGCCTTTGTGCCGCTCTTCAAGCTGCTGCTGCACCGCTCACGCCCGCTGGACCTTTACACTGGCGCCCATGCCTACAGCTTTCCCAGCGGCCACGCGACGCTGACCGCCGTCCTCTTCGGGATCTGCGCGGTTCTGATCGCCCATGAACTAACCCGTTGGGCCAAGGCCAGCATCTTCACGGTGACTGCCGCCCTCGTGATCACCATCGGCTTTTCCCGGGTCTATCTGGGCGCCCACTGGATGTCCGATGTTCTGGCCGGTCTGTTGTTCGGTACCGCGATGGTTGCCGCCTTTGCCTTTGTGTTCGGCCCGATCCACAACGAGAAGATCGGCCGGGTTACCCTGGCCGCTCTTGTGGCCGCCACTCTGGCCCTTTTTGGCGGCTGGCATATCACCTCCTCCTTCGACACGGCCCTGGTGACCTACCAGCCAAAGGCCGAGACCGAGACCCTGACCGCACAAGACTGGTTTGATGGCGGCTGGCGCTCCCTTCCAGACCGGCGGATCGAACTCAACGGTGATCTGGAAGAGCCCCTGGTGATCCAGTATGCGGGGTCCCTGGAACACTTTGCGCAGCAGGCTGTAAAGGCAGGCTGGCAACGCCCGCCGAAATGGTCCCTCACTTCCGCCGGCGGTTTCGTGGAAGGCAAGACCCCACCTGATTCTCTGCCGATCCTGCCCCGCAGCCAAAGCGGCCGGCAGCCGGATCTGGTGCTGATCCGCAAAGACGCTGGCACGGACAAGGAAGGCCGCTGGGTACTCCGGCTGTGGCCGAGCCGGTATCAGGTCGAGGAAAATGGCCAGGATCATCCGCTATATCTCGGCAGCGTGGTGCATGAGGATATCTTGCGGCCCATGGGCGAATTTTCCGGGCCCCGGACCGATCTTCACGTTCCCTACGCGTCCGAGAACCCGGCTCTGCTCCTGCCAGGCGCTATGTCCCGAAAACGCGCAGACGGGACAGATGTGGTGCTGAGCCTGCCCTCAGCCTCGCTGGCCGAGAACTGAGACCTGGTCCCACCTGCCCCCCAACCCGGTTCCAATTCCAGTTGTGCCTCCTGCACTTTGTCCGGTCCTTCTTTTACCTCTGTTTCCTGCCTCTTTCAGGCTTGATCCTCACATTTTCCTGCGCCTTCACACTGGTTCAAGATGCCGCAGGCCACTCTCAGGGCTTGCGTTCAATTACTTATATTCATAAATTCGAATATATTGTAGTTTGAGGGCCATCATGACAGATTTTACACCCTTCACCAGTTTCGCGGGCGGATTGCTCATCGGTGTTGCAGCCGTCTTTCTGATGGCAGCTCATGGCCGCATTGCCGGGATCAACGGCATCGTCAATGGCCTGCTCACATTTAATATTGGCCGGGACTGGGCTTGGCGGGCGGCCTTTCTCGCCGGCATGATTGCCAGTCCGCTCGTGCTGCTGGCTGCAAGTGGTCAGTTGCCGGACATTCAGGTGTCCTCCCCCCCTGTCCTGCTTGTGGCAGGTGGATTCCTGATCGGCCTTGGCACATCGCTGGGATCAGGCTGCACCAGTGGCCACGGGGTCTGCGGACTTGCGCGCCTATCGGCCCGCTCCCTCGTGGCAACCCTCACCTTCATGGCCACAGCCGCCGTGACCGTATTCCTCAGCCGTCATATGTTTGGAGGGTGACATGCTCAAACTTCTTTCCGCTTTTGCCATTGGCCTCGTGTTCGGATGCGGTATTCTGATCTCCGGAATGGGCAACCCGGCGAAGGTACTCAACTTCTTCGATGTTTTCGGTAGCTGGGACCCGAGCCTCGCCTTTGTGATGGGAGGTGCCCTGCTCGTGACCGCCGCTGGATACCGGCTTGTGTTCCGGTGGCCCCGTCCGCTTCTGGCTGCGGCCTTCAGCCTGCCAGCCCGGCAGGATCTGGACCGGCGGCTCATCACCGGATCGGCCATCTTCGGGATTGGCTGGGGCCTTGCCGGTTTCTGCCCGGGCGGCTTGATCCCGGTGCTTGGTTTCGCAGGCCAGGATGCGCTTCTCACCGCCGCCGCCCTTCTGGCTGGCATGCTTGCCGCCAGAGGGGTGACCCGATTGACCTTCAAGGACCAGCCGGCCCGCGCCTGACCGCGGCAACGCCCGTCCCTTTCAGCCTTTCGTTCAAGGAGACACCAGATGTTCGCTTCAAACTACCCGGTCGATATGACGGTCATCCCTGAGGTGACGGCCTTCTTCGATCCCGCAACCAACACGATCAGCTATGTGGTAAAGGATCCGGCCTCCAAAGCATGCGCGGTTGTCGACAGTGTCATGGATATCGACTATGCGGCCGGGCGCATAACCTATGACCATGCGGATCAGATCATTGCCCATATCAAGGAACATGATCTTGAGCTGGAATGGCTGATCGAGACCCATGTGCATGCGGACCATCTGTCGGGGGCGCCCTATATCCAGCAGCAGCTCGGCGGCAAGCTCGGCATTGGCGACAAGATCACCGTTGTTCAGGAAACCTTCGGCAAAGTGTTCAACGAGGGCACGGAGTTTCAGCGGGACGGCAGCCAGTTCGACCGTCTTTTCAAGGATGGTGATACCTACAGGATCGGCTCCCTGACCGCCTTTGCCATGTATACGCCGGGCCACACGCCCGCCTGCATGGTGCATGTGATGGGCAACGCGGCCTTTGTCGGCGACACCCTGTTCATGCCCGATGGCGGCTCTGCCAGGGCCGATTTTCCCGGTGGCGATGCGGCCACGCTCTACGATTCCATCCAGAAGGTGCTCGCCCTGCCCGATGAGCTGCGCCTGTTCATGTGCCACGATTACGGGCCGAACGGCCGGGATATTCAGTGGGAGACAACGGTGGGAGACGAAAAGGCCCACAACATTCATGTGGGCGCCGGCAAGACCCGGGAGGAGTTCGTCAAGTTCCGGACCGAACGCGATGCGGTGCTCGACATGCCGAAGCTGATCATCCCGTCGCTTCAGGTCAACATGCGCGCCGGTCAACTACCGCCAAAGGACGAGAGCGGCAAGACCTTCCTGAAGGTCCCCGTCAACGCGCTTTGACCCAATGAACCGCAACAAACACTCGGGAGGGACCGCTGTGACACTGAAATCGATAACGGACCAAATCTATGTGTCGCCGCAAATCCGGCCCGAGGATCTGGCCGAACTTGCCCAGGCCGGTATCCGGTCGGTAATCTGCAACCGGCCGGACGGTGAAGGCGCCGACCAGCCGGCTTTTGAGGAGATTGAGGCCACCGCCGGAAAGTTCGGGATCGAAACCCGCTATCTGCCCATCGTTGCGGGCAAGGTCGGAGATGGGGATGCGGACGCCTTCGGCCGTTTGCTGGAAGGCCTGCCCAAGCCAACCCTAGCCTATTGCCGGACCGGAACCCGGTCGGCCACCCTGTGGTCCCTGTCTCAGGCCGGGACCTTGCCGCTGGCTGAAATCCTGGAGCGGACCAAGGCTGCCGGATACGATATGGCCGGCGTCGCCAGACGGATCGTGAACGGCGGCAGGACACCGACAGAAACCGCAGAAGATGCCCGTTTCGATGTCGTCATTGTTGGCGGTGGCGCGGCAGGCATCTCTGTGGCCTCCAGCCTTCTGTCCCGCACATCAGATCTTGAGGTCGCCGTGATCGACCCGGCCGATGTACATTATTATCAGCCCGGCTGGACCATGGTCGGCGGCGGCATCTTTCAGGCCGCAGACACGGCAAAGACCATGGGTTCGCTCATTCCCAGGGGCGTTCACTGGATCAAGTCGGCGGTGGCCGCCTTTGAACCGAAAGACAATGCGGTGGTTCTGGACGGCTGCCGGGTGATCAAATACGGCCGCCTGGTGGTCTGCCCGGGCCTTAAACTGGACTGGCACCGGGTGGAGGGCCTGGTGGACACTCTTGGCAAGAACGGGGTGACCTCCAATTACCGCTATGACCTCGCCCCCTATACCTGGAAACTGGTGCAGGAGATGCAGGCTGGCCGGGCGCTTTTCACCCAGCCCCCAATGCCGATCAAATGTGCGGGCGCGCCGCAAAAGGCGATGTACCTGTCAGCGGATCACTGGGTCCGCACCGCCCGTCTGGGCAATATGGACATCCAGTTCATGAATGCGGGCGGGGTTCTGTTCGGGGTCAAGGATTACGTGCCTGCCCTGATGGACTATGTGAAGCGCTATGGTGTGCAGCTGAATTTCTTTCACAATCTGGTTGCCATTGACGGTCCGGGCAAGACGGCCACGTTCGAGGTCTCCCAGCCGGACCAGCCCGTGCAACGGATTGAGGCCGGTTTTGACATGATCCACGTAACACCTCCCCAGACGGCACCGGACTTCATAAGAGTGTCGCCATTGGCAGATGCGGCAGGCTGGGTGGATGTGGATCAGGCAACTCTGCGCCACACCACCTATGACAATATCTGGTCACTCGGTGATGTGATGAACGCCCCAAATGCCAAGACGGCCGCCGCCGCCCGCAAACAGGCCCCAGTGGTGGCGGAAAACATCGTCTCCGACATCAGGGGCGGCAGTGCAACGGCCCAATATGACGGCTACGGCTCCTGCCCGCTCACCGTGGAGCGCGGCAAGATCGTGCTGGCCGAGTTCGGCTATGGCGGCACCTTGCTGCCAAGCTTCCCGCGCTGGCTGGTGGACGGCACCAAACCGACCCGGACCGCCTGGCTCTTGAAGGAACGCATCCTGCCTCCGGTCTATTGGAAGGCCATGCTGCGCGGCAAGGAATGGCTGGCCAAACCGGAAAAAGTCTCTGCGTCCTGACCGCCCAGCCACCGCTCTGAATTGCTTTCCCGGGCCGGGACACTGGCCCGGATCCTGTTCGAGACAGCCCCGGAGTGCACCCGCCCGCAAGCTGTCCCATGTTCACCGGCCTCCCTGTTCCGGCACGGCCCTCCCGCGCCGCAAACGCATTTTCTGGCCCTCCGGCGCCTTGAGATGCCTTAGAAAGATCACATGACTGCGCTCAAGCGTTTCCTGCCCATTCTCGACTGGGGCAAAAGCTACAACAAGACAACCGCGACCAGCGATCTGGTGGCCGCCGTGATCGTAACGATCATGCTGATCCCCCAGTCACTTGCCTACGCGCTCCTGGCGGGCCTGCCGCCTGAAGTCGGTCTATATGCCTCGATCCTGCCGCTTGTGGCCTATGCGGTGTTCGGCACCAGCCGGGCGCTGGCGGTCGGCCCCGTGGCCGTTGTCTCCCTGATGACAGCCTCCGCCGTCGGTGAATTTGCCACTCAGGGGACGCCGGAATATCTTGGTGCAGCGATTGTGCTGGCCCTGCTGTCCGGCTTGATGCTGACGGCCATGGGCTTTTTCCGGCTCGGGTTTCTGGCCAATCTGCTCAGCCACCCGGTCATTTCCGGCTTCATCACCGCGTCCGGATTGCTGATTGCGGCCAGCCAGCTGAAGCACATTCTGGGGGTCCCGGCGCATGGGCACACGCTCTACGAGATTCTCCTGTCGATCCTGAAGCATCTGGACGCGGTCAACGGGATCACCCTGGCCATCGGGGCATCCGCCACCTTATTCTTGTTCTGGGTGCGCAAGGGCTTGAAACCCCTTCTGCTCGGCCTGGGCCTTCCCGCCTTTCCCGCTGATCTGCTGGCAAAGGCCGGGCCGGTGGCGGCCGTCGCCGTAACCACCCTTGCCTCTGCTCTTTTTCATTTGTCCGATGCCGGGGTGCGGGTCGTCGGTGACATCCCCTCCGGCTTGCCCATCCCGCATCTGCCTGCCTTTGACAGTGAGCTGTGGCTTGCGCTTGCCGGGCCCGCACTGCTCATTTCCGTCATCGGCTTTGTGGAATCGGTCTCTGTCGCCCAGACCCTGGCGGCCAAGAAACGCCAGCGGATCGAGCCGGATCAGGAACTGATCGGCCTTGGCGCCTCCAACATCGCCTCCGCCCTCTCTGGCGGATATCCGGTCACAGGCGGGTTTGCCCGCTCGGTTGTCAATTTCGATGCAGGCGCGGCAACCCCGGCCGCGGGGGCCTTCACGGCCATCGGCATTGCCCTTGCCACCTTGTTTCTGACGCCGCTGCTGACCCATCTGCCGCAGGCCACCTTAGCAGCGACCATCATCGTTGCGGTCCTGTCCCTGGTGGATTTCGGTGCTGTGAAACGCACCTTCGCCTATTCCCGAAGCGATTTTGCCGCCATGGCGGCAACCATCCTGATCACCCTCTTTTTCGGGGTCGAGCCCGGAGTGGTCACAGGGGTCGGCTTGTCTGTCGCTCTTTATCTTTACCGCAGCAGCCGGCCCCACATGGCCATTGTCGGCATTGTTCCAGGCACCGAGCATTTCCGCAATGTGGACCGGCACAAGGTTGTGACCGGAGACCGGGTTCTGACATTGCGCGTAGATGAGAGCCTGTTTTTCGCCAATTCCAGATTTCTGGAAGACCGGATCTACGAACTGGTGGCAGACCGCCCGGAGATCGAGCATGTGGTCCTGATGTGCCCTGCGGTCAACGAGATCGACGCCAGCGCGCTGGAAAGCCTGGAGGAGATCAATCACCGCCTGTCGGATTCAAGCGTTGCCTTCCACCTGTCAGAGGTCAAGGGGCCGGTCATGGACCGCCTGAAACGGACCGACTTTCTGGAGCACCTGACCGGCGAGGTGTTTTTAAGCCAGTATGAAGCGCTCTGTCGGCTGGACCCGCTTACAGCGCATATTTCCGAATCCCGGACCCCGAAGAAAAACGCGCAGTCTGATATCTGGTCCGGACCGGAGATTTAGAGCAAACCGCGTTTGATCGGATTTATCTTTCGCTGCCTGACATCACAGAAGGTCCACGTAAAAGACACAGCAATTTCAATCCGGATTCACGCGACGCGCGCCCAACCAATCTCGTGTGAAAAACCGGAATTCTATTGCCGGAAAGGCGCCATCACTCGGCGCCCTCCGCTTTCAGAACCGGCTGGATCGCCTCACAAAAGCGGAATTGCACCGGCCGTCCTTCTCCTTCCTGCACCAGCAGGGTATTTTCGCCCCGAGGCTGGACCGTCACCAGCTCAATGGCTTCCGCACCACTGTCGAGAAGACAATTGATGGCCGCTCTCTGGGTGTCCATGCGCCCGAACTCCGCCCCATAGACCTGGCAGATCCGGTCCGGCATTTCCCAAAGCCCCCGGTAGATTGCCAAAGTGCTTCCGGGCGGGGTCCGGTCAATGCTGTCAGCCGGACAATTCTTGAGATCCCGCACCCAGATCCCTTGCGCAAAATCAGCAAACCGCAAATCCAGGGTCCGGCCTTTGAGAAGCGGTGCGGATTTCGGGATCTTGACCTTCAGATCCCCTTTGGCCGCCGAGGCGGGTCCAGGGACAGCGCAAACGGCAAGCCCCCCAAGCAATGCACATGTCAAAAGTCCTAAACGCATATCCCCTCCCGGATCTGCACAAAATCGCATGTCATTTGCATATCGCGAAACACGCCAAAAGGCGAGACAGTCCTTTCCGCTGCGAAACATGCTTGCAGAAAGTGAACAAAAATGGAACAAATATCAGATGACACAGGATGATCGTCTCACCGCAGGCCGCCTTCAGATCCATGATCCGCTGGCGGACGGGCGGCAATCGGAGCGGGCTCTGAGAGTTTGGCGCGGCGCGGCCCGGCTGCTGCGGCAGCTTGATTTTGCTTGCCTGCCGGAAGTCACCCTGGCCTCGTCCCGCCGCGCGGATTTGCTCGCCCTCGGGCCCCGCCACCAGCTCTGGATCGTGGAAGTGAAATCCTCCCTTGCGGACCTGCGCGCCGACAGCAAATGGCCGGACTACCGCCAGCATTGCGACCGGCTTTATTTTGCCACCCTTCCCGACGTGCCCCTGGAGGCGTTTCCCGAAGAGGCTGGGCTTATTCTGTCTGACGGATTTGGTGCTGAGATCCTGCGCGAGGCCCCTGAGCACAAACTGTCCGCCGCGACCCGCAAGGCCGTGACCTTGCGCTTTGGCCGCCATGCGGCCAACCGGCTGCACGATCTGCAAGACCCTGACGGACGAGCCTCTTTCGAAGGCCTTTAGAAAACCGCCAGCAAAAACGGGACCCGGCCCGGCCGGATCCCGTCTATTCGTTTCATATGCCTGGCGCCGCCCTTTCAGGCTACGCCTGTCCGGTCTTTCCGGTCAGGCAGCTTCGGCAGATGCGTTGGCCTTCACGTCATCGAGAAACGCCCCGACATTTTCCCGCAATTCCTGGGCTTCCCGCTCAAGGCTGTTGGCCGCTGCATGGACCATCTCCGCGGCTTCATTCGTAACGCCTGCCGCCTGAGAGACCCCGCCGATGTTGTCGGAGACCTGTTGGGTGCCGGAGGCCGCCTGCTGGATGTTCTTGGCAATGTCATTTGTGGCGGCGCCCTGCTGTTCCACAGCTGCCGAAATGCCGGACGTGATCTCGTTGATCTTGCCGATCGTGTCGGTGATGATCCGGATCGCATCCACCGCCTGGCTGGTTTCCCCCTGAATGCTGGAAATCTGCGTGGAGATTTCCTCCGTCGCTTTGGAGGTCTGGGTTGCCAGTTCCTTCACTTCGGCAGCCACAACTGCAAACCCCTTGCCGGCTTCTCCGGCCCGGGCCGCTTCAATGGTGGCATTCAACGCCAGAAGATTGGTCTGCTCGGCAATCGCCTGGATCAGCGTAACCACCTCACCGATCTTGGCTGCGGCTTCGGACAGGCCCTGAATCCGCTGGTTGGTCTCCGACGCCTGCACGGTCGCCTGCGAGGCAATCTCACTGGATGCAGTCACCTGGCGGCTGATTTCCGAAACGGAAGCGGCCAGTTCATCGGCGGCCGCGGCAACCGTTTCCGTGTTGGAGGACGCCGCAGACGCTGCCGCTGCCACAGCTTCGCTCTGGTTGGTGGTCTGCAGGGCCCCGGAATTCAGGTTGGTCGAGGCATGCTGCAGACTGTCGACAGACGCCCCGATTGTTTGCAGCAAACCGGAGACCTGAATTTCGAATTCGGAGGACAGATGCTGAATATTGCGCGAGCGCTCCAGATCCTGTTCCTGCCGCGCATGCTGGCGGTCTTCCAGATCGCGGCGGGTATTTTCATTCGCTACAAAGGTCTCCATGGCACCGGCCATTTCGCCGATTTCGTCCCCGCGCCCGGCGCCTTCAACGGCCACATCCGTATTACCGTCTGCCAGTTGCTTCATGCCTGATGTCAGCTTCTTCAGCGGCACGGAGATGTTGCGGATGGCAGCCACCGCCACGAAGGCAGCAATGAGACCGCCGATCATCAGGAAGCCAAGCAGCGCGCTGGCCTTGGACCAGAATGCGGCAGACACATCATCCACATAAACGCCAGTCGCCGTCACCCAGCCCCAGGGTTTGAAGGTTTCCGACCAGGTGGATTTTGGCAGAGGCTCCGTTTGGCCCTTCCTGTTCCACATATAGGAGCTGACGCCGCCGCCATTCTGGGCAACCCGGATCATTTCCCGCACGTGGTATTTTCCAGTCTTGTCGCGCGAATCCCAGGCGCTTTTGCCTTCGCTCGACTTTTTGGCACTCACGATCCGGTTTCCGGCCTCGTCAAAAATAAAGGCATAATTATTGCCATCAAAATGAATGGCCCGCACCACGTTGCGGGCCCACTCCTGTGCCTCCGCCCGGCTCATCTGGCCGGAGGCTTCCAGTTCATGGAAATATTTCAGAACGGAATTGGTGATTTCGACAACTGTCTGAGTTTTTTCCGTTCTTTCTCCGTAGAGAATGGACCGGAGCGACCACAGATCATAGCCCACAAGTGCTAGGGTAAACACGGCCAGACTCATGACCGGAATCCAGATTTTGAAACTGATTTTGAATTTGTCGAGAAGCATTTTTTCGGCGCCCGAATTAAGTCAGATGCGCATTTGATTGCATGATTCCATTAAGTAACTATAAATTTTATTTTTTATTTTGTGCAGATACTTCAATATCTTACAGCCTTATTTTTCCAGAAACCGCTGAAACCGTTGCGTCACTTCAGTTCATTTCCTCTAAGTTACAGATACCCCTGCCCGCCCGTTGTCACTGGAACATTTTTCAAGCCGGCAGCCGGAGAAACTCACCGATAGAGGAAACCGTGTTTGGGGGCCGTCATGGCGATGTTCATCTGGCTTGCGCGGAGGAACCACAGATACACAATTCTGACGTGCCAAAGGTGCGGCCAACCAATACATAAGGCGTTCAGCTCGTCCCAATCCCCTATGATTATGTGATCGCCGCGCTATCGGATGTCATACCAAGCGTAGTTGATCATGACCCATGCGAAGAACTTCGCATCCATGAAAAGCCAGGCCGTGTCACGTCGGGTTTCGGTCAAAGAACTTCACATCTATTGTCTCCTCCAAGTGTCGCATGCGGCGGCTCAAAGTCGGTGACCTTGAGTCTGAAACGGCAGCAGCCCCCGCCAATCCGCGTTCTTTAACGAGGGCTGGAAAAAGCCGTAGATCATCCCAATTCGGCGTTTTGTTTTTGAAAGTCATATTTCAGATACTGACGTAGAGACGGAATGGTGACCAACGTAAACTAGGCAAAGATTCAGCTAACCAAGGCTTTTGGGCCGCTTTCACAAAATATGACAAGATAACAAGGGACATCATTTAAATGACAAAAGACCATATCGTCATGGTGACTTTTAAACCTAAGCCCTTACATCTCGAAGCCTTTGCAGGCGCCATGCAATCTGTCAAAATCGAGTTGCCTTGTGTGGACGGGTGCAAAGCCGTTCGCGTCATGACTCATCAAGACGACCCGTCAGTATTCATGTTGATTGAGGATTGGGAAAGCTCAGACAAGCATGCGGCTCACATCAATCGCCTGGTCGAATCTGGCGAGTGGGCTGGTCTTGAACAGATGCTTGCGGTGCCCCCTACAAGCATCGTTCTGACACAAGTCTAACAAATCTCGGAGACCAGTCATATCGCTGGTCTCTGCCCTTTGCCAAACCAGCCGTTGACCCGACTATGCCGAACGGCAGAAAATCCCGCACAAGAGACACTGCCCTGGACCGCATCCAACGACGATGTTCTAGAGGACAGCCCGCCCGGCCGTCTTGGTCCCGGCGTGATGCTGCTTCTTTTCCAGAAAAGCCGGCACGTCCTCAGCGTTCAAGGGCTTGGAGAAGTAATAGCCCTGGATGTTGGTGCAGCCGAGCGAGACGAGCGCGTCCAGTTGTTCCCGGGTTTCCACACCTTCAACGACACATTCCAGATTGAGATCCCTGCACAGGGAAATCACCAGACGCACGATGTTCCGGCTGGACTCATCCTGATCGATATTCTCTACAAAGGACTTGTCGACCTTCAGCTTGTCCAGTGGCAGGCCATTGACATAGGCGAGCGACGAGAAGCCCGTGCCGAAGTCATCCAGGGCGATATGCGCGCCGCACGCCTTCAGGATGCGGATATGCGCCAGCGCCATCTCGTAGTCCTGGATCATCGAGCTTTCGGTGACTTCAAACGAGAGCCGGGCAGCACTTGCGGTATCTGCTTCTAGCATCTGCAGAATTTGCAGGATCGTATCGGGACTGCACAGGTCCTGGCCGGAGAGGTTGAAGGACAGGCGAACATCCACCGGCCAGTCCTTCATCTGCTTCAGACAGCGTTTGAGAAGCATCGGCGTAATCACTTTCATGAAGCCGGTTTGCTCGGCAATCGGGATGAACTCGGCCGGAGACACGAAGCCAAGTTCTGCGCTTTTCCACCGGGCCAGGGCTTCAAAAGTATGGGCCCGGCCACTTTCCAGATTCACCATCGGATGGAAGACGAGATAGAGTTCGTTTTCTAGGTGGTCCGATTTCAGGCCCTGAATGATCTTGCCGGTGCGCAGCTGATGCTTCTTGTGCTCATTTGAGAAGATGACCGTTTGCGACTTGCCGCTTCGCTTGGCCTGATAAAGCGCAATATCCGCCTGCTCATAAAGCTCTTCAGGTGCAAAATCAGCCTCGTCCTCAAACTCTTCCAGCCCCGCACTGTACCGGGCAATACCGACAGAACAGCCGACGGAGATGGAGATGGTGCCGACTTCGATCGGTTCCCGCAGCACGTCCATCAGACTTGCCCCGATCCGGATCAGATCATTGTCGCTCTTCTCGCCGTGCACGAAGAACCCGAATTCGTCCCCTCCGATCCGGCACAGGGAAAAGATGTGCTCGCTGGCGGTCAGGAGCCGCTGGGACGCGACCCGTAAAACCTCATCACCCACAACATGGCCATAGGTGTCATTGACCGGTTTGAAACCATCCAGATCCACGACTCCGGTAAACACCTGGCTGTCGTCGGTCCGGGACGCATTCAAGGTCGATTTCAGGATCTGGAAATAGTGTCGGCGGTTGGGCAGTTCGGTCAACATGTCCAGGCTGGCGAGACGGGCTTTGTCCTCGCTCAGATTGATGATGTCGAACTTGGATTTCAAAAGGGACCGGAAGTCTTCCAGAAACAGCTGCGAATGAACGACGACGGCAGCAAAAACTCCGATGATCACAAGACCGGCAAACACATCGGCAGTGTCTCCCAGCCAGATATGCACCACCGACAACGGCACAAAGACGATCGCGCCTACGAGCCGGGCCGTCGTTTTCATGTAATAGAGTGTAAGGTAGGTTAGGAAACCGACCGCAGTTTGAGCTATGAATACATAATACTTCCCGACTTCATCTGCCCGCAGGTAGAAATACATATTCACCGCACAGACAATCGATGACGCGGAAACCCAAAAAATTGCTTCATAGGAAATCACACTTTCAATGTGATTGTTCAATATAGTTTTATTACTTTTAAGGCAATACCAAAACAATCCATGAAGAAATGCGATCAAAATAAATAAAATTTGAAGAAGGATCGAAATCCTCCAATCGAATTCTTCGCTATAGATGAAGATATTTCCAAGGATGGCGATAGTCGCAACTGCAACACATGGCGTTGACGCACGGCCGAAAGCTTCATATTGCGCCACTTGGAGCGCCCGACGTTCAATAGCGGATATTTCTTCCACAAGCTTCACTCTGCACTTTGACCTCCCAAACCGTCCTCATAACTGCTGCGATAAGATTTCAGCAGTTTTCTTCATCTCGACAATAATATTTGTAAGTCCGCAACAAAGAGATGCGCGGCCGCAGCGCCCATGTCCACGCCCCAAGAAAAAGCCTGCGGTTTCATTAGGCTGCCTTCACATCCAGCAGAAACGACCCGCTGGCTGATCGCATATCTTCCACTTGCTGGATTCAGTGCTCCATGCGGGCAATGTAGTCGTGGGTTGCGGCAACAGGCTTCCAGGAACGGGGCAGAATGAACTGGTTGGTATGCACCACAACCTTTGCCATCACCGCGTTCATTTCCGCTGCCAGAAACGCATCTCTATTCATGCCTTCCACTTTTGCGATGTCTTTTTCCACGGACACGAGACTTTTCAAGCTCCATGCTCCAACCCCGCAGCCAAAGAGGGTTTTCTGCTTTACAGTCATGCGAGAACTTTTACGAGTAATTTCACACGTAATTTCACACGTAATTTCAAAAACTAATATAATAAATCGTTAATATAATACATTTTTATTATTTAATGAATACGCAAATATTGTTTCTTTCTTTTTCTGCGCAATCATCATTGTGATATTTAATTTATTTTATTTAAAAATACATAATAAATTATTTAATTACTGCTTTTCTTTCATTATGCTCTCATCAACAAAACATGAAATCTTTAGGTGCGATTTCCGGATTCGCTCGTGAATTTTCCTTCAAAAACTCTACGGCAAATCATGTTTTTTTGCCGGGTTCCAACAAATTTCGAGAACCGGAAAGACCGCCCTTGCCAGCAAGTCCCCTCTGCCACTTGCGTCAAAAAATTTGATCGCGTCACAAGCCAAGGGTCTTATACACAGCGTAATTCCGGCGGCCACTCTCCTGAGCCCAAAGATGGAGTTTCACAGAAAAGCCCCCAAGAGGCGACGCCACAAGGACCAACAAAAAGGCCGCGGAAACCCGCGGCCCTTGAAAGAGAAAAACCGAAGCCGGTCAGACGAAAAGATTGGCCAGGCTTTCCAGATATTCCTGCCGTCCCGATTTGGGCTGGGGCTCCAGATCCGCTCCATGCACCCGCTCCGCCAGCGCCTCCAGGGAAGACCCGCCATTCAGGATAGCCGCGTTTTCCGGTGCCTTCCAGCCCGCATAGCGGTCCTCGACAAAGCCTTTCAGACGGCCATCCTCGATCATCGCCGCTGCGGCCTTCAGCCCCCGGGCGATGGCATCGGCAGACCCCACATGGGCCTGGATCAGATCCAGCGGATCGAGCGACTGGCGGCGCAGCTTGGCATCGAAATTCGTGCCTCCGGTCGTGAAACCGCCATCCATCAGGATCTCGTAATAGGCAAGCGCCAGTTCCGGCACGTTCATGCCGAAGTGATCCGTATCCCAGCCGCACTGGTAATCGTTCCGGTTCATGTCGACAGACCCGAGAATGCCGAAGGAGCGGGCCATATGCAGTTCATGCTCGAAGGAGTGCCCGGCCAGGATCGCATGCCCCTGCTCGATGTTCATTTTCACCTCATTCTCCAGACCATAGGCCTGAAGGAAGCCATAGACCGTGCCGACATCATAGTCATATTGATGCTTGCTCGGTTCCTGGGGTTTGGGCTCGATCAGGATCGTACCCTTGAAGCCGATCTTGTGCTTATACTCCACCACCATGTTGAGAAACCGGCCCAGCTGGTCCAGTTCCTGTTTGGCATTGGTATTCAGAAGGGTTTCATAGCCTTCACGCCCGCCCCACAGAACATAGTTTTCACCCTTCAGGCGGTAGGTCGCATCCATGGCGTTTTTCACCTGGGCCGCCGCATAGGCAAAGATATCCGGGTCCGGGTTCGTGGCGGCACCGGCCATGAAACGGCGGTTGGAGAAGAGATTGGCGGTCCCCCACAGCAGCTTCACGCCGGTGTCAGCCATTTTGCCTTCAAAGAGATCGGCAATGGCATTCACATTGGCATTGCTTTCCGCAAGCGTCTTGCCTTCCGGGGCAATGTCCCGGTCGTGGAAGGTGAAATACGGCATGCCCAGAATCTGGTACATTTCGAAGGCAACATCTGCCTTCAGCCGGGCCTGGGCCATCGGATCGCCCCCGGCCGCCATCCAGCTGCGCTGGAAAGTTTCCCCGCCAAACGGATCCGTGCCCGGCCAGCAGAAGCTGTGCCAGTAGCATACCGCCAGGCGCAAATGATCTTCCATCCGCTTGCCCAGGACGATTTCGTCCTTGTTGTAATGGCGGTAGGTTAGCGGGTCGCGGCTTTCCGGACCGGCATAGGGGATCGGCTGCAGGTCGCCAAAAAAACCAGTGCTCATGTCATCATCTCCCTGGATCGCCCCTGCCCCAGAACTCTGGGGAACAGGTCAAAGGCAATCGGTTGTCAAATCAGTCTTTTTCAGTATCCGGCCTGTTTGAGCGCCGGATAAAGTGTGCGCCAGCGGGCATAGGCTTCGCCATAGGGGGCGATCAGGGCTGGCACCGGATCGATCGTGGTTTTCACGTCCGGCTTGCCAAAGACACCCGCCGTTGTGCCCGTTGCCGCCGCCTGGGCAAGCCGGGCCGCCCCGAGCGAGGCGCCAAAATCGCCATCAACCGGCACATCCACCGGCACTTCAAGCACGCTGGCGATAATTTGCAGCCAGACGATAGAGCGCGACCCCCCACCGACAGCCAGCAGGCGGCCAGCCTTGGTTCCCGCAACGCTCAAGGCTTCCATGCAGTCCTTCAAGGCAAAGGCCACCCCGTCCAGAACCGCATGGGTCAGATCTTCCGTGCCCGTCTCATGGGACAGACCGGCAAACCCGGCCCGGATGGCCACATCATTGTGCGGGGTCCGTTCCCCGCCGAGATAAGGCAGGAAGGCGGCCCCTGACGGGCCGGTCACCTCACCAAGGGCGGCCGTCAACTTTTCGGGCGGCGTTTTCACCACTCCCGAGAGCCAGTTGAGACTGTCAGTGGCCGACAGGATCACCCCCATCTGGTGCCAGGTATCCGGCACCGCATGACAGAAGGCGTGCACCGCGCCGTCTACATTCGGGGAGAACCGGTCATTGGTGACAAACACAACCCCCGAGGTGCCGAGAGACACGAAGGCGGACCCGGGATCCACAGCGCCAACACCGCAGGCCGAAGCCGCATTGTCGCCGCCACCGCCCGCAACCACCGGCGCCCTCTCAAAGCCCCAGCGGGCACAAAGCGCCTTAGCCAGGGTTCCTGAGGGTTCAGTGCCTTCCACAAGGCGCGGCATCTGGTCCCGGGTCAGCCCGGTTGCCGCCAGAAGCGCGTCGCTCCAGTCCCGCTCAGCCACATCCATCCAGAGCGTCCCGGCGCTGTCCGACATGTCGCTGGCATAATCCCCGGTCAGCTTGAACCGCACATAGTCTTTCGGCAGCAGGACCTTGGCCGTGCGGGCAAAGATCTCCGGTTCGTTTTCGCGCACCCATTGCAGCTTCGGCGCGGTAAAGCCCGGCATGACCAGATTGCCGCCAAGGGTCATGAATCTCGGCTCCGCTCCGGCCAGCGCCGTGCATTGTGCGCCGGACCGGCCGTCATTCCACAAGATGCAGGGCCGCAAAGGCGCCCCGTCCCGGTCCAGCAGCGTTGCCCCATGCATATGTCCGGAGAGGCCAATGCCGGTCACTTTGGACAGTTCCAGAGGCGCCTGGGCCTTGAGCGCATCGAGCACATCCTGACACGCCGTCCACCAGCTGTCCGGGTCCTGCTCAGACCAGCCCGGATGAGGCCGGTTCACACTCAAGGGGGCCGTCGCAGAGGCAATCAGCTGCTGGTTATCGGCCAGCAGAATGGCTTTGACGGAACTGGTGCCGATATCAAGTCCGATAAACATGAGGTGCGTTCCTCAAAACAGGCAAAAAGAAAGGCCGATGCCTGCGGGCAGGCTTCGGCGGGGTCTGACCCTGCGCCAGGTGCAGCCGGACAGGCTGGACCGGCAAGGGTCCCCTGCGTGCAAACCCTCAACAGATCCGCGCGCGGAGGCATTCAATCAAACAGAGCGTCAACGCTGCCGCTGCGCGTCTCCCGGATCCACCGGCGACAGTGCCGCAGGCCAAATCTCTGGTTGGCCGACGACTGTGCCGCAGGCCAAATCTCTCGTTAGCCGACGACTGTGTCGCCGGCCATTGCTCTGGTTAGCCGACGACTGTGCCGTCGGCCATCGCTCTGGTTAGCCGACGACAGTGTCGTCGGCAAGGGCCCCCGGTCCGGGAGTTGCCCCGGGAGGGCACTTGCCAAGGATGATCATGCCCAGAACATCGTCGTCGGTCACATCCGTGGTTTTCGCGGTTCCGACCAGCTGGCCGTTTTTCATCACCGCAATCCGGTCGCAAAGCTGGAAGACGTCGTGAATGTCGTGGCTGATCAGGAAGATCCCAAGACCCTGCTTTTTCAGTTCCTGAATCAGCTCGGCCACCATCTGGGTTTCATGCACCCCGAGCGCGGCTGTCGGCTCATCCATGATCAGGATCTTGGCGTTGAAATAAACCGCCCTGGCAATGGCCACGGACTGGCGCTGGCCACCCGACAGCGCCTTGACCGGCGCATGGAACTTTTTGAAGTTCGGGTTCAGCTTGCCCATGATCTTGCGGGTTTCCGCTTCCATGGCATCGTCATCGACAAAACCGAGCGATGTGGTCAGCTCCCGGCCCAGAAACAGGTTGGAGGCTGCATCCAGATTATCGGCCAGTGCAAGCGTCTGGTAGATCGTCTCGATATTGTGCGCGCGGGCATCGCGCGGCGAGTGGATATGCGCTTCCTCACCATTGATCAGGATCTGGCCGCTGTCGGCCTTGTAGGCGCCGGACAGGATCTTGATAAGGGTCGATTTTCCAGCGCCATTGTGGCCAAGCAGGCCGACCACTTCACCGGGATGCAAATCAACGGACACATGATCGACCGCATGAACGCCGCCGAAGGAAATGCACATGTCCTTCATTTCCACGAGAGGGGTTGTCATGGCTTACTCTCCCGTGCGCTTGCGGTAGATGATGTCGACCAGAACGGCCAGGACCAGCACCACACCAACAACAATGTTCTGCAGCGGCGCGTCCACACCAACCATGGCCATACCCGACTGGAGCGACTGCATGATCAGGGCGCCGAGAATGGCTCCATAGATCGTGCCGACGCCGCCGGACAGCGCGGTCCCGCCAATCACAGCCGCCGCGATCACCCGCAGCTCATCCAGCGTGCCGATGTCGTTGGTGGAAAACCCGAGACGGGCGGAGGCAACGGCCCCAGCCAGGGCACACAGGCCGCCCATGATGGCGAAGATCTTGACCGTCAGAAAACGGGTGTTGATGCCCGACAGCTCCGCTGCATCCGGATTGCCGCCAGCGGCAAAGATATAGCGTCCGAGCCGGGTCCGCTGGGCCGTCACTGTCATGGCAACAGCCACCAGAATGAGCAACACCACCGAATAGGGAATACCATAGCCGACTTCCAGACCTTCCGGCATGGTTTCACCAGCCGCCGCAAAGATCCGTTTCAGCCGGGCCGGCGGAATATGATAAGCGTTCAAAACCGCCACAAAGCCCAGGATCGCGCCGGTGGTAATCAGGCCGAGGGTGATTTCCGCCCAGACCGGCTTGACCGGAAAGCCGTGGGACGCCTTGCGCCTGCGTGAGGCGACCTGAAGCCAGAGCACCAAGAGCGCTGCCACCAGGCCAAACACCCAGGAGGCGCTTTCGCCAAGCGTGCCGCCAATGCCCCCCAGCATGGTGAAGGTCTCGTTCAGCGGTCCGATGGTCTGCCCGGAGGTGATGAACCAGGCCACATTGCGCCAAACCAACAAACCACCCAGGGTGACGATAAAAGCCGGAATGCCGAGATAGCCGATCATCCAGCCCTGAAATGCGCCGATCAACACCCCGACAACGACCCCGGCAAGAAGCGCCAGCACCCAGATAGCCGGGTGGCCGACACCCAGAACGTGCGGGCTTGCCAAAATGTCGGTCTGCAGCACCGCCATGACGGCGGCAACCGTAGCAAGCAGGGAGCCGACCGAAAGATCGATGTGGCGGGTTACGATCACAAATACCATGCCAGTGGCCATGATGGCGACCGACACGGTCTGGATTGTCAGGTTGAAAATGTTGCGCGGTGTCAGAAACCGGCCATCCGTAACCACATTGAACACCAGGCACAGGACGATGAACGCCCCGATCATGCCCAGAAGGCGGGTGTCGAGCTGCAAGGCAGCAAACATGTTGCGGGCTGCCGGGCCTTTGGAGCCGGGCAGAGCGGTGTCGGACATCAAGGTTACTCCTGCTTGGAGACCATTACGCTTGTGCGTCGGGTGGCCACCCGGGGAACCGCGCAAACGGCCTTCCCAAAAATGGCCCCGCTGTCAGCAGCGGAGCCATACGTGTTGCTTCAGATCAGTTGCAAGGCGCCGGGCCGTTGCTGACGCCCTGGCACAGATCATCCTTGGAGATCCAGCCCGCATCGACAACAGCGGTCAGGTTGTCCTTGGTGATCGGCATCGGCGACAGGAACTTGGCGGTCAGCTCGGTGCCGGACGGAGACGCCCACTTGGTGGCGCCTTCAATGTCGCCCATCGCCGTGCCTCCTGCCAGGGAAACCGCGATTTCACCGGCAGCCTTGCCAAGTTCACGGGCGTCTTTCCACACGGAGACAGTCTGCGTGCCCTTGGCGACCCTGTTCAGAGCCGCATGGTCACCATCCTGGCCCGACACCGGAATGCCGTCCATGCCCTGGGCGGTCAGGGCAGCGACCACACCACCAGCGGTGCCGTCATTGGAGGCCACCACCGCATCAACCTTGTTGTCATTGGCGGTGAGGATCTGTTCCATGTTGCGCTGTGCGTTGGCCGGAAGCCAGCCATCCGTATAGGCTTCGCCGACAATCTTGATGTCGCCGGTGTCAATGGCTGCCTGCAGCACTTCCTGCTGACCGCCGCGCAGGAAATCTGCGTTCGGGTCGGTCGGAGAGCCCTTGATCATGACGTAGTTGCCTTTCGGCGCGGCCGCCAGGACCTCAGCAGCCTGCATGCGTCCAACCTCGACATTGTCGAAGGTCAGGTAGAAGGCGCGGGAATCGTCGATCAGACGGTCATAACCAACCACCGGGATGCCTTCATCGGCAGCGGCCTGAACAGCCGGGCCGATCGCCTGGGAGTCCTGAGCCAGAATGATCAGAGCGTTGGCGCCCTGGGCGATCAGGGCTTCCACGTCGGACAGCTGTTTGGCGGACGAGCTCTGGGCGTCGGCCGAGATGTATTTCGCGCCTGCAGCTTCCAGGGCAGATTTGATGGCAGCCTCATCTGTCTTCCAGCGTTCTTCCTGGAAGTTGGACCAGCTCACGCCGACGACGATGTCGGCAGCCTTGGCAGCGGAAAGGGCAGTCGCGGACAAAAGGGCCCCCGCCAGTAAAACGGTAATCTTGCGCATTATAATGTTTCCTCCAGTTGGCACAGCATTCTCATCGGCTGGGCCTGAACCATGCGTGTCTCTAATCGGGCACGATGTTGCAGTGCCACATATTGGACAAGCTTATTGTTATTTTTTTTAGTGCCCGAAAAAAAGTTGCAGGAAAGCGCCGCTCCTGTCAACATGGTTTTGCGAAACTCTGTTCCGTCTATCCAAAAATACAACAAGGAACAGGGAGAATCCGGGGAAGATCCCGGACGGAGGAAACATCTTACCAAGAGCCGAGGGAGCATGGCACGCAAGGCGGACCGGGACCAGATCAGGCGGCAAAACCGGAGTATTATTCTACAGGCCCTGCGCCGGAGCGGCCCCATGGCCCGGATCGATCTTGGCCAGATCACACGGCTCAGCCCAGCCACTGTAACGGCAATCACCTCGGACCTGCTCGAGCAGGATCTTATTCTCAGCCTGGAAGCCGAGGAACCGAAAACGCACCAGTCCAGGGGCCGCCCGCGCACGCTGCTGAAGCTCAATCCGGAGGCCGCCTTCATCATCGGGGTCCGCCTTTCGGTCAACACGATCGATCTCTCCCTGGTGAATTTCTCAGGTGAAGTTGTTCATGATCACCGCACCCGGTTCGACAGTGCCACGGCCAATGCGGACAGTTTTCCCAGAACCCTTGTCAACGCCATTGAAGACTTTCTTGACGCCGCCAGGATCGATGCGTCCCGGGTTCGTGAAATCGGCGTAGCGGCCCAGGGCGTGGTCAAGACAGAGACCGGGCAGGTGGCCTGGAGCCCGGCCTTTGCCGGGCGCCGGATCCCGGTTGTCGCCCCCTTGCGGGAGGCGTTCGGAGCCGAGTGCTACATTTCCAATGACACCAACATGATCACCGAGGCGCTGCACTGGTCGGACCCTGCCCGATATAGCGGCACCTTTGCCGTGATCATGCTGGATTATGGCGTCGGCATGGGGCTTTATCTGGACAACCGGCTGTTTTCCGGCGGCAGTGGCACGGCGGCTGAATTCGGCCATGCCAATCACATTCCGGGAGGCGCGCTCTGCCGCTGCGGAAAACGCGGCTGTCTGGAGGCCTACCTTTCCGATTACGCCCTGGTCCGGGCCGCGAGCCACTTGCCTGAAGACACTGATCCTGTCTCCATCGAGGCCGGGGTTCACGGCCTTGAACGGCTGCTGGAACGGGCCGGGTCCGGCGACATGGATGCCCAAACTGCCTTTCACGATGCCGGACGAGTGCTCGGCTTCGGCATGGCACGGGTGATCGCCATGATCGATCCGGGCCGGCTGGTTCTGACCGGCGCGGCCATGCGCGCCTTTTCCTTCATGGAGAAAGGCATGTGGGAAGCGCTTGAGGAAGCACTTGTGGCGGATCTTCGCAACAATTTCACCCTGGACGTAATGCCCTGGAACGAGAATTTCATCCGCAGCGGCCTGATCGCCCAATCCATGGAGCGCCTCGACAAGGACTTTCAAGGCACTGCCACCCGTCCTCAACGGCAAGGTGGGCATCCGGGAAGCGAGGAGGTCTGGGCGTGAGGCTGCTTTACGGCCAGGGGGCCGCTGTTGCTCTTGCCGGATCTTTGTCTGCTCTCCTGGCTGCCCCCCTCGCAGCGACCGCGGCCGACCCCGGCTTGCCACCGTGGAGCGAAAAAGCCATTCGCGCCGATGTCGATCTGGAGGCGCTTGCAGCATCCGGCAAAGACCCGATTCAGGTGCTTCAGCCTCTGGGCGAAGAGCTCTTTTCCGCAAAATTCACCCGACAGGACGGTGTGGGCCGGCCGGATGCGACCGGTGCCATTGTCCCGACCAAGGTGCGCCGCAGGTCTCACTTGTCCTTCCAGCGCCTTGCGGGGCCGGACGCCAATTCCTGCGCGTCCTGCCATAATGAGCCGGTGACAGGCGGCGCGGGCGCCTTTACGGCCAATGTCTTTGTGTCGGAAGGCTTTGAAAGCGCCGATTTCGATACCATCGATCCGCAATTTTCCAATGAGCGCAACACGAATGCGATCCAGGGCGCCGGACTGATCGAGCTGCTGGCCCGGGAAATGACCCATGACCTGCGCGCCCAGCGGACGGCCGTCCTGTCCGCAGCCCGGGGCAGCGGTCAGCCGGAAACCGTCGCCCTTGAAACCAAGGGCGTCTCTTTCGGCCGCCTGACCGCCTATCCCGACGGAACCCTTGATGTGAGCGCCCTGGACGGCATTGACGATGATCTGACCCTGCGCCCCTTCAGCCAGAAAGGCGTATTTGCCTCGCTGCGCCAGTTCACGGTCAACGCCATGAATGCCCATCACGGCATTCAGGCGAGCGAACGCTTTGGGCCGGAATGGACCGGAACGGCAGATTTTGACGGCGATGGCGTGGAGCGGGAAATGTCACCCGGTCAGATCTCCGCTTTGGTGGCCTGGCAGGCGACCCTGCCCGCCCCCGGCCGGAAAAAGGATTTGCCGGAGGTCTGGCACCGCGCCGCAGAAGAGGGAGAAGAGCTGTTTTCGCAGATCGGCTGTGCGGCCTGTCACATCCCCAGTCTGCCGCTGGACAGTCTTGTCTTTTACGATCCCGGCCCCTTTGACACGGCTGGCACCTTGCGCCAAAGCGACATGGAAGCCCCGCTGGCCCTGGATCTGGCCACGCTCGACTGGGTCAACGCTCTGCCGAGAGATGATCAGGGCCGGGTTCTGGTACCCCTTTACGGGGACCTGAAACGGCACCGGATTGCCGATTCGAAGACCGACACATTCGGCAACGAGTTGCTGGCCCAGCGGTTCGTGCCCCGGGACATGTTCATCACGGCAGAACTCTGGGGTCTGGCGAGCACGGCCCCCTATGGCCACCGGGGCGACCTGACGACACTTGACGAGGCCATCCGTGCCCATGGCGGCGCGGCGGCGGACAGCCGCGAAGCCTATGACAGTCTGCCGGAAACGGACCGCCAGTCGGTGATCGCCTTTTTGCGCGCTCTGGAGATTGGCCAATGATCCGCTGCGGGCTATCCGCCCCTTTTCTGCCGCTCCTGTTTGGCGTTGTTACCGCCGCGCTCACCGCACCGGCCACCACCTTTGCCGAAGGGGATGCTCCAGCGCCTGTGCCCCATTTTTCGGAGGAGGCCGAGGCTGCCGGAATCCGGCATGTTTATGATGGCCCATGGGAATATTTCGTCGGTGGCGGTGTTGCGGTTTTCGATTGCAATGGTGACCGCCGTCCGGACCTTTTTCTGGCCGGGGGCGAAGGATCTGGCCGCTTCTTTGTCAATGCCAGCCCCACCGGGGGGGCGCTGGCATTCACGCCGGCGGACAGCGGTGTCAGCGGCAAACAGCTTGCAAAAGTGCTGGGAGCCTATCCGCTCGACATCGACAATGACGGATTGCTGGATCTGGTGCTCCTGCGTCTGGGGGAAAACCTTCTTTTGAAAGGCAAGGGCAATTGCAGGTTTGAGGTAGCCAACCGGGCACTCGGCTTTGACGGCGGCCGGGCATGGACCACTGCTTTCGCCGCAACCTTTGAAGACGATCAAACCTCTCCGACCCTCGCCTTCGGTAATTATGTTGACCGGTCCGCACCGGGGGCGCCCTGGGGCACTTGCCACGACAATGTTCTGGTCCGCCCGGATGCCTCTGATGCTGCAGACCGTGCAGGCAGCAGCGCCCCGCGCTACTCAAACGCCACGCGGCTGTCGCCCGGCTATTGCAGCTTGT
Organism: Roseibium sp. AWQ4_290; assembly: GCF_056160985.1. NCBI lineage: Bacteria > Pseudomonadati > Pseudomonadota > Alphaproteobacteria > Hyphomicrobiales > Stappiaceae > Roseibium > Roseibium sp. AWQ4_290. The sequence goes on from NZ_JBSWYG010000015.1 coordinate 47,060, forward strand.
CGATCCTCTTCACCGACTGGAACCGGTCCGGGGAACCGGCCCTGCGGGTCTCCAATGACCGTCATTATTACCGGGGCGGCGAAGAACAGCTGTGGGCCGTGCCGCCCGGACGGCCGCCGCGCCCTTACCGCAAAAGCGACGGCTGGCAGCATCTGAAGATCTGGGGCATGGGCATTGCGTCCATTGATCTGGATGTGGACGGCTTTCCCGAATATGCGCTGACCAGCATGGGCGACACCAAGCTGCAAAAGCTGGACGCGGACACCGATGAAACGGTTCCGGTCTATACGGACATCGCCTTTGACCTCGGCCTGACCGCGCACCGGCCCTATACGGGCAACGACCTGAAGCCCTCTACCGGCTGGCATTCGGAATTTCAGGATGTCAACAATGACGGGCTGTGGGACCTCTTCATCGCCAAGGGCAACGTGGAGGCGATGCCGGATTTTGCTGCCTATGACCCGGATAATCTGCTGCTGGGCCAGTGGACCGGCCGGTTCAGCGAAGCTGGTGACGCAGCAGGATTGGCCCTGGACCGGCGCGGCCGAGGCGCGGGCCTTGCGGATTTCAATGCAGACGGCCTGCTGGATCTGGTGATTGTCAACCGGGCCGCACCGGTCAGTCTTTATCGCAATCTCGGCAAGGGCACCGAAGAGGAGCCCAAGCCGCTCGGCAACTGGCTCGCCGTCGAGATCCGCCAGCCGGGCCAGCCCAACGAATGGGCGGTTGGCGCGAAGATCAGCGTGAAAACCGGCAACAGGACCGTCGTGAAGGATATTCAAGTTGGGGGCGGCCATGCCTCCGGCCAGCTGGGATTTGTGCATTTCGGGCTGGGTGTCGCAGAGCGCGCGAATGTGCGCATCAGGTGGCCCGATGGCGACTGGAGCCACAGCTACCGGGTCTTCGCCAATGGGCATGTGCTGATCGAGCGCGGCGCGGAAAAGGCCAGGCTCTGGTATCCGCATTAGCCTTGCATGTTTCTTCGGCCCGGCTGGCAAAGATCGTCCTGAAACATTTCTGCCTTTTCTGGGTATATCTCCAAACGACACGGCTTGACGGCACGCCCTGACGTGCTGTGCCCTCAAACTTCGGTACACTTACCCTCGTAAATTTAGTCTGTGTTGGCGCTTACGGGCTGTTGGGCATGGGGTCCCGGAGTGGCGCCGCGTAACTGAAGGTGGGCAGTATCATGTTTGTGGGGATTTTGGCCGGAGCCATACTTTATGGCGCCGTCACTCTGGTGTTTTTGATTTTGTCATCGGCAGAGCTACTGGAAAGCTGTACCAGCACACCTTCCCGTCTGGCGCTTGTCTTTCTGATCTCCGTCTTCTGGCCGGTGGCCCTGGTTGTGCTGTCCCTCGTCGCGGTTTTCGCCCGGCTGGCGGGGTCCCGCACCCGGTCGCGCAGCCTTGTGGGCGGCCTGCCCTACGGAAGCTGCTGACCCTCCCGAGGCAGCGCGCTAATTGCCGCGGCAGTCCGTAGGCAGGCTCCGCGCCAAGACACGGAATGCCGCATGTTCCAGGGAATGGAACATGCGGCGCTCATCCATTCAAAAGCGTTGGATCTTTGACCTTGAGATCTTTGTTTTCAGGCGGCGACCGGCAAGTCTGATGGCCCGCAGGGCGTGGTCGTCGCGTCCGGCTAAAATTTAGTCAAGCCTGCTTTTTGACCTAAAGTCTTGGGATTTCAGTAATTTTATTTCTGATTTTTTGGCTCAAGTTTTTAATCATTCCAAAAATATTTGACTAATTGTTCAAATTTTTGCCCAATAGGGTCATTGAGCCTGCTCACAAAACGAAGCGGGCCACCTCGAAATTGATCGCCAACCTTCCGGAGATCTCCATGACCCAGACCAAAGCCGGCCCGGACATCGCGCCCGGACGTCTGCCCGAGGAAGCCTATGCGGAGAACTTCAGCGACCTGCACCCGCTGCTGGAGCCTCATGAGGCTCAGGTGGAAGCCGACCGCTGCTATTTCTGCTACGACGCACCCTGCATGCAGGCCTGTCCGACAAGCATCGACATTCCCCAGTTCATCCGCCAGATTTCGACCGGCAACCCGGACGGATCGGCCAAGACGATTTTCGAGCAGAACATTCTGGGTGGCATGTGCGCCCGCGTCTGCCCGACCGAAACCCTGTGTGAACAGGTCTGCGTGCGGGAAACCGCCGAAGGCAAGCCGATCAAGATCGGCCAGCTGCAGCGCTACGCGACCGATCACTACATGGCCGGGCATGACACGACCCCATTCACCCGCTCAGCCCCGACGGGCCGGAAGATCGCTGTTGTCGGCGCCGGACCGGCTGGACTGTCCTGCGCCCACCGGCTGGCCGTCCACGGCCATGACGTGACCCTGTTCGATGCCCGCGAAAAGCCCGGCGGGCTGAATGAATTCGGCATCGCGTCCTACAAGTCAGTCGATAATTTTGCGGCTCGCGAAGTGGATTTCATTCTGTCCATCAGCGGCATTGAGCTAAAGACCGGCATGCGCCTTGGCGACAATCTGGATCTTGCCGGTCTGCGGACCACCTACGACGCGGTGTTTCTCGGCATCGGGCTCGGCGGTGTGAACGCCCTTGACATGGACACCGAGACTGCCGACGGCGTTCTGAGTGCCGTCGACTACATTTCGGATCTGCGCCAGAGTAACGACCTGTCCGGATTGCCCGTTGGCCGCCGCATCGTCGTCATTGGCGGCGGCATGACCGCCGTCGACATTGCCGTGCAGACCCGGCTGCTCGGGGCCGAAGACGTCACCATCGCCTACCGGCGGGGACAGGAGCGCATGAACGCCTCCCGCTATGAGCAGGACCTGGCGCAAACATCCGGGGTGAAAATTCTCACCAACGCGCAGCCGCACACGCTCAAGACACAAGACGGGCACATTGCGGCCATCGAACTGGAGCGCACGGCAACGAGCGAAGATGGCAGCCTGACCGGGACCGGTGAGATGATCACCCTGGCGGCCGACATGGTCTTCAAGGCGGTCGGGCAGACCCTTGTCCAAAGCGGTCTGGATTCTGCGATCAGGGTCGAAAAGGGCAGGATCGCCGTTGATGAGACCCGCAAGACCAGCCTTGCCGACGTTTGGGCCGGGGGAGATTGCATTGCGGGAGGCGAGGATCTGACGGTGACTGCCGTTGAGGATGGCAAAATTGCCGCCGAAAGCATCCACGCCACTTTGAGCGAACACGCGCAGACGACTGCGGACGCGAGGGAGAGAGCCCATGGCTGATTTGCGCACGGACTTTATCGGGATCAAGTCCCCGAACCCGTTCTGGCTGGCCTCCGCACCGCCAACGGACAAGGAATATAACGTGGTCCGGGCCTTCAAGGCCGGGTGGGGCGGTGTTGTCTGGAAAACCCTTGGCGAAGATCCGGCCGTGGTCAATGTCAACGGCCCGCGCTATGGCGCTATTCACGGCAAGGACCGTCAGCTGATCGGCCTCAACAACATCGAACTCATCACCGACCGGCCGCTGGAAGTGAACTTGCGGGAGATCAAGCAGGTCAAGCGGGACTGGCCCGACCGGGCCTTGATTGTCTCTCTGATGGTCCCTTGCGAAGAGCAGAACTGGATCAGCATCCTGAAACGGGTGGAAGAAACCGAAGCGGACGGAGTGGAACTCAATTTCGGCTGCCCGCATGGCATGAGCGAACGCGGCATGGGCTCGGCTGTCGGTCAGGTGCCTGAATATATCGAGATGGTGACCCGCTGGGTGAAGCAGCATTCGCGCATGCCCTGCATTGTCAAATTGACGCCCAACATCACCGATGTGCGCAAACCCGCGCAAGCTGCCAAGGCCGGCGGTGCAGATGCGGTGTCGCTGATCAACACGATCAACTCCATCATGGGCGTGGATCTCGACATCATGTCCCCCTCGCCCTCCGTGGACGGCAAAGGAGCCCATGGCGGCTATTGTGGCCCGGCGGTGAAACCGATTGCCCTCAACATGGTTGCTGAAATTGCCCGCGATCCGGCCACCCATGGTTTGCCGATCTCCGGGATTGGTGGCGTGACCACCTGGCGGGACGCGGCCGAGTTCATGGCGCTGGGCGCCGGATCCGTTCAGGTCTGCACAGCGGCTATGACCTACGGTTTCAAGGTGGTCGAAGACATGATCACAGGCCTCAGCGACTGGATGGATCAAAAGGGCTATACCTCCGTCGACCAGTTCGTCGGCAGCGCGGTGCCCAATGTGTCGGACTGGCAGTATCTTAACCTGAACTACATCGCCAAGGCACAGATCGATCAGGATCTTTGCATCAAATGCGGCCGTTGCCACATTGCCTGCGAAGACACGTCCCACCAGGCCATCACCAGCTTGGTAGACGGGGAACGCAAGTTTCAGGTGATCAACGAGGAATGCGTTGGCTGCAATCTTTGTGTCAATGTCTGCCCGGTGGAGAACTGCATCACCATGGAGCCGATGGCGGCCGGAAGTGTCGACCCGCGCACCAGAAAGACGGTCGACAAAGACTACGCCAACTGGACCACCCATCCGAACAACCCGATGGCCATCCAGGAGGCCGCCGAGTAACCCACGTCTTGGGGGCAGAAAAGCTCCCCCAGCAACCAGATCCTCCGCAGGCGGGCAGCCCCCTGCCTGCGGCGCATCGCATTCCTGCCGATCTCAATGGATGGAACCCGATCTGACCGGGATCAGTCGCCCGCCACCTTTCCGAGCTGTGTGACGCTCCCGGCAATGCTCTCCAGAGGCGCGGGCTTGGCATAGAGAAAGCCCTGCAGATAGTCGCACCCTGCCTGCGACAGAAACACTCGCTGCGCCTCGGTTTCCACCCCTTCCCCGACAGTCTCCATTCCAAGAAGACGCGCCAGGCTCAGGAGGGAGCGCACAAGAAGGTCCGTCTCGTCATCCCGCCCGATCCGGCTGACGAAGCTCCGGTCGATCTTGAGTTTGTCGAAACGGTATTTATGCAGATAGCTCAGGCTCGAATAGCCGGTGCCGAAGTCATCAATGGCAATGCAAAGGCCAAGCCCCCGCAGCGCTTCGAAGGTGGCGGCAACCTGGTCGTCGTCTTCAATCATGAGATCTTCGGTGATCTCAAGGATCAGCCGCTCCGGCGGAAATCTGTACCGGTTCAATAGAGCACTGATCTCCTGCGCAAAATCAGGCCTTTGAAACTGGGTTGCACAGACATTCACCGAGACCCCGGCGCCTTCCCAGTGCCTGGCATCTCTGATGGCCTGTTCCAGAACCCAGGAGCCGATCTCAGACATCAGGCCTGCTTCACGGGCAACCGGCAGGAACACGTTGGGCGCCACTAGAGAACCGCCTTCGCGCTGCCAGCGGATAAGCGCTTCATAAAAGCGGATCTTGCCGGTCTCGCAGCCGATGATCGGCTGATAGAACAATCTGAACTCGCCGTCCGGAATAGCTGAATCCAGATCCTTGCGGATTTGCCGGGCCTCGCGCAGATGGGCATCCATGTGCGCATTGAACATGCGGATGGAAGACGTGCGCTCCGATTTGCAGCGCTGCAGAGCGATGTCCGCCGCCCGGATCATGTCTTTTAGCGCCTGCCCGTGCTCCGGATAGCGCGCTGCACCCGCGCTGCAGGACGCTTCCAGAAGCTTGCCCTCGTAAGCGATTGGCTGTTTCAGAGCGTTCATGAGGTTCTGGAGGTGTGCCGGTGTTTCCTCGTTCCGGTTGACCCGGTCTGTCAGCAGGGCAAATTCGTCGCCGCCGATCCGCCCGATCAGATCTCCGGGCGCCAGCAGTTCCCGGATTCTGGCCGCCTGGATGACGATCAGGTGATCGCCTGCCGCATGGCCGTGCATATCATTGATCTGCTTGAACCTGTCGAAGTCCAGATAGGCCACCGCAAAGGGGATGCCGGATTTCTCGCGCAAGGCCACCCATTTGCGGGCCGCATCATGGAAATACCGGCGGGAGGCAAAGCCCGTCATGGAGTCATAATCGGCCGCTCTGCGGGCTTCCCGCTCACGTTCGGCCAGCCGCCGTTTGGCAATCGCGTTCTGACGCAAGGCTGCAAGGGAAATTCCAAGGATGATCAGGAGCGCCAGCCCCAGAACCGGAACAGAGGCCATGATGATCCCGGACGCCCGGCTCATGGGGTACCAAGCCAGGGACCCCAGCGTCTTGCCATCACTGCGTTTGACCGGCACACCGATCATGCCGTCCGGAACGGCTTCGGCAAACTCCAGATTGTCGAGGGACAGGCTGGCCAGGAGCGAGGCCAGGTGGGCTGTATCCAGGTCCAGAAACGTGATCAGAATATTTGGCGGGCCATAGGTCATCTCAATGCCGCCGGGATCAGGGACAATTGCAAAGGCCGACATAATGCGCGGCCGCCCCTTGACCAAAACCACGTCCGTTGCCGAGATATCAGACAAGGCCCCGGAGAACACCACATCTCCGGATGCGCTGCGCTTCAGCCCTTCAAGATAGTTCGCCCGGATTTCACTAATTGCGTCTTCAATTTGGGCATCCACTCCATCACTCAGAAAACCGGACAGGTTCCAGTTGTGCTTGTCTGCGAAGAACAGGGGTTTTCCCGCAGGGTCCAGCAGAATTGCAATATCAAAGGAAAAGTCCTGCGCCATGTCGACGCCGAAACGGTTCTCGATCCAGGCTTGGGACGGATTGGTCTCAATGTTGATATAGGCCGCATTGGATGCGGCATAGCGCTCGATTTCCTGAAGCAGGCGTTGCTTGTGGTTCGCAAACACCCGTTCAACCGATTTTTTTTCGCGCGCCGCTGCCTGTTGCTCGGCCACCAGGATCTTGAAGAAGACCGCGCCGAACGAAATCACCGCAGCGAGCAACATCACCATCAGAACCGCACCCAGCCGCCCCCCGAAGCGGCCGGCAGTCTCACTCGTGAGCCCGTTGCCGCCCTGATCCCGCACCGGCAAATCTGCACCGTCCAATGTGTCTGTTTGGTTCTGCATATCGTATCGTTAGCTTCCGCTGAGGCCATTGAACGCGTTGGCTAAAATAATAAACAGACAAATTAATATTTTGACACAGCAAAACGAAAAACATCATAAATCTGCGCATATTTCTCAATGAAAAAAAGAAGTAAATAAAAATACAACCTATGATTATCGATAAAATTACGCAAAAAAAACAACTTCATACGCGTATAAATAGCAACGTCTAATTTTGCAGGTTGCATGCACAGACATGCAAAAGGCCGCCAGATGGCGGCCTTTCATTTGTCCTGGTCTACCAGACTGTCCCGGCCGTAAAGCCGGGACACCGGCGCCCCGATGCCTTCGAAAACAAGCTTACATCTTGTCAGTGACTGCCGTTGAGGTTGCCCCCTCCGGTTCCTTGGTGATCACCGGGTCAGACCCACCGGCCAGAAGCGATTTCACCGTGCGCTCATAAGCGCCCATGTCGAGCTTTCCGTCGGAGCCGTCCACCAGTTTGTTGATTTCGCCCACCATGCGGATCTGATGTTTTTCGGTCTGTGCACCGGTTGCATCATTTTCCAAAACGATTTCAGCAGCTTCCTCAGGATGCTCGGCCGAATAGGCCCAGCCTTTCATGGAGGCACGGACAAACCGGGAAAGCTTATCGACCATGGCCGGATCCTTGAGGCTGTCTTCCAGCACATAAAGGCCGTCTTCCAGGGTCGCAACACCCTGGTCTTCATATTTGAAGACCACAAGATCCTCTGCCGGAATTCCGGCATCAATCACCTGCCAATATTCATTGTAGGTCATGGTGGAAATGCAGTCGGCCTGTTTCTGCAACAGCGGATCCACGTTAAAGCCCTGTTTCAGAACCGTAACGCCGTCCTCGCCGCCATCGGTGGGAATACCGAGCTGGCTCATCCAGGACAGAAACGGATATTCATTGCCGAAGAACCAGACCCCCAGTGTCTTGCCCTTGAAATCTTCAGGAGAGGTGATGCCCGTGTCCTTCCGGCATGTCAGCATCATGCCCGATTTCTTGAAAGGCTGCGCGATATTGACGAGCGGAACCCCCTTTTCACGCGACGCAAGCGCGGAGGGCATCCAGTCGACGATCACATCCGCTCCCCCGCCGGCGATCACTTGCGGCGGAGCAATGTCCGGGCCGCCCGGCTTGATCGTGACATCCAAACCCTCTTCGTCATAAAAGCCCTTGTCCTTGGCCACATAGTAGCCGGCAAACTGTCCTTGAGTGACCCATTTGAGCTGCAGTGTGAGCTCGTCAGCGGCCTGAGCGGCGCCCGAGATCAGGCTTGCGCCCAGAACCGATGCAAGCGCAAGACTTTTCAATGCCTTCATTGCCATTCCCCTACTTGTTATACCCGGCACCTTCAGCCAGGTTTTCTCTGGAATTGTCACCCTCCTCCAGCATGGGACTCAAGCAGCTTGCCGCCGGAGCGCCGTGAGGCGGAGTTTGGCCGAACGCGCGTTGCCGGGCTTTTTGCCTTCTGAACACCGGACGCTGACCAAATGGTCAAGAAAATCTAGAAAGGTGCTATGTACCTGGTCAAGACTATTTTTTGATCAAGCTCTTTTCGGGAGGCTTTTACCGGCCCTTTCTGACCGCTGGACCGTCTTGTCTCAACCACCTGAATGACCCGTTGCCCCCGTTGCCTCGTGCGCGCGCCCGGCAGATCCCGCCCCAACCCCGGAAGCAGCCCCGGAAGCAGCCTTGAACAAAGCCGTGATTTTGGCGGTCAGCTCCGTGCGCTCCTTGCTGCCATCCGCCGAATAGTTGAGATTTTTGAAGAGCGACGTCTGCTCTGTGAAAAACTGTCGCACGGCGTCCTTGTCCTCAAAGGCAAACTCTGCCTTCGCAATCCGGTAGACGAGAGCAAAGGTTTCCTGTTGGCGGGCCAGAGGAGCAGACACATCGACATCGTCAAACGCGTCCTGCTGCAGATAGACCATGTCGAGAAACAGCGCCTTTTGCTGAAGCACGAAATCCTCGGTGGAAACGCCCTCCTCCCCGGTCACCTGCATCATGCGCGTGATCTCGTCGCCCTTGCGCAGAAGCTCGATCATCTCTTCCACCCGGGGCACCCAGTCCGCGCCGATATTGTCCTGATACCAGGCGCCCAGCTGGGTGTGATAGCGGGACCAGGACAACAGCGGGTCAACGGCGGGGTAAAAGCGCTTGTAGGCCCGTTCCGAAGACAGGCCGAGAAAGGTCTTGACGGTTCCAAGGGTCGACTGTGTCACCGGCTCTTCGAAATTGCCCCCCGCCGGGGACACAGTCCCGATCATGGTCAGGCTGCCGGTCTCACCGGTTGCGGTCTTGAGGACCCCGGCGCGCTCATAGACGCCCTTGATGGCGGAATCCAGATAGGCCGGGAAAGCCTCCTCGCCGGGGATTTCTTCCAGGCGGCCGGAGGTCTCGCGCATGGCCTGTGCCCAGCGCGAGGTGCTGTCTGCGATCAGCAGCACATCATAACCCATCTGCCGGTAATATTCACCAAGGGTGATGCCGGTATAGATCGAGGCTTCGCGGGCGGCGACGGGCATGGATGACGTGTTGCAAATGATGACCGTGCGGTCCATCAGCGTGCCGTCCCCGGACGGATCGGGCTGATGGGGAAATTCCGTGATGGTTTCCACGACTTCCCCGGCCCGCTCGCCGCAGGCGACCACGATCACGATATTGACCGCCGAGAACCTGGAAATCAGGGATTGCAGCACGGTCTTTCCCGCCCCGAAGGGCCCTGGAATACAGCCCATGCCGCCCCGGGCAATCGGGAAGAAGGTGTCAATCAGGCGCAAGGTGGTGATCAGCGGTTCGCTCGGATAGAGCCGCTCGCTCTGCCCCGCCTTGATCAGGCCCTCCGGAAGGGCCCGCCGAACCGGCCAATGCTGCAACATGGTCAGATCACGGGTTCCGCCCTGGCCATTTTTCAGCGTAACAACCACATCGTTGATGGTGAAGGAGCCCTTGCGCACCCGCTCCACGGACCAGGACCCGTTGAGCGCAAACGGCACCATGACCTTGTGCTCGAAACGGCCTTCCGGCACCGTGCCGAGTGTATCCCCGGCCTTGACCGGATCGCCCGATTTCACCTGTGGCTCAAAGGCCCATTTGCGGGTCTGGTCGAGCGCATTGGTCAGCACCCCGCGTGGCAGGAAGAACCCGTGCTCGGCCGCAATATCGGCCAACGGGTTCTGAAGCCCGTCAAACACCGTGCTCAACAGACCCGGCCCCAGGGCCACCGACAGCATCTCGCCGCTCTGGATCACCTTGTCGCCCACCCGGACCCCGGCCGTACTTTCAAACACCTGGGCTTCGGCCGACTTGCCGCGCACCCGCAGCACCTCGGCTTTCAGATATTCCCTTGGCTTGCCGTCCCGTTCCGGTCCGTGGGGAATGATATAGACCACCTCGTTCTTGATCAGCGGTGCAGTGCCAAGGGGGGCAAGGGTCACAAGATCGTCCTGAACGGCAATGATCTCGGCCGTCGGCTCCGGAAGCTGAACATGGCTGGTCATGAAGGGGCATCCTCACGCAATAAAACAGTGTCTGACAGAAACTCCTCTCCGGCCAAAGAGCCGGAGACTTCACCGGTCCCCTCAAGGGCAGCGGTCAAAAGGCCGCTCAGGCGCCCGGCTGCTCCGCTCTCATTGTAGCGGGACCAGCGCTCAACGATGACCCATCGCAGCACATAGATGCAGACAGCCTCGAAATCGAATTCATGCAGTGCCCCATACTGGTCAAGCTGGCGGAACACCTGGGTCAGGGCCAAACGCTCCATGGCGATATGGTCGCCCGCTTGCATCAGGCGCTGCGCTTCGCCAATCCAGGGCATGAAATGCCCGAGGCCAAAAGCCGGGTCGCTCCAATTGGCCTTGATCCGGCTACACCAGCGGCCATAGCCCCAGTCGGAAATGTTTCCGGCGCTCTCCTGTCCGTCCCGGCGGCGGCGCAGCGCCGCAATCAGGGTCCGTGTCTCCATGCGCGCCGTGACCAGATGCTGAAGATCCGGCATGTTCTTCAGATCAGCGGTGATCTGACGGGCCCGCCCGATCACCTCACTGTCGGTGTCATATTTGGCCACACCCGCCCAGGCGGTGATTTCCACCAGCTCTTTGAGCAGGCGCTGATGCTCCGCCTCCAGCATGGCAAGGCGCTGCCTGAGCCGGAATTCGGAGATCGGCACCTCTTTGCGGGAAAACAGGCTGCCCAAATGGGGCAGGCTGGTCACCAGCGCGATATATTGGTGCGGCTGCGGCATGGTTAGCGGAGCACCCCTTCCATCACCGCCCGCAGGCGCGGCTGCAAATGCCGTTTGAGCAAGGTGGCAATTGCCTCTTCGGTCAGGTCGATAGAAACATCCCGCTCGGTCAGTTTCACCTTGATGCCGTCAAAACCCGGCGCGGTGGAGAAAGTCACCCCCTCCCGCAAGGCATCTCCCGCGAGGGCGATGACAAAATGGGTCAATGTGCCCGGCTCGACCGCCTCAGGAGACTGTTTCAGCTCCTCGAAGGTCACGATCTTTTCCGGCAGCACGATCACCATCGGTTCGCTGTCATTCACGGAGGCATTGTCACGGGCCGTCGCAGCCATGGCCAGAATGAGCTTTTGCAAAAACGCCTCATCGCCCAGGGTGGTGCCGACCAGACGGGCGGCCTCCTGCTGGATGCGCTCGCCCAGTTCATTGCGCAGGCTGAGCACCAGATCGCGTGCGGCAACCTTGAGCCCGTCTTCCGTTGCCGCCTTTTCCCGGGCCGCTTCACTGCGAGCGCTGTTCACCAGATCATCCGCCTTCCGGCGGGCCTCCGCAACGATCTCCCCGGCCTGCGCCTTTGCCCTGGCCAGGATCTCGTCCCGTTCGCTTTCACCCGCTGTCACACCTTCCTGTTTCAGGCGGTCAATCAGCGCCTGGACCCCGGCCCCGGCCGCATTTTCCAGATCCGTCGTGCCGTCATGTTTGGACATGCGCGCCTCCTAGTTCGGGATCGATCCGGCCAGCACCAGCGCAAAGACCAGCGCGAATACGGAAAAGCCCTCCAGCACGGCAGCCGGGGCCAGTGAAATGCCAAAAATCTCCGGCTTGGCCTTGGAGGCATGGATCGCCGAGGCCAGGACCTCGCCCTGACGGATGCCGGTGAACAGCATGGTCACTCCGGACAGGACACCGATGCCAAACAGGGCTGCGCCATTGGCCGCATCAACACTTGACTGCTGCAGCGAGAACATGATGACGATGCCGTAAATAACCTGGGAGGACGGCATCAGCGAGACGCCGATAAAGCGGCCATAGCCGCCCTCACTGTCCAGCATGGCGCCGATGGCGGCACTGCCGCCCAGCGCACAGCCCCAGGCGCTGCCAATGGCACCTAGGGCCACGGGGGCAAATAACCCAAACCAGCCGAGAGCCACAACGAATTCGTTCACAGGCGTGTCTCCTCTTTCTTGAACGGACGGAAGGGCATGCCCTCGTCTTTCAGACCCCAATTGAAAAATTCAATGACATTCAGGCGCAGGCCATGGACGCAGCCGGCAATCAGCCCAAGACCGATATTGATGGCATGGCCGAGCACCAGAACCGCGAGCGCAATCAGAAGACCAATGCCCGGAACCGCCTGATTGAGCTGCCCGGAGAGCGAATTGATCGTTTCCGCCAGGGACGCCGCCGCAAGGCCCAGCGCGAACAGACGCATGTAACTCAGCACATCGGAGAAGACATTGACCACCCGCGCCAGCGCCGCCAGCCCGTCAAAGACCCTGAGGCCGCCGGCCTTCAGGGAGGTGATCTTCCGGTCGCTCCCAAAGATCCCGACCAGCAACAGACCACCGACGACCGCTGCCGGTCCGGCCGCAGCCAGTGCCGTGCCCTGCCCCAGAAAGGTGGCCAAACCGCCGAGAGCCACCAGACACCAGCCTGCGGGCTGCAACCGGCCGCTCAGGCCGGTCTCGTGGAGCGCGCGCATGATATTGGCCAAAACGATATGAACGACGCCGATGGTCAGCGTGATTTTCATCATCGTGTCCACATCCTTCAGATGAAGCACTTTCAGATGGGCCAGAAAACCGCCCTCTGGCGGCGCCAGCCCGAAATAACTGCCCGTTGCGACCCCGAAGACTGTTGTGGAAACCATCAGCCAGACCGACATGCGCCAGAGCCGCCGTGCCTGGGCAGAACCGGAAAAGCGCTTGCGGAGCAGGACCAGCAGGGACAGAAGCAGCAGGCCATACCCTGCATCCGTCATGATCATGCCGAAGAAGATGATGAAGGACACATAGACAATTGCCGACGGATCCCAGTCCCGGTAACCGGGGGTCTGGTAGAATTCCACCAGATCCTCGCCGCCCTCCAGGGCCGCCGGATTTTCCAGCAGGGTTGGCGGGCGGTCGTCCTGCGAAACCTTGTCAAAGACGGCGGCCACACCAAGCCCGGCGGCAAGGTCCTGAATGCGAGTTTCCTGATCCTGCCGGGCCCAGGCCTGAAGCACAAAGACACGGGCGGTATCGGCGGTTTCCAGCGCCGCCCGCTGCCGGGCTGCCCGGTCACGGGCGGCAGCTAGGTTCTGCGCCAGCAAATAGCGCCACTTGGTCAGAGACTGCCGCTCCAGGTCCAGCTCTTCCAGTTCCACCAGTGCCTGCTCACGGGCGTTTTTCAACTGGGAAAGGGACTGGGCGCCGATATGGACCCTGGGCACAGGCATGGCGCTCTGAGGCGGCTCCTCCGGCGCAAGCAGAACAATATAGGCACGGAACCTGTCCCGGTGGACGATCTCCATGACCTTACCCGCCGGATCCACATGTTTGAGCGTGCCGGTGGGCACCACATAGAACCAGAGCCTGTTGTCACCGATTTCCGCAAGATCCGAGAAACTGAATTCCCCCCAGGGCTCCACATCCTTGATCCTGCGCGCCAGTTGGGCCAACCGGTCCTGACAGGCTTGCAAGGCCTTGCGGTTTTCCAGGGCTGCCGTCACCACATGTTCCAGATCGAAGCCTTCTGCCAGGGTCTGGGGGTGGCGCTGCACGGGGCCGTCGATCAACCAGCGCAAAGCCTCAACCGCCTCCCGGCCGAGACCGGCCGGAACCGCTTCCAGTTCCTTTTGCGCGGAACCGAGCGGGATCAGATGCAGGGAGCCAAACACCTGAGCGGCTTCCAGCACCTTGTCCTTGTCTTCCAGAATGCCGATCAGACTGACCTTGACGAGCGGAACAATGGTCATAGCTGCGCCATCCTGACGCCTGCGCTGCGGGCCGCTGTCTTGCGTTTGGATATTTTCGCGCGCACCACCGCATCCCGTTCCGCATCGGCCAGTGCCATGCGGATTTTCTTGATATTTTGCTCCGCCTTCGGGATCAGCACCTTTTCAAACAGATTGACCCTGCGCGAGATCACCGCTTCGGCCTCCACCAGCCGGGCAATCCGCTCCCGGGCCACATCCCGTTCCAGAGTGAGCTTGAGCAAATCACGCATGGCCGACACATAGGGATCGACCCAGTGCGGGCGCGCCAGAAGGGAATAGGGCTTTGTTTCCACCTCAATACTGTCCAGCACCGGCAGAACCGTGCCCGACAGGTTCTGCTCGCCGCGCCGGACGGCTTTCAATGTCACCAGGCCTTCCAGGGGAACCTGCGTGTTGGCAAGCATGGGCAGGTCTGCCGCGACATCCTTGAAGCGTTGTTCACAGTCCTGTTCCAGCCGGGCCAAAACCTGCCGCGCCTTGGCGCGCTCGGCCATGATCTGCAGCCGCTTGAGCTCAAGAGAGGGCAGAAACCGGCGGTACTCGGCCAGTTGTGTGTTTTCCCGAGCCAGGGATGACTTGTTGAGCGCAAGCTTCGCCATCAGGCCGCAGCCTCACCATCTGTGCTGCCGGTGGCCGGGGCCGCCTTCGGAAAATACTTGTCGATGAGGCCCTGTTTCATCAGGAGCTGATCCGCCTCGAAACACTCCGCCAGCGTCTGCCAGCACAGGTCCAGCGCCTCTTCCAGCGGCCTGGAGACATCAATATCCATGAACCGCTCTCGGAATAATGCGCCAAATTTAAGCAACTGCCGGTCATAACCTGACAGTTCAAACGCCATGGACTGCTTCTGTTCCGCATCGCGTGCGCCGGAATAGAACCGGATCATGGTGTTCATGATCTGATTATGATCCTCCCGGGTAACCTTGCCGATCACATGCTGTTTCAGCCGCGACAAGGACCCGAACGGGTCGATCACCCCGCTGTGCAGATAGAACTGCCCCTCGGTGATGTAGCCGGTATTGTCCGGCACAGGGTGCGTTACATCGTTCCCCGGCATGGTCGTGACCGTAAGAATGGTGACGGAGCCGGACCCTTTGAAGTCACAGGCCTTTTCATAGCGCCGCGCCAGCTGGGAATAGAGATCCCCCGGATAACCGCGATTGGCCGGCACCCGCTCCATGGCGATGGAAACCTCTTTCATGGCATCGGCAAAGGCGGTCATGTCGGTCAGGAGGACCAACACGCGCTTGCCTTCTTCCACGGCAAATTTTTCAGCAACCGCCAGCGCCATGTCCGGCACCTGCAGCCGCTCCACCACCGGATCGGACGCCTGATTGATAAACATGACCGTGCGCGGAAAGACTCCTGCGTCCTCGAACTGTTTCCGGAAGAACGCATAGTCGTCAAAGATCAGGCCGAGACCGCCAAACACCACGATATCCGCATCCGCCTGAATGCCGATCCGGGCCAGAAAAGGGTTGTAGGGCTCTCCGGAGACCGAGAAGATCGGGATCTTCTGGCTTTCGACGAGGCAATTGAAAATATCGATCATCGGCACATCCGTGCGGATCATCCTGGAGGCCAGAACCCGTTTCATCGGGTTTGCCGACGGTCCGCCGATGGGCACCGCCGGATCGCTGGACAGGTCCGGCCCCTGATCAATGGGATGGCCCGCACCATCAAACACCCGTCCAAGGATATTACCGGAATAGGTCACCTTGGCCGCTTCGCCGAGAAACCGCACAGAGGCGTTGTTGGCCAGCCCCTTGGTGCCCGAATTCACCTGGAGCGACACCATTTCCGCATCAATATTGATGACCTGGGCGAGGGACGCCGCGCCATTGCCGGCGTCCACCACGGCCAGATCACCCAGACAGGGGCGGCCTTCAGAGTCCGCGTTTGAAGCAGACACCTGAATGCGGATGATATCTCCGACAATGTCGACAATTCGGGTATGCGAGACGAGCATGACGGCCCCCTGGGAATGCACTGCTTTTTTCAAGAGCCTGATCCGGCCCACCGGATAAAACACGGCCCTGCAATCGCAAAACTCATTCTAGACGTGCAATTGACACCACAACAACCCGTTTCAAGCCTCTCCGGATTACTCTTAAAGAAACCGGAGTGAGCGTAAGCGAGAATAGATTACGCCAGTATGACCTGGATCATTGCCGGACCAATCATTCTGAGGAAGGCCAGAGGCTTGTCTCGAACAACACGACGCAAGGGCAAATGCTGAGGCGAGGTTATACCAACCTCACTAGATAGGAACCGATCAATCCGGGAATGACACTTGGGGAAGTGGCTGCGTCTCTTTCCAAGACCCGGCGCAATGCGGCACAGCAGCGAGAGGACAGCAGCAGAAGGATCCACTTGCGGCAGTCTCATCTGCTTGTCATTCCTGCGGCCGCAGAAACTCAGCAAACATCTTCAATCCCACACATTGCGGTCCCTGCAGCAAGCTGAATCGCGGCATTTTGCTTCTCGGCGACCGGCACGCACTGGAGGCCGCAGCCCTTTCCTTCGAAATTGTCCCCTTGCGATTTTCACCTCTGCGAAAATTAGGAAATTACCTTTGATTATATTCAGTAAACCAATCAGCATATCTGCAAGTCAAAACTGCAACCCGCATCACAATTAACAGTTATGAACGCTTCTCTTTTTGCACTATTTTGCAGATAATGCATGCATTGCTTCGCTTTTTTGCTTCCGTAAATTTCAGAATAGCGGTTTTATCCTTTCCTTTTCTGTTGAAATCAGCTTCTTAGACATCAAGAGAATAGTGTTCGATTAGTCATTGACTGACGAATCGAAACACAATCCTGAGATGCGGTGCCAAGACGATGTCGGGAGAGGCCTTTGTCGGATCACGTAAACGAGCGCAACCTTAACCTAACGGACGCACAAAGCTCCGCTAGGAGAGTTTCTGCGGACACGGCCGCAGGGCATTCCGGCCGGGCGTCCCGGAGCCCGAACGCTCCGCAAGCCGTGGTGCGCAGCGATGTCGGCACAATTGTGCTGCACTGGCCCCTTGTGGCCGCCATTGTCACCAGCCTCGTAACCGGCCTCCGCCTGTCTTCGGACGCGGAAGGCGCGTGGTTCTCAAAACTGTTCGAGCCGATACTTCCCCAAGGGGAAATCTGGACCTGGCACTACGTGTCCGCCGTCTTCGTGCTTGCTCTGATCTTTTCCTATGCTCTCTACATGTCCGCCGCCCGGCTGAAGCGGCGGATATCGTTGAAAAAAATCGTGGTGCTGTCCCTTCCGGCCAGCACCAAACTGCGCCTTGCCGCAGTCAATGTGATTGCCTACTGGCTGCTGTTTGCCGCCATTCTCACCCTGACCGCCACTGGCGTTCTTCTCTATCTCGGCCATGGAGGGGGCTGGGTGACCGTGCATTATGTCTCTGCCCTTATGGTGATGGGCTACATGGTGGCCCATGTGGGGCTGCATTATTTGTACGGTGGCCTTGCCCAGCTTGTGCGCCTGTTCCGGCCGCAAAGCCTTCGCCAGTTCCCCGGAATGAGCCACTATCCGCTGCTGAAATCGGTGGCCATCGGCGTGGTCGTGATTGCCGCAGCCGTGTCGCTGGATTTTGCCACGCGCGGAAATCTGGTGGTCGCTCAGGCCACGGCCCTGCCCAAGCTGGACGGGATCCTGGATGACCCGGCCTGGCGGGATGCCCGTCCGGTGTCCTTAAGGACCCACCAGGGCTCCAATCTGGACGGCACCGGGGCCTCTACGGTCGAAGCCAGAGCCGTCCAGGTCGGCGACAAGATTGCCTTCGCCTTCCGCTGGCAGGACGCGAACCGCTCCTTGAAACGCCACCCCCTGATCAAGACCGGAGACGGCTGGAAAATGCTCAACAACCGGGCGGATATGTCCGATGAAACCGCCTACTATGAGGACAAGTTCTCCATCGCCTTTTCGAAAACGGATACGTTTGGCGGTGGCGGCTCAACCCATATGGGCCCCAAACCGCTGGCAGGAAAACCGTCGGCCTTTCACGGGCGTGGCCTGCATTACACGACCGATGGCAGCCTTCTGGACGTGTGGCAATGGAAAGCCTCGCGCGGGGGCATGCTGGGCCGGGTCGACGACATGTGGTTCGGCACGCCGAAAGAGCCGGACGAGGCCCATTTGGCCGGGCAGAAGCGATACAGCGCCGGCTATGGCGCCGACAAGGGCACCTCCTTCTATGTCTATAACTACAAGAAGCGCAGCGGCTCGGACTACAAGCATGCCGTTGACGTGCGCCGCCTGCCGGCCGACTACCGTAAGACTGCGGCCCTGATGGGCAAGATCGATCTGGATCTGGAAGCCAGTGACGATGCAGGCTCGCAATGGTGGATGTTCGATGCGGAGAGTGTTCCCTATTCACCGGAAAAAGATGCCGAAATTCCCGTTGGCACGATCATTCCCGGCGTCCTGATTACCGGAGACTATACCGGCAGCCGGGCCGACCTGACCGGCGGCGCCAGATGGCAGGACGGCTACTGGACCCTGGAGGTGACCCGGGCCATGGACACCGGCCACGTCCAGGATCTGGCCATGGCGGACGGGCTTTATGTCTGGCTGTCCGTCTTTGACCACAACCAGACCCGCCACACGCGGCATTCCCGGCCGCTCCGCCTGACCTTCAACTGATGCCGCAACGCCCAGCACGGACCCTCTTCATGTCAAAAAGCACCTGCACCGTCACCATCAACGGAAAGAAAATAAAGGCCAATGTCGGCGACACGCTGATCGATGCAGGGCTGGGAGGCCGGCTGGTCCTGCCCCATGACTGCTGTTCGGGCCAATGCGAGACCTGCCGTGTGCGCGTTCTGAATGGCAAGGTGGACGCCCTTGGAACCGAGGAGAAGAGCACCGTCCTGGGATGCCTTGCGGTGCTGGAGGGGGATGCGGAGATTTCCTACGATCCGGTGCCGATTGTCAAAACCGTCAAGGGAACGGTGGACAGCATCCGGACCATCAAGGAGGGCTATCTGGAAGTCAGGGTCCAGGTCGACAAACCGGTGCCGTGGCTGCCGGGGCAATATCTGCGCACCACATTCTCCGGCTTTCCTTCAAGGGACTACAGCCCGACCACCCCTCTCAATCTGGATGCGGAGCAGGATGTGGTCGCGTTTCACATCAAAGTCTATCCCGGCAGCGTCGTCTCCTCCCGGCTGGGAACGGAGATCGGCAAGGGCCACAGCGTCAAACTGCGCGGACCCTTTGGCAACGGCTTCCTGCGCCGCCAGTCGGAACCTCTGGTCCTGACCTCAACCGGCACCGGCTTTGCTCCGATCTGGGCCATCGCTGTTGCCGCCGTGATGGGCCAGCCGGAGCGGGACATCCGGATGATCGTCGGCGCCCGAGCACGAGACGGCCTTTATATGCGCGATGCCATCCGCTGGCTGCGCAACCGCGGTGTCGATGTGACCCTGACCGCGGGCGATGGCGACAACGAAACGGTCATGACCGCCCGGCCTTATGAACTTCTGGGCGCACTGACACCTGACCATGTTGTCTATTCGGCAGGGTCGCCGTCCCATGTGGAGACCACGCGCGACGCCGCCCGCCACGCCGGGGCCGTTTTCTATGCCGATCCGTTTTATGTGGCGGAGGAAAGCTCCGGGCTGCGCAGCCTTGCCACCCACTTGCTGCGCAAGGCCAGAACCCCGTTCTCAGGCGCGCCTGTCAATTAGAGCGCCCCGCTTTCCTATAGGGCAGAAGCGTTTTGGCTTTTGCATCGAAATCTTTTTCTTCAGACAGCGAGCGGCCAATCGATCGAATGCGGACTGCACTCAAACAAACTGCAAGCTATAGGGGCAGTTGCGCCCAAGTGCGTCCGCGCTCCCTCAAGGGCAGGCGAAGTCACCTGTGACGTCCACCGGGACCGGCCGGCTCCTTATTGGGCAGCCACAATCAGGGGCCGCCTGCATTCAAACAGCAACTCATCCATTTCCCAGACGGGCATGGGACGGCCCAGGAAATAACCCTGCGCATCGGTGCAGCCGATATCCTTGAGCATCTCCAGAAGAAGCTCGGTTTCCACGCCCTCGGCAGTCGTGGTCATGTCCAGGTTCTTGGCCAGGTCGATCACCGCCTTCACGATGGAGACGGATTCGTCCGAATAGGCCATGGAACGCACGAAAGACTGGTCGATCTTGATCTTGTCGAAAGGGAATTTGCGCAGATAGCTGAGAGACGAATAGCCCGTCCCGAAGTCGTCCATCGACACTTTCACTCCAAGCGCCTTGGCCTGGTGCAGCGCATCCAGAATTTCCTCTGAATCGATCAAAAGGACACTTTCGGTCACTTCCAGTTCCAGCCGCTCCGCTTTTAGGCAGGACTTGGTCAAGGCCCCGATCAGAACCGGTCCGAACGCATGGCCGCGCAACTGGCGCGGCGACAGGTTAACGGCCACCCGCAAATGCCCGGGCCAGCTGGCCGCAAGCCGGCAGGCCTCGTTCAGCACCCATTCGCCAAGCTGCACGATCAGGCCTGTATCCTCGGCAAGCGGAATGAACTCCATCGGCGGCACCTTGCCGCGTGTTGGGTGATTCCAGCGCAACAGCGCCTCAAACCCGGTTACCGTACTGGTTTTCAGCGCATATTGCGGCTGGAAATACAGCTCAAACTCCTCATTGGCGATCGCCCCGCGCAGGTCGGTGATCAGCTCGCGCCGCTGATTGACGGCCGTGCCCATGTCCGCCTTGAAGAAGCGGTGGGTGTTGCGCCCATCTTCCTTGGCCCGGTAGAGTGCCAGATCAGCCTGTTTGAACAGGTCGTCTCCCGCAACCCCGTCGCCTTTCGATACGGCAATGCCGATGCTCGCGCCGATGACGATCTCGTGGTCGGCGATACGGAATGGTTTCGACAGGTCCCAGATGACCGACTGGGCCAGTTCATCCACGGTGTATAGGTCCACGGGCAGACTGGTGAGGATGGCAAATTCATCACCGCCGAGCCGCACCACAAGCTCCCGTTCGCTGACCAGTCTCTTCAGGCGTTCGGCAACCTGGCGCAGCAACTCATCTCCGATCGGATGGCCAAGGGAATCGTTGACCGTCTTAAACTCATCCAGATCCAGGCAAAGGATCGCGAACTCGCCCCCGAAGGACTCCTGCCGCTTCAGCAGCGCGTCCAGCTGGTCGCGAAATTCGATCCGGTTGGGCAGTTGGGTTAAGATATCGTGCCGGGCCAGGAACGCCAGCCTATCCCGGGCCTCCTGGCGCTCAGTGATATCTTCTGAAATTTCAACCCAGCCTCCGTCGGACAGGGGCTGGCGGGTGGTCAGTATGATCCGGCCGGAGCGCAACTTGACCATTTCCGTGCTGTGCGGGACCGATCCCGCGCGCGCACCGGGAAGGCGTCCATCCACGGAAACCGGCGCGTCTGCCTCAATAGGCTCCACTTTCAAGATCGCGGCAAGATCGGCGGCCGTCATGCCCGGCAGGACCGTTTCGGGGGCCAGATCAAACAGGGACGTGTAGCGCTGGTTGGAGACGATCAGTTTGCCCTTGGCGTCAAACATGCACAGACCGTGGGACATGTTGTTCAAGGCTGCATCAAACAGGACATTCTGTTTCCGCAGCTTGGTTTCCTGGGATTTCAGGATCGTGTTCTTCTCATGCACCCTTGCCCGCAGCGCATCACGCTCACGCACCGACTGCTGCAGGGAGACCACAGAACGGGCGATATCCCCGACTTCATCAAGGCGTTCCGTACCTGCCACCCGGTTCTCAAAGTCGCCATCCACAATCCCGGACAGGACCCGGGTGATCTTGGTCAGGGGCGAGGTGATCCGGCGGGACAGGAGATAAGCCATCGCCGCAAAGGCAATCAGGGCCAGACAGCCGAACAGCAGCAGCTTCTGCAAAAGCTTTGCCTCTTCTTCCGCCCCGATCCTGGTCAGCTCGCTCTGGGTTTCCGTCAGCTTCCCGATGGGCAGAAGGGCGCAGATCTCGATCGGTGGCACCGGCATACCGCATTTGATGACATGTCTGCCATTCAGCGTGATATTGGGTGTCTCGAGAGACACTTTCAGATCGGCCAGACTCCCATTGAACCCGGCTCTTGAAATGATCCGGCCCTCGTGAACAATCACCAGACCAAAGGCGTTGATGCTGGTCAGATCCGCCAGCAGGGGCTCGTTCTCCCGCAGCCAGCGCTGCGCCAGCAAGCCACCGATCACATAGCCGAAATCGTCAAATACGGGCACGAACATAACTTCCGAAACGGTGTTTTCGTTCCGGCCCGGAACAAACACCTGACTTTCGGAAACCGGCAGGACCGCGCTATAGCTCAGCTCCGTTCCGGGCAGGCTTTCCTCAAGCGATCTGGTGATGTCCTCATAAAAGTCCAGTTTGGTGAGTTTCGCGCCCAGGGCCACCATGTCTGTCTCATAAGACGACGCGCCGATGATCCGGCCCGCCTCATCCAGAACAACGATGCCGTCAATATCGTCCAGCGCGGCCAGGGGCCCGAGCAATTCGGACATGGCCACATTGTTCCGCGATTCGATGGCCCGGACCGTATCCGGATCCGCGCCAATGGCGCTGAGGCGGCGCAGCCGGTCCTCGAACAGGAAGTCCAGGCGCTTTCCGGCCAGTTTCACATCCGCCGTCAGCGTCTCCAACAGACCGGTATGGGATAGTCTTAGCAGCTCCGTCTGCTGGCGCTGCATGCTGTCTTCCAGCTGATAGGCCACCAGTCCGATCAGCCCCGCAAAGGCGCAGAGCGCTGTGAAGACGGCGCCGTAGGTAAAGTGCCAAAGAAGAGACGCGTGACGGATCATCAGAACTGCAAAGGTCAGGGCGCGGCGGGAACGCCGCCAAAATCCCGGATCAGTTCTTTCGCTTTTCCGGAACGGATGAAGTCGATAAAGGCCTGCATGGTGTCATCCATGGTGCCTTGCTTGTAGATCAGGGCCAGGGTGACGGTACTCGGATAGGCCGCATCGGTCGGATGGTGACCATCGATCTTGAGCACGGACAGCCCTTCCTCCAACGGACGTGAATAGGGTCCGAACGCAATTGCTCCTTCCACGTCCCGGGCCGTGGAAATGGCCTCCTGGGTTGTCACAGCCGTTTTCGAGCGGGGCGAGATTTTCAGATCTGTCCAGCCGGGCATGGTGGCCCTGAGAACCTGCAGGGTGCTGTCCGCATCTTCCCTGCGCACGATCTTGACACGCAAGTCCGCCCCTCCCAGTTCGGACCAGTTCTGGATCTCACCCGCATATAGCTTCGCGAGATCTGCGCTCGACACTTCTGTGACCCCCGTCGAGGGATGTGCAAAAACAGCGCTCGGGATCTTTGCGACCGGCACATAATTGAGACCGAACTCGACTTCGCTGTCCTTCAGCGGCCGTGCGACCCGGCCCATACGCTCCGTGCCGGAACTGACGGCGGCAATCCCGCCCCCAGAGCCAATACTGGGAGGAATCTTGATACCGATGCCAGGATGGGCTGCCTTGAAACCTTCACCGATCTCCTGAAGCATCTCCAGACCATCACCTGTTCCGACAACGTTCAGAACCGGCCCTGCATGCGTTTTTTCTGAAAGCAGCGCTATGACGCAGAGAAACAGCGCCCTTTTCAGGCTTAACATCCGCATTTTTAACAATCCCTGTATATTTTACTGAACATACTGGCGGACCTAAGTTAATTAAGGGCTAAATTACCGATATTTTTTACTATAACGCTGCTGTATGCGGCCAGAATGATAATAAATACCAAACCATTTACAACCTCGACGCAACTCTGGACTGTGAAATTTTCATGAGACCGGCAAATAGTTTCCCGATTTTTCATTGCCTCGACCCACTTCCACGCTGGTTAAATTTGAGATTAAACATATTTTAAACAGATTTTTCCGTTCTCTTCTCCCTGCGTTGTGAGAAATCATTGGACAATCCTGAATTCTCTGCGCGGGAGAAATGATCTGGTCATGACGAAAGCCTTGCCGTGCTTTCGCGAACCACCAGTTCAACCCCTATTATCATCGGGCCTTCCGGCTCCGGCCCGCCTGCATGTGGCTGGCTGATACGCTCCAGAAGCAGACGGGCCGCCCCCGCCCCGAGCCCGTGCCGGTCCTGCCGGATCGTGGTCAAAGGTGGTCCGAAATATTCCGACAGCTCGATGTCATCGAACCCGATAACCGAGATATCCTGCGGCACCTGAAGACCCTGCGCGTTCAAGCCCGAGATCAGACCAAAGGCCACCTGGTCCGACGCGCAAAAGACAGCGGTCGGACGGTGCTCCATGCGCGAGATGGCCTCTGCCGCCTGCCGGCCAGAGGCCAGGGAGAAGTCACCGCGCAGGATCCAGTCCTGCCGAAAGGGCAGGCCCAGACGGGCCCGCTCTTCCAGCATGCCCTTGCGGCGCGCATGGGTTAGGACATTGTCTTTCGGCCCGGTCACATGCGCGATCTCGCGGTGGCCCAGATCATAGAGATGCCGGACCGCCAGGCGCGCTCCTTCCCGATTGTCGCTGCGCACGGACGGCATCAGCAAGCCCTGAGGCCACTCACAGGCAAAGACAATCCTGCCATCAACCCCATGGTCCCGGCACCGCAGAAGCTCCTCCTCAGGCAGCGCTCCGTCCAGGCAGATCACTCCGTCAATCCGGGCATCTTGGAAATAATCCTCCAGAGAGGTCCCGGAGGCCGCACCGTCCTTTGTGTCTGCGATCAGGACCGAAATGTCATGCTCCCCCAGATGCGCACTGATCCCCGCCAGAATTCTGGAAAAGAACGGATTACCGAGATTGGGCACCAGAACCAGAACCGCGCCAGCCCGGCGGGTTCTGAGCGTGCGTGCCGCCTTGTTAACCCGGTAGCCGGTGGCCCGGATCGCTTCAAACACGGTTGTGCGGGTGCCTTCGCTGAGCAATTCCGGATTGCTGAGTGCGCGGCTGACGGTCGCGGTCGACACTCCGGCCGCTGCGGCAACATCACGTATGCGTGCGTTTTTCTGAACCAACCCCATCTCCTGTGCTTGCGATGCCCCTGTCTCACATTCCGGGTTGACAGAAAGACGTTTCGGGCAAATGATGATGAATGTAATCGATTACATGACACATACAACAAAATGTAATCGATTACAAAATCCGGCTTCTGTTCCGCCGGGAGGAGATTTCGAACAGCCAAAGTTCGATGGGAGGAAAACATGAAAGCTTTACGCGCGGCTCTTGTCGCAACAACAACCTTTTGCCTGGCCGGAGCGGCCCAGGCGACGGATCTTGAAGTGACCCACTGGTGGACCTCCGGCGGCGAAGCGGCCGCTGTGGCTGAATTCGCCAAGGCCTTCAACAAAACCGGCAACAAATGGGTGGACGGCGCCATTGCAGGCGGCGGAGGCACCGCGCGTCCGGTCATGGTCAGCCGCATCATTGGCGGAGACCCAATGGGAGCAACGCAGTTCAACCACGGCCGCCAGACCGAAGAACTGATTGAAGCCGGCCTGCTGCGCGATCTGACCGAGCTTGCCGAAGCCGAAGGCTGGAAGGATGTGGTTAACCCGCCTTCTCTCCTGGACAGCTGCACCAAGGACGGGCGGATTTACTGCGTTCCGATCAACATCCATTCCTGGCAGTGGCTGTGGCTTTCCAACGAAGCCTTCGAAAAGGCCGGTCTGCCTGTGCCGAAAAACTGGGATGAATTCGCCGCTGCCGCGCCCAAGCTGGAAGAAGCCGGGATCATCCCGCTCGCCCTCGGTCAGCAGCCCTGGCAGAATTCCGGCCTCTTCAACGTTCTGATAGCCACCCTTGCCGGCCCGGAGACGCTGGTTCAGGTCTATGGCAACAAGGATACGGAAGTCGCCGCAGGCCCGGAAATTGCCCGGGTGTTCAAGGCCGCCGAAGATGCCCGCCGCATGCGCCAGGGCTCCAAGGTGCAGGACTGGAACCAGGCCACCAATCTGGTCATCACCGGCAAGGCAGCCGGTCAGATCATGGGGGACTGGGCCCAGGGTGAGTTCCAGATCGCCGGAAAGGTCGCCGGAAAAGACTATACCTGCCTGCCGGGCCTTGGGGTCCATGAGGTGATTTCCACCGGTGGTGATGCCTTCTATTTCCCGGTGATTGACGATCCGGAGGTCAAAGAGGCCCAGGACCAGCTGGCCGCCTTGATGATGTCCCCTGAGGTCCAGGTCGCCTTCAACCTGAAGAAAGGCTCCCTGCCGGTGCGCGGTGACGTCGATCTGGATACGGCCAATGACTGCATGAAGAAGGGACTGGACATCCTAGCCTCCGGCAACACGCTGCCAGACGTCAACCAGCTCAACACCGAAGACACGAACACGCAGCTGAATGATCTTTTCGTTGAGTTCTTCAATGACGAGAGCATCACGCCGCAGGACGCCCAGTCCCGGTTCGTGGATATCATCGCTCAGGCGGATTGAGCCCATTCCGCCCAACTCCGCAGGGCCCGGAGGGCTCTGCGGTTTTTCTCTCCCTTCTTCAGGACGTAGCAGATGGCGACCGCAAACCGCCCGTTTCAGCCGTTCCGGAACCTGAATGCCAAGATCGCCTCAATCCCCATGGTGCTGACCGCACTGGTGATCTTTGTCGGGTGTACGGCCTGGACGATCTTCTATTCGTTTACCAATTCAAAGCTGCTGCCAAAGGCCAAGTTCGTCGGCTTCGACCAGTATGAACGGCTTTGGGGCGCCCGCCGCTGGCTGGTGTCCATCGAAAACCTTCTCATCTATGGCAGCCTGTCCCTGATCTTCTCCCTGGTGATCGGCTTTCTTCTGGCCGCCCTTCTGGACCAGAAGATCCGGTTCGAGGACACGTTCAGAACAATCATGCTCTACCCCTTTGCCCTGTCCTTCATTGTCACAGGGCTGGTCTGGCAATGGCTGCTCAATCCGGATCTCGGCATCCAGAACGTTGTGCGGGGCCTTGGTTGGGAAAGCTTCAGTTTCGACCCGCTCTACAATGCCGACATTGTCATTTACGGGGTTCTGATTGCCGGCCTATGGCAGGGCACGGGCTTGGTCATGTGCCTGATGCTGGCGGGGCTGCGCGGCATTGACGAGGACATCTGGAAGGCGGCCCGGGTCGACGGCATTCCCATGTGGAAGACCTATCTTTTCATTGTCATTCCGATGATGCGGCCGGTCTTCATCACCACCATCGTCATCATCACTTCCGGCATTGTGCGGGTCTATGATCTGGTGGTGGCCCAGACGGGCGGCGGGCCGGGCATCGCCTCGGAAGTGCCCGCCAAATATGTCTATGACTACATGTTCCAGTCGCAAAATCTCGGCCAGGGTTTTGCCGCCTCCAGCATCATGCTGCTGACGGTCGCCATCATCGTCATTCCCTGGGCCTATCTGGAATTCGGAGGGAAGCGCCGTGCTTAAGACCACGACCGAACCCGGAGCGTCCACGATCTATGTGCAAGGTCCGCGCGGGCAGCGGCCAAAACCCGTTCTGTCCCGCCGCAACATCATGCTCTACGGCACACTGATGGTGATCAGCCTCTACTATCTGCTGCCGCTTTACGTGATGGTTGTGACCTCATTGAAGGGCATGCCGGAAATCCGCCTTGGCAACATTTTCGCCCCGCCGCTCGAAATCACCTTCGAACCCTGGGTCAAAGCCTGGGCGGAGGCCTGCACAGGGCTCAATTGCGACGGCCTCAGCCGGGGGTTCTGGAACTCGGTCCAGATCACCATTCCTTCCGTGCTGATGTCCATCGCCATTGCCTCGGTCAACGGCTATGCGCTGGCCAACTGGCGCTTCCGCGGATCGGAAGTGTTCTTCACCATTCTCATCTTCGGGAGTTTCATTCCTTATCAGGTGATGATCTACCCGATCGTGATCGTGCTCCGGGAGATCGGCGTCTATGGCTCGCTGAGCGGACTGGTGATCGTGCACACGATCTTCGGCATGCCGATCCTGACGCTGCTGTTCCGCAACTATTTTGTTTCAGTTCCCGAGGAACTGTTCAAGGCGGCCCGGGTCGACGGGGCCGGGTTCTGGGGCATTTATTTCCGCATCATGCTGCCCATGAGCCTGCCCATCTTCGTGGTGGCGGTCATCTTGCAGATCACCGGGATCTGGAACGACTTCCTCTTTGGTGTCGTCTACACCAAACCGGACACCTACCCGATGACGGTGCAACTCAACAACATCGTCAACTCGGTCCAGGGCGTGAAGGAATACAACGTCAACATGGCCGCAACGATCCTGACCGGCCTTGTCCCGCTGCTGGTCTATTTCGTCTCCGGTAAACTCTTTGTGCGCGGCATCGCCGCAGGCGCTGTGAAAGGCTGAGCCCCATGCAACCGACAACCGCATCTGTTCCCGCCCCTCAAGACACCGAAGAGCCGGTGAACACGAGCGCAGCCGGGCAGGCTCTGACACCCAGCATCTCGATCAACAACCTGTGCCTGAGTTTCGGTGCCCTGGAGGTGCTCAAGGATCTCAGTCTGGATGTGCACCAGGGAGAGTTCCTGGTCCTGCTCGGCTCCTCCGGCTGCGGCAAGTCCACTTTGCTGAACTGCATTGCCGGACTTCTGGACATCACCGACGGCCAGATCTTCATCGGCGGCCGCAATGTCACCTGGGAGGAGCCGGCCAAGCGCGGTATCGGCATGGTCTTTCAAAGCTATGCCCTTTATCCGCAAATGACTGTGGCAGGGAACCTGAGTTTCGGCCTGAAAAATGCCGGTCTGCCCAAATCGGAGATCAAGGAGCGGGTGGCGCGTGCGGCCAAAATTCTGCAGATCGAACCGCTCCTGAACCGCAAGCCTGCGGCCCTGTCCGGCGGACAGCGCCAGAGGGCCGCCATCGGCCGGGCCCTTGTGCGCGATGCCGATGTCTTTCTCTTTGATGAGCCGCTGTCCAATCTGGACGCCAAACTGCGGGCGGATCTGAGGGTCGAGATCAAGCAGCTGCACCAGAAGCTGAGCAACACCATGATCTACGTCACCCATGATCAGGTCGAAGCGATGACCCTGGCCGACCGGATCGCCATCATGCGCGGCGGCCAGATCCTGCAGCTCGCCCCCCCGAAAGAGATCTACAACCACCCGGCCAGCAAATATGTTGCCGAATTCATAGGGTCCCCGACCATGAATTTCTTCGACGGCTCGGTGACCGGCGGAGACGCACCGCGCTTTCTGAGCGGACCGCATGACTTCGCCCTGACCGGTTATGCCTTCAAGACCGGCAAAGCCCTGCCGGGAGACGCCTGGCTCGGCATCCGGCCGGAACACATGGTGACCGGCGCAGAGGCGGACACCGCCCCGGTCCGCCTGTCCGGCAAAGTTGTTCTGGTCGACCCGCTCGGCTCCGACACCCTGGCCCAGGTGGCTCTTTCAGACCGCTCTGTCTGGGTGCGCCTGGACGGGCAGGCCAATGTCGCGCCCGGTGACACCCTTCAGGTCGGTTTCGAACCGGCCCGTGCCAATCTCTTCAGCAAATCCGGTGAAGACCGGATCTGATCGTCTTCCTCCAACCTTCAGGACATCAGTCATGGACGTTTCCTTTCAGCTCTATTCCGCCCGCAACTTTGCCCCATGGGACGGGGTGATCGCCTATCTGGCCAAGACCGGCTACACCCAGGTCGAGGGCTTCGGCGGCAACTACGAAGACCCGGCCGCCTTCCGCAGCCTGCTGGATGAGCACGGGCTGACCATGCCGTCGGGCCATTTCTTCCCGCTGGCCCAGTTTGAAGACGACCCGGACACGGTTCTGGCCACCGCCAGGACCCTTGGCATGGAACGCCTGTTCTGCCCGGCCTTGCCACCGGAAGAGCGGGTGGCCGATCCGGACGCCTGGGTGGCCGTTGGCAAGCGGCTGGAGGCCATCGGCGCACGGGTGCGGGACGCCGGCCTGCGCTTTGGCTGGCACAATCACGATTTTGAGTTTGCCGCCTGCTCAGACGGCCGCCTGCCGATGGACATTCTGCTGGACAGCGCCCCGTCCATTGAATGGGAGGCCGATATTGCCTGGATCGTACGCGGCGGACAGGACCCGATTGCCTGGATCGAACGCTATCAGGAGCGCATCACCACCGCCCATGTGAAGGACATTGCCCCGGACGGCCAATGTGCGGATGAGGATGGCTGGGCCGATGTGGGCCACGGGGTCATGGACTGGAGCGGCATCATGGCGGCCCTTCAGAAGGCCGGTGTCGATCTGTTCGTGATGGAACACGACAATCCGTCCGATTTCGAACGCTTCGCCCGCCGCTCCCTGGCAACGCTCAAGACATTCTGAGGACACACCATGACGGAGAAACTCGGTATCGGCATTCTTGGATGCGGCAACATCTCGGCGGCCTATATGCGCCTTGCACCGCTGTTCCGCGGCATTGAGGTGCGCGCCTGCGCCGATCTCAACCCGGATGCCGCCAAATCCCGTGCTGAAGAATTCAATCTGCGGGCAGAGACGGTGGACGGGCTGCTGGCAGCACAGGATATTGACATCATCGTCAATCTCACCGTTCCGGCGGCCCATTTTGAGGTGTCCCGGAACATCCTGACAGCCGGAAAGCACGTCTATTCCGAAAAGCCGTTTGTGCTGAGCGTGAACGAGGGCAAGGCGCTTGCGGCCCAGGCTTCGGAAATGGGTCTTCGGGTCGGGTCCGCCCCCGACACGTTCCTGGGCGGCGCCCACCAGCTGGCCCGCCAGCTGATCGATGACGGCTCTGTCGGCAAGGTGACCTCTGGCACCTGTTTCGTGCAGAGCCCGGGTATGGAAATGTGGCATCCCAATCCGGACTTCTTCTTCCAGCCCGGCGGCGGCCCGGTCCTTGATCTCGGCCCCTATTACGTTTCCAATCTGGTGCAGCTTCTGGGCCCTGTGAAGCGGGTGACGGCCATGAGTTCGTCCGGATCGGAGTACCGCACGATCACCTCTGAGCCGCGCTATGGCGAGAAGATCAAGGTCGAGACCCCAACCACGATCCACGCCATCCTGCAATTCCATTCCGGTGCCCAGGTGACCTATTGCGCCAGCTGGGATGTGTGGCAGCACGGCCATTCCAACATGGAGCTTTACGGCCAGGCAGGCACCTTGCATGTGCCCGACCCCAATTTCTTCGGCGGTGAGGTGCGCATGACCGAGCTGGCCGGGTTTGTGAATGTGTCCCGGAACTGGGATCACCCGTTCTCCAAGGTCAATGACAGGGGCCATGCGAACTACCGCACCGCCGGGCTCGCGGATATGGCGCTTGCAATTCTGGAAAACCGGCCGCACCGGTGTTCCTGCGAGTTCTCCTTGCATGTTGTGGACGTGATGACCGCCATTCTGGCCTCCGGGGAGACCGGCAACGGTGTGGACATCGGCACGACCTGCGACCGGCCGGCCGCCCTGGATCCACAGGCGGCCAAGAGCCTTCTGGCCCCGGTGGAGAGCGCATGACCTGGCACGCCGCATCTTCCCGCTATGATCATATGGAGTACCGACGCTGCGGACGGTCCGGCCTGAAACTGCCGGCCGTCTCGCTGGGTCTGTGGCACAATTTCGGGGACGACACGCCCCATGCGCGGAAGCTGGAAATTGCGCGCACGGCCTTTGACCTCGGTATCACCCATTTCGACCTGGCCAACAATTACGGGCCGAAACCGGGGGCGGCAGAGACCGCCTTCGGCGACATGCTGAAACGGGACTTCAAGCCCTACAGGGACGAGATGATCATCTCGTCCAAGGCGGGGTATCTGATGTGGCCCGGACCTTACGGTGAATGGGGCAGCCGCAAATATCTGATTGCGTCCTGTGACCAGTCCCTGAAACGGATGGGTCTGGACTATGTCGATATCTTCTATTCCCACCGCTATGATCCGCAGACGCCGCTGGAAGAAACCATGATGGCGCTCGACCATATCGTCCGCTCCGGCCGGGCGCTTTATGTGGGCCTGTCGTCCTACAATTCCAAACGGACCCGGGAAGCAGCCGAGATCCTGAAGGAACTGGGCACCCCCTGCCTCATTCATCAACCGAGCTATTCCATGCTCAACCGCTGGGTGGAGGAGGACGGGCTTCTGGACACGCTGGATGATTTGGGCATCGGCTCCATTGCCTTTACCCCGCTCGCTCAGGGCATGCTGACCAGCAAATATCTGAACGGCATTCCAGAGGGCAGCCGCGCCACCCAGGGCAAGTCTCTGAAAAACGAGTTCCTGACCGAAGACACCCTTGCCGCGATCCGGGGCCTGAATGCCATAGCCGAACGGCGCGGGCAGACCCTGGCCCAGATGGCTCTTGCCTGGGTCCTTCGCAACGGCCGGGTGAGCACGGCCCTGATCGGCGCCAGCCGGGCCGAACAGGTGCGCGACTGCGCGGCTGTGGTCAACAATATGGACTTCACCGAAGCGGAGCTTCAGGAGATCGAGGCCACCACCGTGGACGCCAATATCAACCTGTGGGCTGCCTCTTCGGAACGCACGGGGCCGTCGCGCTGATGATCCGCAATCCGATCCTGCCGGGCTTCAATCCGGACCCGTCCATCTGCCGGAAGGGCGATGAGTATTTCATCGCGACCTCCACATTCGAGTGGTATCCAGGGGTTCAGATCCACCGTTCAAAGGATCTCGTCAACTGGGACCTTGCCTGCCGGCCGCTGTCACGGGCCAGCCAGCTGGACATGCGCGGCAACCCGGATAGCGGCGGGGTCTGGGCGCCCTGCCTGAGCTATGCGGATGGGCGGTTCTGGCTGGTCTATACGGATGTCAAACGGCTGGACGGCAATTTCAAGGACGCACATAACTACATCGTCTCTGCCCCTGACATTGACGGCCCCTGGAGTGATCCCCTCTATGTATCCTCCCACGGCTTTGACCCGTCCCTGTTCCACGATGACGACGGCCGTAAATGGTACATGGTCCTGCAATGGAACCATGTGTCGAATTCCGTCGGCGGCAAACCCCGGACGTCCGCCTTTGACGGCATTTTGCTGCAGGAGTGGTCGGAAACAGAGGGGCTGATCGGGCAACCGAAAAAGATCTTTTCCGGCAGCGCTCTCGGCCTGACCGAGGGACCGCATCTTCATAAGCGCAACGGCTGGTACTATCTGACCGTGGCCGAAGGCGGCACAGGCTATGGCCATGCGGTGACCATGGCCCGTTCCCGGTCGATTGACGGGCCCTATGACTTGCACCCGCAAACCCATCTGATCACCGCCAGGGACCGGGAGGACTGGCCGCTTCAACGGGCCGGTCACGGCCAGATCATCGAGACACCCGAGGGCGCAGTCTATCACACCCACTTGTGCTCCCGGCCCCTGCCCGGCCGGTTCTCGCCGCTCGGGCGCGAAACCGCCCTTCAAAAGTGCGTCTGGAAAGACGATGACTGGCTCTATCTGGAGAGCGGCGGCACATTGCCGCAAATGGAGGTGCCCGCCCCGTCCGGGGCTCAGCCCCGGCCGCCGAAAAAAATCGTGCGCCGGTTTGAGGACAAGATCCTGCCGCCGGAATTTCAGTGGCTGCGCACGCCGGAGCCCTCGCGGCTCTTTTCCCTCACCGGCTCGGCCCTGCGCCTGACCGGACGCGAAAGCGTCGGCAGCTGGTATGAACAGGCACTGGTTGCCCGCCGCCAGGAGCATCTGGCCTACCGGGCCGAAACACTGCTCACAGCCTTTGAGCCGGACACCTATCAGCAGGCGGCAGGCCTTGTGACCTATTACAACCGGCACAAGTTTCACGGACTTGTCGTGAGTTGCACGGAAGAGACCGGGCGCTGCCTGATGCTGCTGTCCTGTCCCGGCGTCTGGCCGGACAGCCGGATGGAATATCCTGCAGATCATATCCCGGTCAGCGAGGGTCCGGTCGAGCTGGCCGTTGAGGTGGACGGAGCCAGCCAGCAGTTTTTCTGGCGCCAGGAGGGCAGCTGGCTGGCCGCCGGCCCGGCGCTTGATGCCAGCGTGATTTCAGATGAGGGTGGCCGTGGGGAACACGGCTCCTTTACCGGCGCTTTTGTCGGCATGCTGGCATTTGATGTGACAGGTCGCGGCAAGACGGCCGATTTCCTCAGATTTACATATGCGCCTTCCGGAACCTGACCGGCTTTGCCGCCGCTCTTTCCAAGGACAACAGGGAGACACCCATGGCTGGACTGATCAAAGGCCCCGCAATTTTCCTCGCCCAGTTCGGCGGCGACGACGCCCCGTTCAACACCCTGCCCTCCATTGCAGAATGGGCGGCCGGTCTTGGCTATAAAGGCATCCAGATCCCCACCTTCGACAGCCGCCTGTTTGATCTCGACAAGGCTGCAGACAGCCAGACCTATTGCGACGAGGTCAAGGGTATCTGCGCGGATGCGGGCGTGGAGATCACCGAATTGTCGACCCACCTCCAGGGCCAGCTTGTTGCCGTTCATCCGGCTTATGACCTTGCCTTTGACGGCTTTGCCCCGGCCTCTGTTCACGGCAACCCGCAGGCCCGTCAGGAATGGGCTGTCAGCCAGATGAAAAAGGCCGCCGTAGCGAGCCGGAACCTGGGCCTCGATGCGTCGGTCAGCTTTACCGGC
This sequence comes from Roseibium sp. AWQ4_290, assembly GCF_056160985.1. Taxonomy (NCBI): domain Bacteria; kingdom Pseudomonadati; phylum Pseudomonadota; class Alphaproteobacteria; order Hyphomicrobiales; family Stappiaceae; genus Roseibium; species Roseibium sp. AWQ4_290. The sequence goes on from NZ_JBSWYG010000015.1 coordinate 81,694, forward strand.
TCGCTCGCCTTTCCCTATCTCTACCCCTGGCCCCAGCGTCCGGCCGGGCTGATCGAAGAAGCTTTTGCGGAACTGGCCCGGCGCTGGAAGCCGATCCTCGATGTCTATGAAGACAACGGGGTTGATGTCGGCTACGAGATCCATCCGGGGGAAGACGTTTTTGACGGGGCGACCTTCGAGATGTTCCTGGAGGCCCTTGGAGGACACAAGCGATGCCAGATCAACTATGATCCGTCCCATTTCCTGCTGCAGCAGCTCGACTATCTGGCTTTTATCGACATCTATCACGAGCGCATCTGCGCCTATCATGTGAAGGATGCGGAGTTTAATCCCGATGGCCGCCAGGGGGTTTATTCCGGCTATCAGGGCTGGGTGAACAGGGCCGGACGGTTCCGCTCCCTCGGCGACGGGCAGGTCGATTTCTCCGCGATTTTCTCCAAGCTCGCCCAATATGGTTATGACAGCTGGGCCGTTCTGGAATGGGAATGCTGCCTGAAGTCCCCGGAACAGGGCGCAGCCGAAGGTGCACCTTTCATCGAGAGCCACATTATTGAAGTCACCGACAAGGCCTTTGACGATTTTGCCGGCGGCGAGACGGACCGAGACCAGATCCGCAAAATGCTGGGCCTTTAGAGCGCCTCGGGCGATAAGTCTGCACAACGTAAGTGAGCCCGGAGCCAGATCGCCCTCCAGCCCCTCCCCACAAGGGGCTGGAAGGCCAGAGAGAGAGTGGTTTTCTTCAAGAAAAGTTCGCTCTCTCTGCTTTTGCTGAATGAAGGTCAGACCCTTTGAAAGGGTGATCTAGCGCAAATTGCGCGTCATCGGAGTTGCCGTGCCAAGCCTGACATCAGAGTTTTCAACGCAAAAGACAAAAAACTTGAAACCGGATCGACGCGGCACGCCCTAAACCAAAGGCTCCGTGACCGCATATTTCGCAAGCTTGTCCGGATCGACCTCAACGCCGAGCCCTGGACCTTCGGGCACATGGACCCGCCCGTTCCGGACTGGAAACGGCTCGGTGAGGATGTCGTCCTCGGCGTAATAGGTTGCCATATAGAACTCGCATTGAAGGATCAGGTCCGGAACGGCGGCCATCAGATGCGCACCTGCGGCATGGGCAAGACCGGTCTCGAACATGCAACCGCCGTAGATTTCGATCCCGGCCGCCCGGGCAATGGCCGCAACTTCCAGTGCGCGGCGGATCCCGCCGGATTTCATGATCTTCAGGGAAAAAATATCTGCCAGCCGGATCTGCGCCCCATAAAGCGCCCCTTTCGGGTCAAAGACACTTTCATCCGCCATGACCGGTGTATCGATCACCCGGCTGATATGGGCCAGCGCCTCGCGCTCGTGCATCTTGACCGGCTGCTCGACAAAGGTGGGACGGAACGCTTCCAGATCCTTGATACGCCGGACCGCATCATAGGCGGGCAAGCCCTGATTGTAGTCGATGCGCAGATCCGCCTCCTCCCCATAGATGCCGCGCATTTTCTCCAAGCGCATCAGATCGAAGCGGTGATCCTTGAAGCCGGTCTTGAACTTGAAGATCCGGACCCCGTCCGCCCACATGGCAGCCACATCTTCCAGATCCTTGCCGAAATCCGGATTGGCGATGGAAAAGCTCATGCCCATGTCATCACGCATCCGCCCGCCAGCCAATTCGCAGACGGAAAGGCCGGTGATCTTGCCGGTGATATCAAGAAGGGCCATTTCCAGGCTGGCCTTGGCTTCCGGATGCCCGACCAGAACCTTGTCAGCCATGGTCATGTGCTTTTCCACCTGCACCGGGTCCTGGCCAATGAGATGGGGCCGCAAATGCACATGAAGGGCGGCCGCACAGCCCTCCGCAGTGCCGGTGAAGACCGGCCAGGGCGAGGCCTCTCCCCAGCCGGTCAGGCCGGTATCGGTGGTAACTTCCAGAACCGCCACGTGAATGCCAGCCACATCACCGCTGCCATGGGAATGCACGGCCCTGGCCGGAATTTCGATCCGGTGGACCCGGAGGGTTTCAATTTTATGGTCGCTCACGGGAGGCTCCGAACATGACAAAAGAAAAGGGTGAGCCGCGCAACCCTGCCGGTTGGGGCCTCAAGACGGGCGGACGACCAGAACGCTGCAGGAGGCAAAACGGGACACCCGGGCAGCATTTGGCCCGATAAAGAGGTCCTTCACACTTGGACGGCTGGCTCCGATGACGATAAACCGGGCCGAAAGCGCATCCGCATGGCCGATCAGCTTTTCATAGACCCCGCCACGCAGCACTTCGGTTTTGTGGGGCACGCTGCCCCAGTCGAAGTCGGCCGCATAGACCGAAAGATCCCGGCGGGCATCTATTTCGACCTGATTGCGCATGTCTTCGGGGATATAGGCCTGCACATAGGTGTTTTGCTCGTCGGGAATGACAAAGACGAGTTCAACCTCGGCCCCGTGGCTCTGGGCCAGCATGATGGCCTCCTGCACCACACAGGAATCCGCTTCCCTGTGATGCAGATCGACGGCCGCAATGATCTTGCAGGTTGCCATGATGCCCCCTTCAGGCTGTTTAAGAAGAAACGGGCCGGAGACGGACCCCCGGGCCCGCCACCAGCGCTCTGTCACCGCCCGGCCGCGTTGCGCATGCTCTCGGGCAGATAGGTCGCCAGTTCGGGAAAGCCGATCATCACAAAGACCATGAACACCATGATCAGGAAGAGCGGCAGTGCGGTTTTGGCGATATAGCCCATCTCGTGCTTGGTGATCCCCTGCATGACGAAGAGATTGAACCCGATGGGCGGGGTGATCTGTGCCATTTCCACCACGATCACGATGAAGATCCCGAACCAGATCATGTCGATCCCGGCGCCTGCCACCATGGGCTGGACAATGGCCATGGTGAGCACAACCGAGGAGATGCCGTCCAGGAACATGCCCAGAATGATGTAGAACACCATCAGCGCCATCAGCAGCGAGAACCGGGAGAGCTGCAGGCTCTCGATATATTCGGCAAGCGCTCTGGGCAGACCGGTAAAGCCCATGGCCAGCGTCAGGGCGATGGCGCCCATCAGGATCAGGGCGATCATGGCGGAGGTGCGCGTTGCGCCCAGAAGACTGTCCAAAAAGGTGTCCCAGGTCAGGGACCCTTGCACGGCGGCCAGCACAAAAGCCCCGATTACCCCGATGGACGCGGCTTCCGTCGCCGTGGCAAAGCCCAGATACATGGATCCGATCACGAACAGGATCAAAAGGATGATCGGGATCAGGAACCGGCTTTCCTTGATCTTCTCGCGAAAGGTCATGGGATTGGCAATCTTGGGCACTTCTGCCGGCCGCAGCACCGACCAGCCGGCCACATAGGCCATGAACAGCCCGGCCAGCACAATGCCCGGCAGGATGCCCGCCATGAAGAGCTTGGAGATCGACTGTTCCACGGCCACCCCGTAGACGATCAGAGTCAGGGAGGGCGGGATCATCAGGCCCAGGGTTGCCGCGCCCGTCAATGTGCCGATGGTCATATATTCCGGATAGCCGCGCTTGCGCAGCTCCGGGATCGACATCTTGCCCACAGTGGTCAAGGTGGCGGCGGAAGATCCGGAAACGGCGGCAAAAATGGTGCAGCCGACAATGTTCACATGGACCAGCCCGCCGGGCAGGCGCTGCATCCAGGGACTGAGCCCCCGGAACATGTCCTGGGACAGCCGGCTTCGGAACAGGATTTCCCCCATCCAGATGAACAGCGGCAGGGCCGTGAGTGTCCAGCTGGAGGAACCGGTCCAGATGCGCGTCAGCATGGCATCGCCCGCCGGACGCGTGGTAAACATCTCAAGCCCGAGATAGGCAACCCCGAACAGGGCGAGGCCCACCCAGACCCCCGTTCCCAAAAGCAGGAACAGGACGAACAGGAAAATCGCAACCAGGTAGAACTGTTCCATCGTGTCACTCCCCGTGCGGGTTCATGCCGGCCGCCTTGATATTGTCGCGGCCGGTGAAAAGGGTGCAGATCAGATTGTCGAAGGCGCAGACTGCCAAAATCACCGTTCCTGCGGCCATGGACAGCTGCGGGATCCAGATCGGCCAGGCATCCTGCCCCTGACTGATGTCGTTGAACCGGTAGCTTTCATAGGTGAGCTTGATGGCATAATAGGCGAACAGGAAGGTGAGATAGCTGGCAATTCCCCAGCACCAAAGTTCCCCGAACTTCCGGTATCTGCCAAGCTTGGTCAGAAACAGATTGACACGGATATGGCTGCCGGAATTCAGCGCATAGGGCAAAGCCAGAAACGAGGCCGCCGCCATGCAATAGCCGGTGAAATCCGGCGCTCCGGTGATGATGCCCCCGCCCCAGCGCGCCACCATCTGGGAGGCGACGAAGAACAGGATCATGATGAGAAAAACCGCCCCGAGATATCCGGCGCCCTTGTAGAGCCCGTCAAGAATGGTGCGCAGCACCCGGAATATGGCCACTGCCGTCCCCCTTCCCATAAAAGAGTGTGCCCGGCGGAAACCGCCGGGCCATGCTTTGCCGGATGACGGTTATTTGGCCGCCTTGGCGGCCTTGGCCGCTTTGTAGGCGTCGACAATGGCCTTGCCTTCTTCGCCTGCGGATTCCAGCCATTCTGCGGTCATGGTTTCGCCAATCGCCTGCAGTTCGGCCGCCATGGTGTCACTGACGGGGCCGGTGGCCATGCCGTTCTTGGCCAACTCACCAACGGTGAATTCAGTGTACTGGATGGAGCGCCAGTCCCCGGCATATTCCGCCAGAGCCGCGCAGCCGTTGATGACATTCTTGGTGGCGTCATCAAGACCGTTCCAGCTGTCCATGTTCACCATCACGTAATTGCGCGGCATCCAGGCGTCAGCGGAATAGAAATGGGTCAGGCTTTCCCAGATCTTGCGGTCATAGCCGGTAGAGCCGGAGGAGACCATGCCCTGCGCGACGCCGGTGGCGAAGGCCTGGCTGATTTCAGCGGCTTCGATCTGAACCGGCTGCATGCCGGCCAACTCGGCCATGCGTGCGGAGGCGGTGTTGTAGGTGCGGAATTTCAGGCCCTTCACATCTTCCAGAGAGTTCACCTCCCGGTCGAAATAAAGCCCCTGGGCCGGCCACGGCACAGAATAGAGCAGGTGCAGGTTCTGGTCTGCCAGGATCTTGGTCAGCGGCTCCTTGGCAACTTCCCAAAGCGTCTCGGAATCCTCAAAGGACGTGGCCAGGAACGGCACGCTGTCAAAGCCGAAAATCGGGTTCTCGTTCTGGTGGCCTGACAAGAGCCGCTCGCCGATTGGCACCTGGCCGGTCTGGATTGCGCGCTTGATTTCCGAGCCCGCATAAAGAGAACCGCCCGGGTGCGTCTTGATTTCAAGGGCACCGCCCGTGCCCAGTGTTACGCATTCGGCAAATTTTTCGCCGGTGGCGGAGTGAAAATTGGTTGCCGAATAGGCCATGGGCATGTCCCAGGTTTCGGCGGAAACGGGGCCTGCTGTCAGCGTGGCAACAGCAACGCCGGTCATAAGTACTTTTGCAAATCCGGACATGGAAAACCTCCTGCTTTTGTCCCCTCGTGCCCCACTCCGGCGGGACACAGTCTTTTTCAGGCCAGCCTAGAACCGCTGCGGGTCATAGGCCGACAGGTCGATATTCTGCCGGTCCCCGGAAATGAGGCCCGCCAGGATACGGCCGGTCTTGGGTCCGGCCGTCAGGCCGATGTGATGGTGCCCGAACCCGGCATAGATGCCGGATGCCCTGATTTCTCCGATCAGTGGCAAACTGTCGGAAGGCGCTGGCCGGTGCCCCAGCCAGCTGTCTTCCTGTTCGAACATCAAACCCGGGAAGGTCTCCTGGACCTTCCGGCGCAGCAGATCAAAGGGCGCGCTGGATGCGGGCGCCTTCAATCCGCCGAATTCAACAACACCTGCGCAGCGCAGGCCATCCTTCATGGGGGTCGCGACGAATTTGCCGCTTGTGACCATCATGGGTGTGCCCGGCCCGTTTTCAGCCGACCGGAACACAATGTGATAGCCCCGCTCCGATTCCAGCGGCACCCGAAGCCCAAGTTTCGCCGCCAGGGGCTTTGACCAGACACCGGTGGCCAGGATGACCTTTGAGCAGGTCAGCTCCCCCCCGTCCGTGACAACGCCTTTCACCCGCCCGTCCGCCAGGGTCACGTCCTTGACCTCCGCTGTGACAAAGCGGGCGCCCAGCTTGCGGGCTTCCTGGGCCAGAGCGGCCACATAACGGCCCGGATCCCGGACATACCCATGGTCCTGCATGACGGCGAGCAGTTGCATGTCTTTCGACAGGTTCGGCTCATAGTCGCGCACCTCGCCGCCTTCCAGCAGGTCAGGCTCAAACCCGGCCTTGCGCCGGAGCATCCAGGTATAGTGATCCGCCTCAAAGGCCTGGCGGGTCGGATAGACAAAGCTGTAGTCGGAGGAGACCAGCCAGGCCTCCGCTTCGGTCCCGGAGGCAAGCGCTTCATGCTGGGACGGGGCATCGTAAAGGATCGGTGTCAGGCCTTGCGAAATCCGGCGTGTGTCCGCGTCATTGGCCTTTGCGAGGTATTTGAGGAGCCACGGCATCAGCCTGGGCAGATAGGACCAGCGCAGAAACAGCGGAAAATCCGGGTTCATGAGCATGCCCGGGCTCTTGGCAATCAGACCCGGCGCAGTGACCGGTGCCACCGAACAGGCCGCCAGGACCCCGGCATTGCCATAGGAGGTGGAGGCGGAGGTCCCCGGTTCGACCCGGTCGACCACAGTGACGTCCAAACCCGCCCGGCGCAGCCAGATTGCCGACGAAACACCGACAATCCCGGCGCCAATTACCACGACATTGGGGGCAGCGTCTCCGGCCATTCTATCAGCCCATCCAGCGGCGCACTGGGGCGGCCGCCTCTTCAAGAGGTTGGCAAATGACGTCGATCAGCGACGGTCCGTCATGGTGCAATGCCTGTTTCATTGCCTCGTCCAGATCCTCAGGCCGCTCCACCTTCCAGGTTTTCAGGCCAAAGGCAGCCGCAACGGCGGCCTGATCGGTCCGGTTGAAATCCACATTGTAATAGCGTTTGCCGCAGTCGGCATGTTGGCTGGCCTTGATCCAGCCAAAGGCCGCATTGGAAAAAACGATATAGGTGATGGGCGCATTGGCCCGCACGACGGTTTCCAGTTCGCCACAGGCAAAGGCGAAAGACCCGTCCCCCATCAAGGCCACAACCTTGCTGTCCGGCCGGCCATACCAGGCACCGAGCGCTGCGGAGAGCGCATAGCCCAAGGCCCCATGGGCCCGGTTGGTGATGTAAAAACGGCCAGCGTTTTTCTGCTGCGAATAGGCATTGTAATAGGGACAACTTGTTCCGGGATCAGAAACGACAATCGCACTATCTGGAAGATTTTTGTTCAATGTGTCAATGATTTGTTCCGGAATCACCTGCTCCTTTTCACGGCAGGCCAATGCCTGGAATTTTTCGAATTTGCGCGCCTTGATATCGGCCACCTGTGCTGCGCCGCCAAAAGACGGCAGCGGGTCCACCCTCTCATCAAGACAGGCGTTGACCGCCGCCAGCGCCAGTTTCAGATCGGCAACCACCCCAACCTCGGTCGGATAATTCGCGCCGATGACCATCGGGTCATTGTCAAAATGCACAATACGCTGCCCCGGCTTCGGTGCTTCCCAGCGGGAGGTTGTGGTGGACCCGGCCCGACATCCCAGGAAGATCACCAGATCCGCTGCTTCCATCATTTCCCAGGTCTCGTCCGTACCGCCATTGGACCCGACAACCCCAAGCGAAAGCGGATGGGTGTCGGCAAGCGACCCCTTGCCTGAAATCGAGGTGGCAACTGCAAGATCCAGCCGGCTGGCAAGCCGGTCCAGTTCGTCCATGGCCCCGGCGATCACCACGCCGCCGCCGCAAACGATCAAGGGGGATTTTGCACTGAGGATGGCATTTACAGCCGCCTCCGCCACCCCCGGCTCCGGGGCAGCGCGGTAGGCGGGAAAGGTCTTGTGTTTGGGATCCGCCCAGATGTCGTCCACCGATACCGGGTCATATTGAATATCATAGGGCAGGCCCAGATGGGCCGAACCGGACCGGCCCGTGGTCATGGCCCGGAACGCCTGTCGCACCATGCGGGGGATGTGATCGGCGCGCCGCAAAACCGTGTTGAACTTGGTCAGCGGCCGCATCAAGGCTTCCTGATCCACTTCGGTCAGGGGATATTTGCCGTAAGACGCTACGGAAATGTCTGTCGTGATCGACAGGACCGCATAGGAGCTTTCATTGGCTTCAATCAGGCCCGGCAGAATATAGGTGGCGCCGCCACCGGACGGGCCTTCACAGACCCCGACGCGCCCGGTCACCCGGGCATAGGCATCGGCCATATAGGTGGCGCTGCGTTCATCGCGGGTCAGAACATGGGTGATACTGTGATCCAGAGTGTGCATGGCATCATAGAAGGGCAGGGTCGTGTCCCCGCACAATCCGAAAATGTGCCGCACACCATGGGCTTCGAGGGTCCGCACCAATGCTTCGGCCCCATTCAGAGTATTTCGCAACGTCACCCCCACAGTTTTACTTCTTGAAACGCCCTTGATCCCAACGGCTTTCAAAATTGTATACAGCTCTGTAGGCACTTGTGAAGACGCAAATGTTCCCAAACGGCTTTTTTTGATTTAAGCAAGGGCACATCGCATTTGGCCGGATTTGATCGGCTGCCTGAAGTCGGAGACGTCAGCGCAACGGACAAACCGGTTTGAAACCGCATAAACGCGGTGCGCACTCAGGAGCCACTTCAGGACGCACCGTCCGGAAAGGGGCCATTTGCCAAGGGGCAGGAAACCTATGTCAGACCGGATCAGCAGCGTGGACCGGGTTTATGAAACCCTCCGCGACATGGCGATCAACTTCGATTTCAAGCCCGGGGAGCGGATCAACGAATCCGCCCTGTCCACGCGGCTTGGTGCCAGCCGGACCCCACTGCGAGAAGCGCTCAACCGGCTGGTGGCCGAAGGTTTTCTGACGCTTGCCAAAGGGCAGGGCTTTTTCTGCCGGCCGCTTGAACCGGCGAAAGTCCTGGAACTTTATCAGGCCCGCTGCGCGGTGGAGACGGAAGGCATCATCCGAGGCATCGAAAACGCAAGCGACCAGCAGATCGCGGACCTGCGCGCCTATCTGGATGCGTTCGAAAAAACCTATTTCACCTGCGGCGACCTGAGCGAGGTGCTGCTGCAGGACGAGGAATTCCACCTGCGGCTTGCTGCCCTTTCCGGCAACAGTGAACTGGTCAGAATGCTGAGCAATCTGAACGAGCGGATCCGTTATGTGCGGATGATCAATTTCAAGCAGATCCGGGCACAGGTGCCCGAGGACCGGGTGGAAGACCCGTCGCTTCCGGCCCATCGCAAGATTGTGGAAGCCGTGCAACGGCGGGACAAGGACACAGCTGTGGCAGCCTTGCGCAACCATATCGAGCGGCGCAGCGAGGAAACCGTTGAACTGGTCCGGCTCGCCTATTCCCAGCTTTATGTACCAAGCGTCTGAGACTGCCTTTCAACGGCACACCAGTTACCCGAAACGCGGATCGTCCAGATCCAGGGGAAAGCGGCTGGGGGCCAGACTTTGCTGGAACCAGAGCACATAATTGTAGATGGAATAGACCGGCAGGCCGGTCAACCGGCGGATGTCGGCGGCATAGGGCACCATGTTGGTGCATTCCAGCACAATCGCGCCAATATCCTTGTGGGCCGACACAAGCTCATCAGCGGCCGCCAGCAGATCCTCCCTGCAGGCGGCAAAATCGATCTCCGGCGCATCGCCCAGAATATCGCGCGTGAATACCTTGCCGCCTTCAGTGCCGACGACGGGTGTGTCCAGCGGTACATTGGCAGCGGCCAGATGGGCCGGGGTCAAGGTCTCGCGGGAGACCGTCAGAATGCCCACCCGCCTGCCCGGTGAAAGCGTTGACTGGACCATGGGCACTTGCATCAGGGAGGAGGTTGCCAGCGGCACACCGACTTCGGCGGCCAGCCGGTCCTGCAGGATCGACAGAAATCCGCAATTGGTGGTCAGGCCGTCACAGCCGCTTGCCACCAGATCCCGCGCTGCCGCTATGAAATCCTCCAGAAGCGGGGAGGCGTCATCCCTCACCACCCGGTCCGGGCTTGCCCCCCGGACAACCCGGTACTGCACCGGAAAGGGCCAGGTCAGCGCATTCCCCATATCGCCAGGAATGCGGGGAAACCGGGTTTCCAGCATCAAAATGCCAACACTCGCACCATAGACGGTCTTGCCGCCATGAAGGGTTGTCACTGCCCGGTCCTCCGCTTCACGTTCGTTCCGACGGTCTTATATAAAATCGGATGCAGTGCTGTATACAGTTTTTGCAAATGACCCGGAAAGCTCCCCGTCTCCCTCGCAAACAGAAGGGAGACACCGGCGAACCGCCGGGGCTGGTGCGCGTCAGACCTACAAGATGCGGTAGAGCGTCGTGTCCCGCTGGATCATGTGGTGGAAGAGAACCCCGCCAATGTGAAGAGCAAAGAGCCCCAAAAGGATCCAGGCGCTCCATTCATGAACCGCCGAAAGGGTCCAGGCAATGTCGGGGCTTTTGCCAAGCGGGCTCCAGACCTCAACCGCGCCGAACCACTTCAGCGGGAAGCCGTGGGCATTGGTTGCAAGAAAGCCGGAGACCGGCATGATGATCAAGAACACATACAGCAGACCATGGACACTGGCGGCCGCGATGCGCACAAACGCCGGCCCCTCATGGAGCGGTGCCTTGGTCAAAAGTGTATTGCCCACCCGCAACAGCATCAGCCAAAGCACCAGGAAGCCGAAACTTTCATGTAGAAGATAGAATGCGGAGGAGAATTCCTGTTTCACGAAGCCAATCATCAGGCCAAGGGGCCAGGTGAGCAGCACCAGCACCGCAATGACCCAATGCAACAGCCGTGCGGGCACCCCATACCGCTCGACAATCCCGCCTGTTCCAGACGATGCCCCAGGCAGCTCACTCATCTTGTCTCCCTCACGCTTGCGAACGCGCCGCATCTATAAACGCGGCGCGCTCCAAAGACTAACGCAAAGAGTGTGAAGCTGAAAAGGGACACGGGTCCGACCCCGTAGAATTTTGCCTTCAAACCGCACGGCAAACGAGTCTCTTCAATGCGTGAAAGCACAGGAAACCGCGTTTTTTCTGGTTGTTACAGCGCAGAAATGGCCATTTCCTCTGCGATCAAACAAGCGTCATTTCAGGAGACAGCCCCTAACCAAAGGCAAGTGTCGGCACATCCACAATGGTTGACCCGCCATCGGCGGTCAGAACAGCCCCGGTGATGATCGAGGCATCTTCAGAACATAAAAACGCAATTGCAGCGGCCACTTCTTCAGGGTCTGCCGGGCGGCCCAGGGGCACATCCCTGGTGACATGGGCATAGGCAGCGTCCACCGAGACAAGATCCGAGCGCTCCATCAATTCCGCCATCTCCGCGTCGGCCATTTCCGTGCGGACCCAACCAGGGCAAATGGCATTGCAGCGCACACCCATGCTGCCATAGTCGCGGGCAATGGACCTGACCAGCCCGATCTGGGCGTGTTTCATGACCGTATAGCCGAACGCATCGGCTGGTGCGGCCAGACTGGCGATGGAGGCGGTAACGCAAATGGCCCCCTTGCGCGCGATCAAGTCCGGCATTGCGGCGCGCAGCAGGACCATGGACGTGTCCAGATTGGCGGCACCGGACAGGCGCCACTCCTCGTCCGAGGTCGCCGTCAAGGTGCCGAAGCCATGCCCGCCCGCATTGGCAACCACCACATCCAGCCCGCCAAACCGATCTTTGGCCTGGGCAATCGCAGCGGCGGCCTGATCCGGATCGGCCGCATCGCCCGTCACCACCAGCCCGCCGGTTCTGGCGGCGACCGCCTCAAGCGGTTCCTTGCGCCGGCCCATCAGAACGACCTGTGCGCCCTCGCCGGTCAGCCGCTGCGCCGTCGCAGCCCCGATCCCCGTGCCAGCTCCCGAGATGAGCGCTGTCTTGCCTTCAAATCTCATAGGCCCACTCACCTTTTTCCTTGCGGCACGATACCTTCGGCCACCCAGGCATCCAATTGCGTCAGGACCGCGGCACAGAAATCCGGGTCGTTGATGTGGCACGCGAGATCCGTAGTGGGCACCGTGCCCTCAAGCGCTTCTGCGGCGGCCCCAACAAAGGCCGTCAACGCCTCCGGGTCATAAGCGGCTTCGCCGGGCCGGTCCCATTCCTCAATCCCGCCCCGCGTCAGGAAGAAGTGGGTCGGCCCCTTGGCCGCAGCAAGCCGCTCCACCATGCGTCTGGCGATGCTGATCCGCTCTTCGGCGTTAAAGGCAATGTTCTTGATCAGACGGTTGTGCTGGTGGAAGGGGCGGTCCTCAAAAATGGAGGGGATCTCCTGCCAGCCTGCCAGATCGAGAATATCCATCGCTCCCGGCGCCACCATTTGCGGTGTGCCGCTGCGGCCCGCCCCGGTCAGCCGGTCCGCCCCGGCGCTGACCACCGAGCCGTGCAGCACATTGACCAGTTCCTGGAGCGAGAAATCCATGACACAGGCAAAAGCGCCTTCCGCCGCCAGACGCTCAAACGCCATACCGCCCATGCCGGTCGTATGGAAGACGGCAACATCATAGCCGCGCTTGGTCAGCTCCGCATGAAGAGGCTTCATGTATTTGAGGCAAGACGACCCCAGCGAGGTCATGCCGATCATCGGCCGGTCAAATGCCGGAGGCTCCACCAGCTGGGCAGCCCCCAGAACCGCGCCTGCCGCCTGGCTGAGGGACGATTTGCACAAGGGATTGAGACCATAGAGCCCACCTGCCCACAAGATGAACTGGACATCGGCGGCCATTCGGTCCGCCGCAATCAAGGGGGAGCCGGCTACCGTTGAGACAATATATTTAGGAACCCCAATGGGCAGCGCCTGGGCGCAATCGAGCGCAAGGTCGGTGCCCATGGTGCCGCCGAGCGAGATCATGCCGTCAAACCGGCCTTCTTCATAAAGACGCCGGGTGGTCAGTGCCGCACCGGAGCTCATCCTGGCAAAGGCCTCGCCTTCCTCTCCCAAAGCAATCAGCCCGTCGATCGTCTCGTCAACCGAGGCCACCACATCATGTTTGGATATGTCGACCGGCATTGGCGGGTCGCCCAGGACACTGACATCCATGGTCAGCACCTTTCCGCCACCGGCCTTGATGCGCCCGATCAGATAGACGAGTTCATCCGCCTTGGTGTCGAATGTCCCAATCACGAGGATGGTTTTGGTCATGACTGTTTCTCCCTGGATCAACCGCAGCTTTGGCGGCCCGGCTGCTCAAGATACTGGCTGCACAGCTCACGGGCATGATTGATGAACCGGACATTGCGCGCTGGCGCCCCGTCTTCCTCCATGCGGGGCACAATCCAGCCCACATAGGTGACCGCGCGCAAGGCCATGAACAGATCCAGCGCCTGGATATCCAGCGGCCGCACCGCCTGATAGCCCTCAAGCAACGCGGCCTTGAGCTGAGCGAAATCCGGCTCGGCCATGTTTTTCAAAAGCGCCGTTGCAATGTCAAAGAGACGGAAGCCATAGCCGCCATCGTCAAAGTCGATCATGCGGAGGGCCGGTCCGTCCAGCATGACATTCTCCCGCACCAGATCCGCATGGATCAGACCAAAGTCCAGAGCGTCTGCGCGGTCTGCAAGATCCCGCCGCGCCGTCTCCCGGAACTCTGTCAGAAGGCCTGCCGTCTCGCCGTCCAGGGTCGGGTTGTCCCAGAAACGCCCCCAAAGAGGTGCTTCACCCAACAGCCCGTCCAGATCCCAGTGACAACGACTGAAGGTTTCCGGCGCCTGCCAGGCATCACAGGCCGCATGCAGCTTTGCCATTTCCGCCCCCAGGGCGCGGAATGTGGCCTGAGCGTCATCCAGCTTGAGCGGATCGCGGCTGCGGCCGAGGGGCTGGCCGGACAGCCAGCCGATCAGATCCACCTGCAATCCGTCCACCTCTTCCAGAAGCGCGCCGGAGAGAGACGGCTGCGGCTGGGGAACGGACAGCCCGGCCCGGTCCATGGCCTCCAGCCATTGCAGTTCAGACAGCAGCTCGGCCCGCGTGCGGTAGCCCGGCCGCTTCAAGCGCAGAGCGAAATCGCCACTGTCCGTGCGCACATGGTAAACCCGGTTTTCCCGTCCAGCGACAAAGGTACAAACAGCCGTTTCATGGCCCCAAAGCGCCAGGGCCTTTGCAAGCGGATCCTTCACGCTGCCCCCACCGGTGTTTCGGCCATGACGGCTTCCAGGGTGGTGATCAGAAGATCCAGATGCTCTTCGCCAAAGGGCATGGGCGGGCGGATCTTCAAGGTGTTCTTGTGCCGGCCCAGCTTGGACAGGATGATGCCGCGGTGGCGCATGGCATTGATCACCCTGTCCGCATAGTCACTGGCCGGGTCTTTCGTATCGCGGCTGTGCACGAATTCAGCCCCGAACACCATGCCGCTCTGGCGGACATCGCCAATGACGTCAAATTTTTCAGCCAGAGCCGACAGGCGGTCTGCCGCAAGACGGCCGATGCGAGCGGCATTTTGCTGAAGGTTCTTGTCTTCCAGCTCGTCCAGCACCGCCATGGCCGCCGCGCAGGACACCGGGTTCCCGCCGAACGTGTTGAAATAGCGGAAGGACGAGCGGAAGCGTTCCATGATATCCGAAGTGGTCACCAGCCCGGCCACCGGATGGCCATTGCCCATGGGTTTGCCCATGCAGACAATGTCCGGCACAACGCCCTGCTTCTGATGGGCCCAGAAATGGCTGCCGCAGCGCCCGAACCCGGACTGAACCTCGTCACAGATCAAAAGACCACCCGCCTTGCGCACCACCTCTGCCGCCGGACGCAGCCAGCCATCCGCCTGGGCCGGAAACCCTTCATTGAGGAACAGCGGACACACGATGAGCGCCGCAAAGCCTGTGCCATCTGCCTCCAGATCCGCAACAGCAGCCGCCACCTTCTGCGCAAAGCGCGTTCCGTCAGGGTCTTCGATCCGGTAGCTGTCCGGCGCCTCCACATGGCGCAGATACCCGCCCAGGCCAAAGCCGACTTCCGGCACATTGCTCTTGGACAGGTGACTGACCAAAGTGGTGTTGCCGTGATAGGTGGCATCCGTTGCCACAAGGCCGCGCTTGCCGGTCATGGCTTCGGCCATGCGCAGGGCGATGTCATTGGCCTCGGAGCCGGTGCAGGTCAGGATCGCCGTGTCGAGTGGTGTGTCAAACGTCGCCGTCAGCCGCTCCACATAATCCAGAATGCCCTCATGCAGATAGCGGGTGTGGGTGTTGAGAGTGCGGGCCTGCCGGCACAGCGCGTCGACCACCCGCTCGTTGCAATGGCCCACATGAGGCACATTGTTGTAGCAATCCAGATAGCGGTTACCATCTGCATCCCAGAGCCAGACCCCCTCGCCCTTCACCATGTGAACCGGGTCCTGATAGAAGGTCGAGACATTAGGCCCCAGGAGCGCCCGGCGGCGCGCCAGCAGTTCGGTCACGGAGCTGTCAGTCATGGGCGGTCTTGCCTTTCCAGGCCTTGTAGACAGTGTAGGCCTGCACCACGAGGGCAATGACGATCATGGCAAAAAGAATGAAGGCGATGGGACGGTCGATGAAGTCCCAGGGCTCGCGCACCCGCGCCATTGCGGTGCGCAGCTTGTCTTCCATCAGCTTGCCCAAAACAATGCCCAGAATGATCGGTGAGGTCGGATATTCCAGCCGCTTCAAAATGAAGCCGAAGACACCAAACCCGGCCGCAATTGCCACATCGGTCAGGGAGTTGCGCAGGGAATAGACCCCGATCAGGCTGAAAGTCAGGATCATCATGCCCAGAAACCGGTTCGGGATCAGGATGACCTTTGTCAGGATGTCGGTCGCAAAAAACAGGAACACCACGACAATGACATTCAGAAGCAGCAGGCAGATATAGAGCGCCAGGACAAAGTCCATCTGGTTGGCAAACAGCTGCGGACCCGGAATGACATTGTGGACATAGAACACCGCCAGCATCATGGCGGTCAGCTCCTCGCCCGGAATGCCGAGAGCAAGAAGCGGGATCATGGCAGC
Source organism: Roseibium sp. AWQ4_290 (assembly GCF_056160985.1). Taxonomy (NCBI): domain Bacteria; kingdom Pseudomonadati; phylum Pseudomonadota; class Alphaproteobacteria; order Hyphomicrobiales; family Stappiaceae; genus Roseibium; species Roseibium sp. AWQ4_290. The sequence continues at coordinate 97,778 of NZ_JBSWYG010000015.1, forward strand.
GGCCGGAACCGAATTGTTGGCCGCTTCAGAGGCGACGATCCCTTCCGGATTGCCCTTGCCGAAAAGTTCAGGCGTCTTGGAGGTCCGCTGCGCGTAGCTGTAGGACATGAACTGGGACATGAATTCACCGACGCCGGGGATCATGCCGCAAAAGACGCCGAAGGCCGAACCGACGGTGGCCACCCGCTTGTAGATCCAGAGCTCTTTCACCTGCGCCAGGATCTTCGGCCGCTCCACATGGGGAAAGGTCATCGGCTTGTCCTTATCCATGAACAGGATCAGGGCCTGGCTGATGGCAAAAAGGCCAAGCACCACCACGATCAGGTCAATGCCCGATTGCAGCCAGCCTAAGCCGAAGGTAAAGCGCTGACTGTAGGCGGTGGTCTCAATGCCGATGGTCTGCAAAAAGATGCCGACACAGGCGAGCATGCCAGCGGCCAGCACCTGGCCCCGGTGGGTGATGATCACCAGCGTGATGCCGAAAAGCGCTGCCAGAAAGATCTCGCGGGCACCGAACATGGGTGCGACACTGGCGAGAACAGGCGCCAGCAGCATCAGGGACAAGATGGAAAAGACGGCCCCGTAAAAGGACGCGGAATAGGCGAGGCTGAGCGCCCGCCGGCCTTCGCCCCGCTGGGTCATGGGATAGCCGTCATAGGTGGTCAGCGCATTGACCGGTGTTCCGGGCGTGTTGACCAGGATCGCCGGGATGGCCCCGCCGAACATGGACGACCCGTAAATGCCCAGAAGGGCGGTGAGGCCGACAATCGGCTCAAGGGAGAAGGTTACGGGCAGGACAATCGCGATGGCGACGGCCGCGCCGACGCCAGGCAGTCCGCCCACGATGACGCCCCCGATGGAGCCAATGACGAGCGCGGCAATCACATCCCAGCGCGCGATCAGCTCAAGGCTGGAGAACAGGAGATCCATGGGTCCTCAGAAGTAGCGTAGGAGGAAATAACGGAGGCTTTCAGGGGCAAGGTCGTAGATCGCCCCGCCCGGAATTTTCACATTCATCGCCGACTTGAAGAACAGCACCACGAAGAGCGCAAAGCCAAAGGCCGACCAAAGGGCCCGTGCCTGCCGGTAGCCGAGGCGTAGCGTCAGGCCGATGCAGAAGAAAATGGTGGCCAGCAGATAGCCAATGACCGGGATCGACCAGACATAAAGCAGATACCAGCCGACATATTCCAGCGACCTGATCCAGGTGAAGGCTTCCCGCCAACGGCCCGGTGTGCGCATGACCTTGGACCTGAGCATCCAGTTCAAAGCCGCAAAGAGCACGATGCCGCCAAGGGCAAGAGAGGGCCAGAGCCGGGGCTGGGCGGCCAATCCCTTACCCGGAAGCCAGGTGGTCTGCCATCCGATGGCGGCGATCAGAAGACCGCCAATGACCAGCATCAGGGTACAGAAGAGCATCTCCCCGGGCCGGCGCCCTTCGGGGAATACATGGGGCTCGTGATTGACATCGTCACTCATGCCCGGACTCCTTCCTGCAGCCCTATTCCGGCCGCCCGGAGGCGGCCGGAAGTAGGGCGCAACGGCTTAGTTCGAGATCATGGTGTTGATGCGGGCGGAGGTTTCGATGTCGGACTTGATCCGGGCTTTCGAATCCTCAACATCCATCCAGTAGATGATGGCACCGGTCTGTTTGGCCAGGTCCTTGGCCCGGTCAGACGCCATCGTTTCCTTGGCGGATTCGATGATGCGCTCGCGCACCTCCTGCGGCGTGTCGCTGCGTACGAACAGGCCGTTCCAGAGCGAGATGTTCAGATTCGGCGCAACGGAGGCCAGGGTCGGGGCATCCGGCACGACAGAAATCGGGCTTTCCGTGATCGTCGCCAGGATGTTCACCTTGTCGAGGCACGGCAGAAGCTGCTGGATGGTGGTGTTGATCACGTCAAAATCGCCGGAGGCCAGCGAGTTGCAGTCCAAAGCCCCTGCGGAGGCTTCCCCGCCCCATTCAAAACCAAGTTCCTTGGCAGCGGCAAAGGTGGCCTGCGTCGGCAGCAGGAAGGCACCGAAGTGACCGAGCACTTGCGGATTTTCCTTGGAGTAGCCTGCCAGTTCTTCCATCGTGGAGAAAGGCTTGTCAGCGCTTGCGGCAATGACAAACGGATAGGTCAGGAAGATGCCGAGCGGGTCGAACGGATCCGGGTTGAGGCCCGGCACACCGACTTCCGGCCCGACAACCGGCACATCCACCACGAAGGAACCGATGGTGTAACCATCCGCGGGGGCGGCGGCGACGGAGGCTGCGCCCGGGAACGGCCCGCCATCGGACGGCCGGTTCACCACTGCAGCGGCCACATTGTATTTCGCCTCAAAATCTTCCGCGATCATGCGCGTCAGAACGTCTTCAAGATCCCCTGGGGGAAACGGCACAACAAAACTGACCGGACGGTCCGGGTACTCGGCAAAGGCCGGTCCGGCAAGGGCCAGCATCAGAATTCCGGTTAAAGCAGATTTTCCCTTCAACATTGACAGTATCCCTCTGGTTCATTATTATCAACGTCGGTTCAATTATAGTTTGCGCCAGATCAAAGTCAACAAAAAGAGAAGACCTCCCCGCCAAGCGGGAATTCTTTGAGGAAACACCCATGTCGTCTACTGTTGCCAAAGCCCTCGCTCTTCTGGACTATTTCTCTGAAGATGAACCGGAAATCGGCCTGTCGGACCTTGCCCGCCGGGCCAGAATCGACAAGGCAACAGTCCACCGGATGCTGGGGTCCATGGCCGATGCCGGGCTGGTGGAACAGCGCAGCGACAGCAAACTCTACCGGCTGGGCGCCGGGGTACTGCGCCTTGCGCGGGTGCGGGAAACCTGCTTTCCCGTTTCATCAATTGTTCAGTCCGGCTTGGAGACCATATCGGAACAGACCGGCGAAACGGCCCATGCGTCTCTCATTTCAGGCCGTGCGCTTGCCACGATCGGCATCAGCGAAAGCGCGCGCAGCAACCGGGTATCCCTGATTTCAGGCGAGATTCTGCCCCTTCATTCCACCGCCTCGGGGCTGGCAACACTCGCTTTCGGACCGGAAGATCTGAGCAAGAAGGTTCTGTCTGACCGTCTCGAAGCCAAAACCAGCCGGACCGTGACGGAAGGCAATGCCCTCGTCAAAGCCATCGACAGGACCCGCAGCCAAGGGTTTGCCGCTGCGGACCAGACGAATGAAGATGATGTCTACGGTATAGCCGTTCCGGTCTTTGACCGGGAGGGGCTTGCCTGCGGTGCGCTGGCCGTTGCAACGCCGGCCCACCGTATGACAGAGGCCCTGAAAGCCATAATCCTGACTGCCCTGATGAATGAAGCGCGAACAGTTACCAATGGCACTGGCGGGCGCGTGCCTGCCAGTTTTTCGAAAGCCGCCGAGAAGACCCTGGCCGGACTGAACGCAAACGCGGGCTGACCCGACCAAGGCACCTCAGTGACCATCAGGGCCGCACCGAGATGGCCGGACTGGCACTCTCCGACTGCGGGCACTCTTGCGCCCTCCTTCTTGAAACCCCAAGACGCTGCAGGCTGGCCACCGCCGCCGCAGCGCTGTGCTCCAGTATGCGCACTCCACTTTCGGCCCCCGCTTCCTTTCCTTGCCACTTTCTCCCGATCCTGCTCGCCCCTCAAGCCTTGCCCGAGGGAACAAGGCCGATTGACTTTCGCAGATAGATCCGTCATCATTAAAAATGAACCGACGTTGATTATATTGAACCGAGCCTATGACCCCAGACGACATCGCCCGTTTCAGCACACGCCCCATCCCCCCGGCCGCGCATCTGATCAATGGGGAGCCCTGCCCTGCCTCAAATGGCGAGGTGATGAAGACTGTCTCTCCCCTTGACGGCAAGGAGCTGACCACCCTGCCGAAAGGAACGGCAGAGGATGTAGCGCGCGCGGTTGCCGCCGCCCGGCAGGCGTTTGATGATGGCCGCTGGTCCGGCCTCGCCCCGGCCACGCGCAAGAAGATCCTTCAGAAATGGGCGGATCTGATTGAAGCCAATGCGCTGGAAATTGCCGTTCTGGGCGTACGTGACAACGGCACGGAAATCGGTATGGCCCTGAAGGCGGAGCCGCTCTCTGCCGCCGGAACTATCCGCTATTACGCAGAAGCCATCGACAAGGTCTATGGTGAGATCGCCCCAACCGCGCCCGGCACACTTGGGCTGGTACACAAGGACCCTGTCGGGGTGGTCGGCGCCATCGTGCCCTGGAACTTCCCGCTTATGATCGGCGCCTGGAAACTGGGACCGGCCCTGGCAGCAGGCTGCTGCGTTGTTCTGAAACCGGCCGAAACAGCCTCCCTCTCCCTTTTGAAGATTGCCGCCCTGGCTCTGGAGGCCGGCCTGCCTGCCGGCGTTCTCAATGTGGTGACCGGGGACGGCGCCACCACCGGGGCCGCTCTGGCCCTGTCCCCGGATGTGGATGTGCTGGTTTTTACCGGATCGGGCGCCACTGGCCGCCGTCTTCTGGAAGCCTCCGCCCGCAGCAATCTCAAGCGGGTTTATCTGGAACTTGGCGGCAAGTCGCCCAACATCGTCTTTGCCGATGCCCCGGATCTGGAGGAGGCGGCGAAAGTCTCCGCCAACGGCATTTTCCGCAATTCCGGCCAGGTCTGCGTTGCCGGGTCCCGCCTTCTGGTGGAGCGCAGCATTCACGATGCCTTTGTCGAAAAGCTCGCCGCCCATGCAAACGCCATGGTCATTGGCGATCCGCTGAACCCGGCCACCCAGGCCGGGGCCGTGAATTCGCTGCGCCAGCTGGAGCAGAACCTAGCCTTTGTCGAGGAGGCCCGCGCAGCAGGCCGCACCATCGTGACCGGAGGCACCCGCATTCTGGAAGAAACCGGCGGCTATTACATGGCCCCCACCGTGGTGGCCGGGGTTCACCCCCAAGACCGGATCGCACAACAGGAAGTCTTCGGCCCCGTGCTGGCCGTGATCCCCTTTGACACGGAAGACGAAGCGGCCGCGATCGCCAACGGCACGGATTTTGGCCTGGCGGCGGCGGTCTGGACCGCCAGTCTCAGCCGCGCCCACACCATGGTGCGCCGGATCAAGGCCGGGGTGGTCCATGTGAACACCTATGGCGGCGCCGATGTCACGGTGCCCCTTGGCGGGGTGAAACAGTCAGGCAACGGCCACGACAAATCCCTGCATGCGTTCGACAAATATCTCGACCTGAAAACAGCCTGGATCAAACTGTGATGGTCAGGCACGCCTTTCCGGAGGGACCTAAATGAGCAAAGCACTGGTGCTGGATTTCGGCGGCGTGATTTCCAAGACGCTGTTTGAAACCCACGACCTTTCCGAACAGGCCCTTGGCCTTGCGCCGGGAACGCTGACCTGGCGCGGCCCCTTTGCGCCGGACACCGACGACGCCTGGCGCGCCATGCAGGCCGGGGAGATGAGCGAGCGCGACTACTGGGCGCTGCGGATGCGGGAAACCGGCAAGCTGGTTGGCGAGGAGTGGACGGAATTTCCGCAGTTTGTCGGCCGCCTGCGCGGTGCAGAGCCTGCCGCTGTCATCCGCCCGGAAGCGCTGGCAGCCATTTCCAAGGCCCGGGCGGCCGGATGCAAACTGGCCATCCTCTCCAACGAGCTGGATCTCTTTTATGGTGCGGATTTCCGGGACAAGCTGCCCTTCCTGGCAGATTTCGACCTGATTGTCGACGCGACCTACACCAAGATCCTCAAACCCGATGCGCGCGCCTATGGCTTCATCACAGATGGTCTTGAGATCGCGGCCAAAGACTGCGTTTTCGTGGATGATCAGATGAAGAATATCCGCGGCGGCGAGGCCGCCGGGATGACGCTCGTGCATTTTGATGTAACCCGTCCGGGGGAAAGCTATGACCGCGCCCTGGACCTGCTTCTGTCTGAAAAGGTGACGTGATGAAGGACGGCAATTTTCTGAAAGAGAACAATGCCCGCCATCTATGGCATCCGATGGCTCATCCGGCGGACAGCCTAAACAACCCGCCCGACATCATTGTCGGCGGCGAAGGCGTGGAAATCACCGATGTGGACGGTCACAAGACCGTGGACGCGGTTGGCGGCCTGTGGAACGTCAATCTGGGCTATTCCTGCCAGCCGGTGAAAGACGCAATTGCCGCCCAGCTCGACAAGCTACCCTATTATTCCATCTTCCGGGGCACCTCCAACGACGGGGTGATCGAACTCAGCTGGATGCTGAAAGACTTTTTTGCCCCCGATGGCCTGTCCCGCGCCTTCTTCACCTCCGGCGGGTCCGACAGTGTGGAAGTGGCGCTGCGCCTTGCCCGGCAATATCACAAGATCCGGGGCGAAGCCGGCCGGGTGAAATTCCTGAGCTTGAAAAAAGGCTATCACGGCACTCATACATTGGGGGCCTCAGTCAATGGCAACGCCAATTTCCGCACCCAGTATGAACCCCTGATGCCCGGCTGCTATCACATTCCGGCGCCCTATCCCTATCGCAACCCGTTTAACGAGACCGACCCGGAACGGCTGGCCCAGCTCTGCCTTGCCGCCCTGGAGGACGAGATCAAGTTCCAAGGCGCGGCCACCATTGCCGCCTTCATCATGGAGCCGGTTCTGGGGGCCGGTGGTGTCATGCCGCCGCACAAAAGCTTCATGCCCGGCGTGCGTGAGATCTGCTCCAGACACGGCATTCTCCTGATTGCCGACGAGGTCATCACCGCCTTCGGCCGCACTGGCGACTGGTCCGGATCCCGGCACTGGGGCGTCCAGCCGGATCTGATGTGCACGGCCAAGGCGATTACCAACGGCTATTTCCCCTTTGGTGCCGTCATGGTGTCGGACGGGGTGGCAGAAACCTTTGAAAGCGACACATCCGGCAAGGGCGCCATCGGCTCGGGCTACACCTATTCCGGCCATCCGGTGGGGGCGGCAGCCGCCATTGCCTGCCTGAAGGAAACCGAAAAGCTGAACGTAACCGAAAACGCTGCCACGCGCGGCACGCAGCTCTATCAGGGCCTTCTGGAATTGCAGAAAAAGCATTCCGTGATCGGCGATGTGCGGGGAGGGCACGGCCTGATGTGCGCGCTGGAACTGGTTTCGGACGCCGCCGACAAAACCCCCATCGACAAGAAAACCATCGGCCAGGTGCACCGCACCGCCTATGAGGCGGGCGCCATGGTGCGGGTGTCGGGCAACAATATCATCCTGTCCCCGCCCCTGATCCTGACAGAAGCACATGTGACCACGGTGTTGAACGCGCTCGACAAGGGGCTCGCAGCTGTTTCCTAAGCCTCATTGCGGGGTTTGCCCCCGCCCGTCACGCCCGGCTTTGAGGGTGCGCCCTCAAAGCCCTTCAAGATCCATCCGCGCTCTTGGTTTTGCCCTCGGATCCTGATCGAGGGTCGTGTGCAGTTTTTCCATGATCGCGCATAGGCTTTCATATTCCGCGTCGCTCAAGCTTGAGATCAGATGATCCTCTACCGCTTGCGCGGTGGGCAGGATGTCTGCCAACACCGAGCGGCCCTTACCGGTGAGCGACACGGCCACCAGCCGTCCATCCGTTTCCCCCTGCCCTTTCCTGACAAGCCCTGCCTGTTCCAGCCGGGCCACCGCACGGCTGACCCTGGGCTTGTCCAGATTGACGCAGTCATGGATCTCCCGAACCGAGACTTCCGCACAGCGCATCAGATGGACCAGCACGCGCCATTCGGCCATGGTCAGCTTGTGCATGCGCTCATAATCGACAGACAAGCGCCGACTGACCCGCTCGGCCAGCACCGCCAGCCGGTAGGGCAGAAACGCAGAAAGATTAAACGTGGTTCGGGACATGCACAGGCCTTATGGTTGTTGCAGGTGAAATGATATTGACTTTCGTTGCAAATGCAACGATAACCATGTTGTTACATTTGCAACTAACTGATCCTGACCGGATCTAACCCCCGCGCCCCATCCGTCACGGGCGGCTGCGAGCGCGGACCGTTTAATGTTGGAGGAGCCACCCATGGCAAAGGCGTTCGCATCACAAGGGGACACGGGCGAGAAGAAGATATCCTTCACCGAGATCGGAGAAGGGCTGTATGCCTTCACGGCGGAAGGCGACCCCAATTCCGGTGTGATCATCGGCGACGACAGCGTGATGATCGTCGAGGCCCAGGCGACCCCGCGTCTGGCACAGAAGGTGATCGACTGTGTGCGTGAGGTCACCGACAAGCCGATCAGCCATGTGGTGCTGACCCATTATCACGCGGTTCGGGTCCTCGGGGCCTCCGCCTTCAGCGCGCCACAGATCATCATGTCCGATGCGGCCCGCGCCATGGTGGTGGAACGGGGCCAGGAGGACTGGGACAGCGAGTTCCAGCGTTTCCCGCGCCTGTTTGAAGGCCATGAGAGCATTCCGGGCCTGACCTGGCCGACCACCACCTTCTCCAAGTCCATGACCGTCTATCTGGGCAAGCGCAAGGTGGAGATCACCCAGATCGGCCGGGCCCATACGGCCGGAGACAGCGTGATCTGGGTGCCGGATCAGCAAACCATGTTCACCGGCGATATCGTGGAATACCACTCCGCCTGCTATTGCGGCGATGGCCATTTCAACGACTGGGGCAAGACCCTGGACGCGGTGAAAGCCTATGACCCGCAATCGATTGCCCCCGGACGCGGCGATGCGCTGGTGGGCCGGGAAATGGTTGATGCAGCGCTTGCCTCCACCCGCGACTTTGTGGACAGCACCTACCGGCCGGTGCAGCAGATCGCCTCCAGGGGCGGCAGCCTGAAGGATGCCTGGGACGCGGTACGGGCCGAATGTGATCCGAAATTCCAGGATTACGCGATCTACGAGCACTGCCTGCCGTTCAACGTCGCCCGCGCCTATGACGAGGCCCGGGGCATCGACACGCCGCGGATCTGGACCGCGCAGCGCGACCTGGACATGTGGGAGCAGCTTCAGGGCTAGGCAGCAAGAGGGAGGAGACAAACATGTTTGATGATCGCTATTCGCTGGCATTCAAACTCTACCCTTATGAGCGCTCACCGGATCAGGACGCGGCCGAGCCCGTCCGCCATCCGGTGGTGGTTATGGGGGGCGGCCCCATTGGCGTGGCGACCGCGCTTGATCTGGGACTTCAGGGCATTCCGGTCGTGGTTCTGGACGACCATGAGGGCATCGGCATGGGCAGCCGGGCCATTTGCTTTGCCAAACGCAGCCTGGAAATTGCGGACCGATATGGCTGCGGCCAGCCCATGCTGGACAAGGGTGTGGTCTGGAACCTGGGCAAGGTGTTTCATCAGGACCGGAAGGTCTATGAATTCAACCTGCTGCCGGAAGAGGGCCACAAATATCCGGCCTTCATCAACCTGCAGCAGCCCTATTTCGAAAAATTCATTGTCGAGCGGGTGCGCGCAGCCCAGGCGGAGGGTGCCTCGATTGACTTGCGCGGCAAGAACCGGGTCGACAGTGTCGATGTGCGGGACGACCACGTGGTCCTCAGTATCACCACTCCGGATGGCCCTTATCAGCTGGAAGCAGACTGGCTGATCGGCTGTGACGGGGCCAACTCCCCCTTGCGCGGCATGCTCGGGCTCGATTTCGACGGCCGGGTGTTTCAGGACAGTTTCCTGATCGCCGATATCCGCATGACCGCCGATTTCCCGACCGAGCGCTGGTTCTGGTTCGAGCCCTCCCATGGCTCCGGCGCCTCGACCCTGTTGCACAAGCAGCCGGACAACACCTGGCGGATCGACTTCCAGATCGGCTGGGATGTGGACCGTAAGGAAGAAATGAAGGAAGAGAACATACGCCGCCGCCTGGACGCCATGCTCGGGCCGGATGTGGACTATGAGATGGTCTGGTCGTCCATCTACACATTCCAGTGCAAGCGCATGGAAAAATTCCGCCATGGCCGGGTCATCTTTGCCGGTGATGCCGCCCACCAGGTGTCCCCCTTCGGGGCGAGGGGCGCGAATTCCGGCATGCAGGATGCGGACAATCTGGGCTGGAAGCTGGGTCTTGTGATCAAGGGCAAGGCGCCGGAAACCCTGCTGGACAGTTATGACGAAGAACGCATCCATGGTGCGGATGAGAACATTTTAAATTCGACCCGGTCCACGGATTTCATCACGCCGAAATCCAGGGTCAGCCACCTCTTCCGCAATGCCGTGCTGGACCTTTCCGAGCATTTTGACTTCGCCCGGCCGCTGGTCAATTCCGGCCGTCTGTCCATGCCCTGCACCTATGGCGGCCTTTCCCTCACCGGTGAAGACGCTCTGACTGGCGGTCCGGACCGGACAAGGCCGGGCAGCCCCTGCCCGGATGCACCGGTCAAAGACGGCTATCTGCTCTCGCAACTGGGCACTGCCTTTGTGCTCTTGACCCTTGATGCGGACGCCCCTGACCGGCTGGAAGAAGACGGCATTGCTGTTCTGCGCCTCAAGCGCTCCGCCGCAGATGACCCGTCCGGAGCCTTGGGCGAACGCTATCTGGGCTCGGCACCGTCCGCTGTCTACCTGATCCGGCCCGACCAGCATGTGGCCGCGCGGTGGGACCGGTTTGACGAGGCTGCCGTGCGCGCAGCTTTGCGCACAGCCTGCGGCAAGGAGTAAGCCATGTCTGATCTGAACACACGCCCGAACATCGAGGACCCGGACGGATTTTACGCCGAGCTTCTTGCAGCCCATGAGGGGTTGAGCGACGAGGACAGCGCGGCCCTGAACGCCCGCCTGATCCTGATTCTGGCAAACCATATCGGCGACCGCGCGGTGCTCAGCCGGGCGATCTCGGCCGCAGCGCAGCGCGCATGAAGGGAGAAGGACAAACGTCATGAACGTACCGCACACCAATACCGATCTCATCCAGGCCAGCGGAACCACCACGACCCCTGGCTACATGCCCGGCTTCGGCAATGACTTTGAAACCGAAGCCCTGCCAGGCGCCCTGCCCCAGGGCATGAACAGCCCGCAGAAATGCAACTACGGGCTTTACGGCGAACAGCTGTCCGGCACCGCCTTCACCGCGCCGTCCCACCAGAACGAGCGCACCTGGTGTTACCGCATACGCCCCTCCGTCAAACATTCCAGCCGCTATAAAAAGATCGATCTTCCCTACTGGAAATCGGCGCCGAATGTGGTTGAGGACGTCACCTCCCTCGGCCAGTACCGCTGGGACCCGGTGCCCCATAGCGAAGCCCCGCTTACTTGGCTGACCGGCATGCGCACTATGACCACGGCCGGGGATGTGAACACCCAGGTCGGAATGGCAAGCCATGTCTATCTTGTCACCGCTTCCATGAAGGACGAATATTTCTTCTCCGCCGACAGCGAGCTCTTGGTGGTGCCCCAGGAAGGCCGTCTGCGCTTTGCAACGGAACTGGGCATCATCGATCTGGAGCCGCAGGAAATCGCGATCATCCCGCGCGGCCTGGTCTACCGGGTGGAGGTTCTGGAAGGCCCTTGCCGGGGCTTTGTCTGCGAGAATTACGGCCAGAAATTCGAGCTGCCGGGCCGGGGCCCCATCGGCGCCAATTGCATGGCCAACCGCCGGGACTTCAAGACCCCCGTGGCCGCGTATGAGGACCGGGAAGTGCCGTCGACCATCACCGTGAAGTGGTGCGGCCAGTTCCACCGCTGCGACATCGGCCAGAGCCCGCTGGACGTGGTCGCCTGGCACGGCAATTATGCGCCGTGCAAATATGACCTGAAAACCTACTGCCCGGTCGGCTCGATCCTGTTCGACCATCCGGACCCGTCGATCTTCACGGTCCTGACCGCCCCGTCCGGCGTGCCGGGCACGGCCAATATCGACTTCGTGCTCTTCCGTGAGCGCTGGATGGTCATGGAAGACACATTCCGTCCGCCCTGGTACCACAAGAATGTCATGTCTGAGCTGATGGGCAACATTTATGGCCAGTATGACGCCAAGCCCCAGGGCTTCGTGCCGGGCGGCATGTCGTTGCACAACATGATGCTGCCCCATGGGCCGGACCGGAACGCTTTTGAAGGCGCCTCCAATGCCGACCTCAAACCGGAAAAGCTCGACAACACTATGTCGTTCATGTTCGAGACCCGGTTCCCGCAGCACCTGACCGCGTTTGCCGGAAATGAAGCCCCCTTGCAGGACGACTATATCGACTGCTGGACCACCCTTGAGAAGAAGTTTGACGGCACGCCGGGCACGAAATGAAGCTTTACACCTATTGGCGGTCAACAACCTCTTACCGGGTCCGGATCGCCCTCAACCTGAAAGGGGCCGCCTATGAGGCGGCCCCTGTGGACCTTGTGGCCGGGGCGCAGATGGCGCCGGATTATACGGCCCTGAACCCGGCGCAGGGCGTGCCCGCGCTGGTGCTGGATGACGGCACGGTTTTGCGCCAGTCCATGGCCATCCTGGAATGGCTTGAAGAGACCTTGCCCGAACCGCCTCTTTTGCCCCGTGATCCGCTGGACCGGGCCCATGTGCGTGCTGCCGCGCAGGTGATCGCCGCCGACATCCATCCGGTGAACAATCTGCGGGTGATCTCGAAGCTGAAATCCCTCGGCCACAGCCAGGAGACGGCAGTGGCCTGGATGAATGACTGGATGACACGGGGATTGACGGCCTTTGACAAGATGATCGACGTGTCCGGCCCCTATTGCTTCGGTGGGACACCCGGCCTTGCGGATCTCTGCCTGGTGCCCCAGCTTTATAATGCCCATCGCTGGGGCTGCGATCTGACACCCTTTCCCCGCCTGACCGGGATTGAGGCCCGCTGCCTCGACCTTCCCGCCTTTGCAGCTGCCCGTCCGGACAATCAGCCCGACGCCGCCTGAAACAAGGATCTTAAACCAATGACAGACCTTCTTCCCTCCTGGGTGGAGAGCGCCAATAAGCCCGAATCCGGGTTCCCCTTGAACAACCTGCCTTATGGTGTGTTCTCCGCAGTGGACGGCGCCAGACATCAGGGCGTTGCCATTGGCGACTTCATTCTGGATGTGCATGCGCTGGAAGCATACGGCCTGCTCGGCTTTGACGGCACGTTGATGCAGGGCAGCTGGAACGGCTTCATGGCCTCCGGCCGCAGCAACTGGGCGCGCCTGCGCGACACACTAACAGCGCTTCTTGCTGAAGGCTCCGCTGACAGGCATGCACTGGAACCCCATCTTGTTCCGCAAGACGGCGCGGCACTGCATATGCCGTTTGCGGTCAGCGAATACACGGATTTTTATGCGGGCAAACATCACGCCTTCAACGTGGGCACCATGTTCCGGGGTCCGGAAAACGCCCTGCCGCCGAACTGGTTGCACATTCCGATCGGCTATAATGGCCGCGCGTCCTCCGTTGCCGTTTCAGGTACGCCCGTGCGCCGCCCCAATGGCCAGCTGAAGGGCCCGAACGATACGGCACCCCGTTTCGGCCCGTCCCAGCGGTTTGACATCGAACTGGAAATGGGCGCGATTGTCGGCGAGCCCTCCGATGGCCCGATCTCCGTGTCCCAGGCGTTTGAGAATATTTTTGGCTACGTGCTTTTGAACGACTGGTCCGCACGGGACATCCAGGCCTGGGAATATCAGCCGCTTGGCCCGTTCCAGGCAAAGGCCACCCTGACCAGCATCTCCCCGTGGATCGTGACGGCAGCAGCCCTGGAAGCCTTCCGCGTTCCGACACCTGAACGGGAAGTGCCGCTTCTGCCCTATCTGGAAGAGCCGGGACCGATGCTCTACGACATCAACCTGGAAATCGGCCTGACCCCTGAGAATGGCACCGAGACAGTGATTGCCCGGACCAATTACAGGGAAATGTACTATTCGGCCGCCCAGCAGCTGGCCCACCACACCACGTCCGGTTGTCCGATGCGGGTTGGCGACCTGCTCGGCTCCGGCACTATTTCCGGCCCGGACAAGGACAGCCGCGGCTCGCTTCTGGAACTCAGCTGGGGCGGCAAGGAGCCCGTCGAGATTGCGGGCGGCAGCCGCAGCTTCATTGAGGATGGCGACACCATGACCCTGCGCGGCCACGCCCAGGGCAACGGCTTCCGCATCGGCTTTGGCGATTGCAGCGGCACGCTTCTGCCGGCCTTGACATAAGCAGCAAAGACACTTTCCAACCGGAACGCGTTGCAAAACCTTAGAGCTTCTGGAAATCCTCAAGGATCTCCAGGAGCTGATCCAGCTTGTCTTCACCGATCACGGTTTCGATGCGCCGGGCGATGGCTTCCGCCTCCTCCAGCTTGCCGTGGATGATTTTCTGGCCCGCGTCGGTGATCGCAACTGTTTGCTTGCGCCGGTCCCTTGCATCGGGCTGGCGGATCACCAGACCCTTTTCAAACAGCGTCTGCACAATCCGTGTCTGGCTCGGCAAGAGCAGGCAGGCCCGGTCAGCCAGGGACGAGGCGTCCTGAGGGCCGTATTCCTCCAGAACCCGCAGGATGCGCCACTGTTGTTCGGTAATCCCGGAATCGGACAGCATCTCCCGGATCGGTCCCATGACTTTTTCCCGCGCCCGGATGAGCGCGATGGGAACCGAGCGCCGGGTTGGGGGCAGGGCGTGGGCGCCCTCGCGTTCTTTTTTGTCGGTCATGGTCGGCTCTTAGCGGAAACGTGGAACGGTTGACACAAAAAGTTTGACATTTGGCCTCTCATATATTTAACATAGCAAATATTATCTTGTTAAGGAACTTTGATGCCGCACCTATCCATCGAATATTCCGCCAATCTGGAGGAACGGGCCGATATTCAGGCTCTGTGCGGGCATTTGCGGTCGGTGGCCACCGGGATCGAGGCCCTGCCGATGGCGGGCCTGCGTGTGCGGGCCTTCAAGGCCGACCATTGCAGCATTGCAGATGGCAACCCGAAACACGCCTTTCTCGACATATCTGTCCGCCTTCGCGCCGGTCGGTCGAAGGCTGTGAAACAGGCCGCAGCGCAAACTTTGTTCGATGCTGCCAGGGACTTTCTGCAGCCGGTTCTGAACACCAGTTCGCTCGCCCTGTCGCTGGAAATGCGCGACATTGACGCGGACCTGTCTCCCAAGACCGGCACCATCCGCGACCACCTTGGGGAGGGTTGAACCATGTCAGATCTTCAAACCAACATTCAGAAACTGGACGGATATCTTGCCCGCTTCCGCGAAACGGGGATCTTGAACCAGATCAACGGCGAAGCTCTTCCCGCCCTGTCTGGAGACACATTCCAGACCACCTCTCCGGTGGATGAAAGCCTGATCTGCCAGGTTGCCAAGGGTGGAGCTGCCGATATTGACGCAGCAGCCAAGGCGGCCCGTGCCGCCTTCCCTGCCTGGCGCGACCTGGGCGCGGCCGAACGCAAGAAAATCCTTCACAAAATCGCAGATGGCATTGTGGCCCGGGCAGAGGAAATTGCCCTGTGCGAGTGCTGGGACACCGGCCAAGCCCTGCGGTTCATGTCAAAGGCGGCCCTCAGAGGCGCTGAAAATTTCCGTTTCTTTGCAGACAAGGCCCCCAGTGCACGGGATGGCCAAGCTCTGCCCTCTCCAACCCTCATGAATGTGACGACACGTGTCCCCATCGGCCCGGTCGGCGTGATCACTCCGTGGAACACGCCCTTCATGTTGTCCACCTGGAAAATCGCTCCCGCGCTTGCCGCAGGCTGCACGGTCGTCCACAAACCGGCGGAATTCTCCCCGCTGACGGCCCGTATCCTGATGGAAATCGCAGAAGAAGCCGGTCTTCCCAAGGGGGGTTGGAACCTTGTGAACGGGTTTGGCGAAGACGCCGGCAAGGCGCTGACCGAACATCCGGACATCAAGGCTATTGCCTTTGTCGGGGAAAGCCGCACAGGCTCCATGATCATGAAACAGGGCGCCGACACGCTCAAGCGGGTCCATTTCGAACTGGGCGGCAAGAACCCGGTGATCGTCTTTGACGATGCGGATGTGGACCGGGCGCTGGATGCAGCAATTTTCATGATCTATTCGCTCAATGGCGAGCGGTGCACCTCGTCCTCCCGCCTGCTGGTTCAAGCTTCAATCGCTGACGACTTCGAAGCCAAACTGGTTGAGCGGGTCAATGCGATCAAGGTTGGCCATCCGCTGGACCCGGCAACAGAAATCGGGCCGCTCATTCACAAGACCCATTTCGACAAGGTCACCAGCTATTTCGGCATTGCCCGGGAAAATGGCGCAACCGTTGCCGCTGGTGGCAGCCAGGTAGGCGAGGAAGGCTATTTTGTCCGCCCGACCCTGTTCACCGGGGCTACCAATGACATGACCATTGCCCAGGAGGAGATTTTCGGGCCGGTTCTGACCAGCATCCGCTTCCAGTCCGAAGATGACGCCCTTCAGATGGCCAATGACATTGACTACGGGCTGACGGGCTATGTCTGGACCAATGACCTGACCCGGGCCCTGCGTTTCACCAACGCGCTGGAAGCAGGAATGATCTGGGTCAATTCGGAAAATGTCCGCCACCTGCCGACCCCGTTCGGCGGGGTGAAGGCCAGCGGTATCGGCCGCGACGGCGGCGACTGGTCCTTCGAATTCTACATGGAACAGAAAAACATCGCCTTCGCCACAGGACATCACAAGATCCCGCGCCTCGGCGCCTGAACCACTTAGAACTGAACGACAGGATTTCGGGAGGAAATCATGGGAGAAATCGTTCTTGCCGCCAAGGTCACGCACGTTCCGACCATGCTGATGTCGGAACAGGACGGCCCGGTGAAAGGGACCCGGCAGGCGGCCATCGACGGCCACGCTGAAATCGCCCGCCGCGCCAAGGCGCTCGGGGCGACGAGCGTTGTTGTCTGCGACACCCATTGGGTGATCAATGCCGGGTTTCACATCAATGCCAACAAGCAGTTCGAAGGCCTGTTCACCTCGAATGAATTCCCGCAATTCATTCAGAATTTGCCCTACAGCTATGAAGGCAATCCGGCCCTTGGCGATGCGATTGCAAAAGCAGCCAGCGACAAGGGCACCTATACCCTGTCGCACCAGCTCGACAGCCTGGAACTGGAATACGGCACCCTGGTGCCGATGCGCTTCATGAGCCGGGAACACAAGATGAAGGTTGTCTCCGTGGCGGCCTGGTGCACGGTGCACGCTCACGACGAAAGCCGCAGGATCGGCGAAGCGATCCGCGAGGCCGTCGAGGCCAGCGACGAAAAGGTTCTGCTGCTGGCCTCCGGGTCCTTGTCTCACAAGATCTGGGCCAACAAGGACTATGCCGCCAACAACGGCACCTTTACCATCAGCTCCGAGTTCAACCGGCAGATGGATCTGCATGTGCTGGACATGTGGCAGCGCGGCGACCACGCCACCTTCCTGAAGATGCTGTCCGAATATGCCGATCACTGCTGCGGTGAAGGCTCCATGCATGACACTGCCATGCTCTACGGCGCCCTGGGCTGGGATGCCTACACGGCCAAATGCGAGGTGGTTACGGAGTATTTCCCAAGCTCCGGCACCGGACAAACCAACGTCATTTTCCCTGTCCAATAGACTAGCAGGAGACCGCCATGCCGATTCCGGCGCCCAATCTCTATCCGCCCTTCAACATAGTGCGCCTCAGCCACGTGGAGCTGGCCGTTACGGACCTATCTAAAAGCCGGGCCTTTTATGTCGACACGCTCGGCCTGCAGGTGACCGACGAAACCGACGAAAAGATTTTCCTGCGCGCCATGGAGGAACGCGGGCACCATTGTATCGTATTGCGTCAGGCAGGCACTGCAGAAGCCGGTGAACTTGGCTTCAAGGTCTATGACGAAGACAGCCTGGACAAGGCCGCCCATTTTTTTGAACGCAAGGGCCTGCCGGTCGACTGGGTGGAACGACCGCACCAGTCCCGCACCTTCCGCACGCGGGATCCCCATGGCATTCCACTGGAATTTTACGCCCGCATGGACCGCCTGCCGCCCATTCACCAGAAATACGAACTCTACAAAGGTGTGAAGCCCCTGCGGATCGACCATTTCAACTGCTTCTCCCCTAGCGTTGACGAGTCCGTTGCCTTCTACAACGAGCTTGGCTTCCGGGTGACTGAATACACCGAAGATGAGGACAGTGGCCGGCTCTGGGCGGCCTGGACCCACCGCAAGGGCGGCGTTCACGACATTGCCTTCACCAACGGCAAGGGCCCCCGTCTGCACCACACCGCCTTCTGGGTGCCGACCCCGCTCAACATTATTGACCTGCTCGACCTCATGTCGACCACGGGCTGGGTGTCGAATATCGAGCGCGGACCCGGCCGCCACGGCATTTCCAATGCCTTTTTCCTCTATATCCGCGACCCGGACGGCCACCGGATCGAGATCTACTGCTCCGACTATCAGACGGTTGATCCAGATCTGGAGCCGATCAAATGGGACCTGAAAGACCCGCAGCGCCAGACCCTTTGGGGCGCTCCTGCGCCCAAAAGCTGGTTCGAGGAAGGCTCCACCTTCAGGGGCGCGGAACTGAAAGCGCCCACTCTTTCCGCCCAACCGATTGTCGCGCCCTGAATTAGGTTCAATAATCGCGCTTGACTGAGACGGAAAGCGATTGGGAAGAGGTCATGGACTGGACCACGTTTGCACACTGGGGCAAACACATCTCGCAATGGGCGGCAGACTATCACAAGACCCTGTCTGACCGCCCCGTGCGTGCGCAGACACGGCCTGGCGAGATCGCCGCACAGCTTCCCAAGGCCCCGCCGGAGACAGGCGAGGCCATGGAAACGGTAATGTCGGATTTCGAGCGCATCGTCATGCCCGGCATCACCCATTGGCAGCATCCGCGGTTCTTTGCGTATTTCCCGGCAAATGCCGCACCGCCCTCCATGCTTGCCGACATGCTGGTGACGGCGATTGCCCCCCAGTGCATGCTCTGGCAGACCTCGCCTGCGGCCACTGAAATGGAAGGCGTCATGATCGACTGGCTGCGCCAGGCGCTCAAGTTGCCGGAAGTCTATACCGGTGTCCTCCAGGACAGCGCCTCCTCCGCAACTCTGTCAGCCGTCCTGACCATGCGCGAACGCGCAACGGGCTATACCGGCAACAGGGACGGTCTTTCGGGCAAGGGCAACCTGCGCCTTTATTGTTCCGATCAGGTGCACAGTTCCATCGACCGGGCCTCCTGGGTGGCCGGGATCGGCCAGGAAAACCTGATCAAGCTGCCCACGTCCGGCCCGCGCCATGGACTCAAGGTCAGCGCACTGCGTGACGCGATTGCCGCTGACCGGACCGCTGGCCACATCCCCGCAGGCCTCATCGCGATCACTGGCGGCACCGGGATCGGCGCGTCCGACACACTGAGCTCCGTTCTGGCTGTTGCCCGGGAATACAAGCTCTATACCCATCTTGATGCCGCCTGGGCAGGAGCCGCCATGATCTGCCCGGAGCTGCGGGCAGATTTCTGGAACGGCGTGGAGGGTTTCGACAGCATCGTCTTCAATCCGCACAAATGGCTCGGTGCCCAATTCGACTGCTCCGTCCAGTTTCTGGCAGACCCAAAGCCGCAGCTCAACACCCTGAAGATCGAGCCGGATTATCTGAAAACCTCGGGCGGCGCGGTGACCAACTATTCTGAATGGACCATTCCCCTCGGCCGCCGGTTCCGGGCCCTGAAGATCTGGTTTCTCATTCGTTCTTACGGACTTGAAGGACTGCGTCGGCGGATCCGGAACCACATCGCATGGTCCCGTGACCTGTGCGAATACATCCGGAAGCTCGATGGCTTTGAGATCGTGAGCGAGCCGGTCCTGAGCCTGTTTTCCTTCCGCTGTCCCGGCGATGACGACTCACAGCAGCGTCTGGTGGACGCTCTCAACGCCGACGGCCGCATTTACCTCACTCAAGGAAGCCTCGAGGGGCGCAAGGTGATCCGGTTCCAGGCCGGTCAATTCGATACAACACGAGAAGACGTCATGATGGCTGGCGAAGTCATTGAAGATGTCTGGAGGACACAAGTGTGAAATTTGCAACCTATTCCGCAAACGGCAAAACCTATTATGGCGCCGTTGCCGGCGCCGGCATGATCTGCCTGTCGGAGAGTTTCCCCGAATGGCCAACCCTTTATGATGCGGTGGCCGCCGGAGGCCTGGGCGAGCTTCAAACGGCCGCTGAAGCCAAGCCGGTCACTCACACCACCTTCACCTACGACATGGTGATGCCGACCGCCCGCCGGATCTTGTGTGTTGGGGTGAATTTTCCGGACCGGAATGCCGAATACAAAGACGGCAGCAGCCAGCCGAAATACATGTCGCTGTTCCCCCGCTTCGCCTCCGGCTTCACCGGCCATGACCGCCCGCTGATCCGGCCGCCGGAAAACCACACGCTCGACTATGAAGGCGAAGTTGCCATCGTGATCGGAAAAGCGGGGCGCAGGATCAAGGCCAAAGACGCCTATGACCACATCGCTGCCCTGACCCTTTGCAACGAGGGCACGATCCGCGACTGGGTACGCCATGCAAAATTCAATGTTACCCAGGGCAAGAACTGGGACCGGTCCGGCGCCATTGGCCCGTGGCTGGTGCCCTTCACCCATGCCTCCCAACTGGATGAGGCCCGCATCATCACGCGGGTCAATGGCGAGGTCCGACAGGACGATTACCTGAAGCGGATGATGTTCCCGATCCGCGAGGAAATCGCCTACATTTCCACCTTCATGACCCTGCAGCCCGGCGACATCATCGTTACCGGCACGCCGACCGGCGCCGGGGCCCGGTTCGACCCGCCTCGCTACCTGGAGCCAGGAGACATTGTGGAAGTAGAGGTCGAAGGCATTGGAGTTCTGCGCAACGGCGTGGAGGACGAAAGACCATGACACCGCAGGATCACGCACGCGCAGCCGCGGACCTTCTGGAGGCGGAACGCAGCCGCACCCAGATCGGGCTTTTATCCTTGCGCCATCCCGGGATCAGCATGGATGACGCCTATGCCATTCAAAACGCCCTCTACCGGCAGAAACTGGCCGATGGGCGCAAGGTCATCGGCTGGAAGATCGGCCTGACGTCCAAGGCCATGCAATATGCCTTGAACATCGAGATTCCGGACAGCGGCATTCTGTTTGATGACATGGCGTTTGACACGGGCGCGACTGTTCCTGCTAGCCGCTTCATCCAGCCCCGGGTGGAGGCGGAGATTGCCTTTGTAATGAAGACCCCAGTCGGTGGCAGTGCCGTCACCCGCGAGGAAGTTCTGGCAGCAACGGACTACGTGGCCCCGGCCCTGGAAATTCTCGACACCCGCATTCTGCGCAAGGACCCGGCCACCGGACAGGCCCGGGTGATCTTTGACACGATCAGCGACAATGCCGCCAATGCGGGGATTGTGCTGGGCCGGGAAAAACACGATGTTGGGTCTTGCGACCTGCGCTGGGTCGGCGCCCTGGTGTTCCGCAATGGCGAAATCGAGGAAACCGGCCTGGGGGCCGGGGTTCTGAACGATCCGGTTGAAAGCGTGGTCTGGCTGGCAAGACGCATGGCCCAATACGGCCAGAGTATTGAACCGGGCCAGGTCATCCTCTCGGGCAGCTTCATCCGGCCGGTGGAATGTCCCTCCGGAACCGCAATTCATGCGGATTTCGGCTCGTTCGGAACCGTTGATATCACCTTCGCCTGAGGAGACCGGCTCATGCCTGCCCCGCACAATCCTTTCAAAGCTGCTCTGAAATCAGGCCGTCCCCAGCTGGGCTGCTGGCTCGGTCTGGCTGATCCCTATGCGGCCGAAATCGGCGCCAGCGCCGGGTTCGACTGGCTGCTGATTGACGGCGAGCACGCCCCCAATGACCTGCGCTCCATCACCGCCCAGCTTCAGGTGATTGCCGCCTCCAACAGCCATGCGGTTGTCCGGCCGGTGATTGGCGAGACCTGGATGATCAAGCAGCTTCTGGACGCAGGTGCCCAGTCGCTTCTCGTTCCGATGGTGGAAAGCGCCGATCAGGCCCAGGCGCTGGTCAAAGCCGTCACCTATCCGCCTGAGGGTGTCCGGGGCGTCGGATCGGCTCTGGCCCGGGCTTCCCGCTTTTCTGACATTCCCGACTATCTCACCACAGCGCAGGACGAGATCTGCCTGCTGGTTCAGGTCGAGAACCTGAAAGGCCTGGCCGCTCTGGACGACATTCTCGCGGTCGAAGGCGTGGACGGCGTGTTTGTCGGCCCGTCGGACCTGGCTGCCGATATGGGGCATATCGGCAAAGCCGGACATCCGGAGGTCGAAGCAGCTGTCCTGTCCGCTCTGGAAAAGATCATTGCCAGCGGCAAGGCAGGCGGCATCCTGACCCTTGACCCGGTGATGCAGAAAAAATGCCTTGATCTTGGCGCCACCTTCGTGGCCACCGCGATTGATGTTCTTCTGCTTGCCACGGCGCTCCGGCAGAAAGCAAAGGATGCCCGCACCCTGCTCCGCTGAGCCTCTCAGCCAAGCAGGGTGGCACATTGAGACCGGAACATGGATTGCCGCGCGCAAAACGCCTTCAAGGCGGCGATCCGGGGCGCATCCGGCTTGATTGTCAGCGGGTTGGTGCCGACCAGGGTTACAACGGCTTGAGCTTCGTTCTGCCAGTCCAGAATCAGGGCGGCGGCGGCCACCAGTCCGGGGATCTGGCGCCCGGAAACCGATGCATACTCTTTGATGCGTACCGCATCGACCAGTTCGGAAACCTCCGCCTTGGTAACCGGAAGGCCGGGCGCCCGGGACGGACGGCGGGCAGCCCGGCGCACTTATACATAGCGTAATTCCGGCGGCCACTCTCCTGAGCCTATGATGCGGGGTCGTAGCACACGCCCCAAGAGGCATAAAAGGAGAGTGACCGTGTCAGAGTATGTTGGATTTGATGTTTCGAAGGAAGAGACTTCGTTCTGTGTGAAGGACCGGGATGGGAAGGTCGTTGGTCGTGGCAAGGTTGCAACTGACCCTGTGTCGATGTTTGAGGCGCTGAAGGCGACCTGCCTTTGTCCTGAGCGGATCGTGATGGAAACGGGCACCTGGGGACATTGGCTGGTAAGGGAACTTGGCAGACTTGGCGTTTGTGTTGATCTTATCGACGCCCGTCAGGCGCATGCGGTTATGAAGCTGCAGCACAACAAGACGGATGCCAATGATGCGGAGCTTCTGGCGGAGATCGCCCGCACCGGGTTCTGCCGTCCTGTTGCGGTGAAGAGCGAGGCCGCCCAAATGGACCGGACGGTGCTGAAGGCCCGTCAGCACCTGGTCCGCCAGCGCCGCGATACGGAAAATGCGATCCGTGGGCTGCTTGGCGCGTTCGGGCACCGCCTGCCCAAGGGAGTTGGCAAGTTCGCGGCCCGTGTGCAGGCGGTCCTGCAGACATGCCCTGCTCTGACCGGCATTGTCGGTCCCTTGCTTGAGGCGCGAACGGCTTTGATCAGATGCCTGGACGAGCTGGACGGCACGGTCAGGGAGCGCGCTTCGCAGAGCCCGGCCTGCCGGCTGCTGATGACGGCACCAGGCGTGGGTCCGGTGACGGCGCTGGCTTTCGCGGCGACCATCGACGATCCGGCCCGGTTTGCCAAATCGCGCTCGGTGGGGGCCTATGCCGGGTTGACCGCGCGGCGCAACCAGTCGGGGGAGATGGACTGGTCCGGGCGCATATCAAGGCATGGCGATGCGATGCTGCGCAGCCTGCTCTTTGAGGCGGCCAGCAGCCTTTTGACCGTCGTGCGCAAGGCCCATCCCCTGAAGGATTGGGCGCGCCGGATCAGGAAGCGGACCAGCCACAAGAAAGCCTGCGTCGCGCTGGCCCGCAAGCTTGCTGTGATCTTGCACAAGATGCTGGTGAGCGGGGAAGCCTTCCGCTGGCCGCAGACCCAAGAAGAAGCCGCTGCATAGGGGAGACAAACAACAAAAGAGATCCGCGCCAGCGCGGAGACTGTCGCCCCCACCGGGACGATGACTGAGGCGAACCCGCGCTCTTGGTTGCCAAGCCGAGACATCGGCAAGGGCGCCTAATACCTTGGGAGGCCAAAGTCAAAGGGTCCTATCATGAAGCGCTCCACAGACCCTGCTGGCAGCGACTTCGAAGACAACCGTGGACCCGGTGGACAGGCAAAAGGGCTTGGGACTTGACTGCGAGGCCGGAATTAGACAACCAGGCGCCGCATCAAGGGATATCAGGCCACTGCTCTGGCCGGCATCCACAGTCATTCCATTTTCCCGGAACCTGTTCCAGCCTTCTGTTTATACCAACCTCAATAGCTAGGAATCGATCTGACGGTGTTTGGGGACTGTTCGGCAAGGAGCAGGTTGCAGGGCGATATGGTTTATCGTTCAAAACCTGGGACGCAGCTGAACAGTCCTCAAACACGGCCTCGGTGGCCTGCTCCGGCCCGCCGGACTGCGTTGCGCCGCTTGAACGGCCAACCAGGCCGTCCTGCGCAACGCGCCTTGACGGCCAAGCCGGACCAGCGCCATCAGATGGGTTTCTATCTAGTGAGGTTGCTATTCCGCTCTGCTTTGCTATCGAGGCGGACGTCCCGCGCGGCCAAATCTGCAGCGGAAATCGTATAGGAGACTCCCGGCCACAGGCATCTTACGCGCCGCAATCTAAAGTCACACCAGGCACCACACCTCAACTTCACCGAGCCAGACATCATGGGCGACAACAAAAAAAATTCACCACTACAGTTCAAAAATTGTCGAAGTCCGTGGCGTTAAAATCTTCAAATTATTGGATTTATTGATTTTTAATTCCCGCTCACTCACGCAAAGGAAATTTGATACGAGGTCAGCATATTTTTCAAATTTCTAAATGGTGAAATGAATTGCGCAATATAGAAAAGCATTTTACTTTTTCAGTCAGTCGGCACATTTGTTGAGGGGGATGAATGGCCCGGCTATGTGCTGGGAGGCATTTAATACAGGACCCAGGCACAGACTCGGTCCGCCGCATTTTCCGGCGTTCTCCATTCCCCGCCCGCTACGGCGCATCAACACTGTGCCGGATGGATGACATTCGGTTTCAGACTGGGTGCATAACCGGGTCCGCAAGGACCTGTTGTGGCAACGGCGCAAATCGGCCTTGTCTCCTGTCATCTGGCACGTCAAGCTGTTGCCAGACCCGTGACCAAGGTTGACCGTCCCCGACCCGCTCAGAAACGGAAGGAGGCGAAATGGCATATATTTTCGAACCCCATGACAGGCCCAGCGTGGCCGTTCAGGACTCTGAGCACCGCATACCCGTGCGCCGGATCTTCTGCGTTGGGCGCAACTTTGCCGCCCATACCCGTGAAATGGGCAATGATCCGGACCGGGATCCCCCGTTTTTCTTCACCAAACCGGCCGATGCGGTCGTGGATTCGGGGCAGACGATCCCCTATCCGCTCGACACCAACCATCTGCACTATGAAGCTGAACTCGTGGTGGTTCTCGGCAAAGGCGGGAACAACATTGCCAAGCCCGACAGCCTCGCCCATGTGTGGGGCTATGCCGTCGGCAACGATCTGACCCGAAGAGACCTGCAACTGGCCGCCCGTGCCCAGGGACATCCCTGGGATCTGGGCAAGGCATTTGACCGCTCTGCGGTTGTCGGGCCGGTCCATCCGGTGGAACGGGTCGGCCACCCGGAGGAGGGATCAATCCACCTGGCCGTCAACAATGACACGAAACAGGAAGCCAACCTGGCGGAAATGATCTGGTCCGTTGCAGAAATCATCGCCATCCTGTCCCGCTCCATCGAGATGAAACCGGGCGACCTGATCATGACTGGCACCCCGGCAGGGGTTGGCCCGCTGGTGAAAGGGGACACCTGTACTGTTTCCATCGAAGGGCTGGGGGCAATTTCAACCACGATTGCAGCCTGACGCGGCTTGTGCCCTTCAGACCACCACGTCGATCTCCGGCGGGTCCCGGCCCTCAAGCAGAGCGGTCAGATTGGCGACCATGCGGGTGACACTTGGGGCAAACGCATCGGCCGAGACAGCCGCGATATGCGGGGTGTTGATGGCCGTGTCCAGGCCAATCAGCGGGTTGGTCGGGGCCGCCGGTTCCTGGGAAAAGACATCACTTGCAGCGCCGCGCAGATGCCCGCTCCGCAAGGCTTCTGCCAGATCCGCCTCCACCACAACGCCGCCCCGCGCCACATTGACCAGGAGCGCGCCCGGCTTCATCAGGCCAAGCGTGCGCGTGTTGATCAGGCCTCGTGTGGCATCCGTCAGAGCGCAATTGAGACTGACCACATCGGCGGTTTGCAAGAGCGTCTCCAGCGGCGCATAGCGCACGCCCAGCGCCTCTTCCGTCTCCTTTGGCTGCGGCGCTCTGCCCGTATAAAGGATCTCACATCCAAAGCCCGCGAGCAGACGGGCAAGCGCCTTGCCCACATGGCCAAGCCCGACAATGCCGACCGTCTTGTCCGAAAGCCGCATGGACGTCGCCGCAAGGTCCCCCTTGGGCCAGCCTCCGGCAGCGACTGCCACATGGCCGCGCACCAGATTGCGGTTAAGGGCCAGGATCAGGCCTAGGGCTGTTTCCGCAACAGCAACCGCATTTGATCCGGTAGTGCGCAGCACCCGGACGCCGTGGTCCCTGGCCGCCGCGCAATCAATCGCATCATAGCCCACCCCCCATTTATGGACCGCCTTTAGCCCCGGGGTTGCCATCATCTGGGCGGTCACCGGAACATCGGAGACAATCGCAAAGCTCATGCCCTCCAGCGCTTGCCGCTGCGCATCCGGATCTCTGGAGGCGGCCGTGGCCAAATGCCACCCCTCCGGCATCAAGGCCTGCATCCGCTCCAGCCGCTCTTGCGGCATCGGGTCGAGAACAACCAGCCGGGTCATGCGGCGCCTCCCTCTTGCATCTTTGCCTCTTGTCGGGAATGTTTGTCCTCGTCCGGCGCCTTGTCCGGCCAGAAGCGCACGCCGGGGCGCGCCAAACCCCCGCCAAGGGCCATCACTGTGCCGTCAGCACGCCAGCAGGCCGCGCCCGCCATGTCTTCTTCGTCAAAACCAACGGCATTCATGCCGCCACCAACATGGGGCACCATTTTGACCTCATGCCCCTTGGTCTCAAGCGCGCCAGCCACCGGTGCGAACGCCTGTTCCAGTTCCACTTCCGCACCTTGGGTCCACAGCCGCGGCGCTTCGACCGCCTGCTGAAGGCTCATGCCGTGATCAATCAGGTTGACGATGGCCTGGAACGCAGACGGGAAAATCCTCAAGCCCCCCGGCAGGCCGAGCGCAAAGCGGGGCGCCCCGTCCTTGCTCACGATCATGGGCGCCATCGACGTCGGCACCCGTTTGCCCGGTGCAATGGAGAGCGCCCGGCCTGGACGCGGGTCGTAATTCATCATGTAATTGTTGGGGACGATCCCGGTGCCCGGCACCATGATGCGTGCCCCGAACAGGCCATTGATCGTGTGGGTGGCCGAAACGATATTGCCGTCCCGGTCCGCCACCGTGACATGGGTCGTGTCCCGGCTTTCATAGGCGCCGGGCGCAGCACCCGGCGCTCCAGCGGCTTCCAGGCGTGCGCGGCACTCGTCAGCGTAGGCTTTGGAGGTCAGTCTTTCCACTGGCACATCGACAAAATCCGGATCGCCGGAGGCCGCCCGCCGATCCTCAAAGGCCAGGGCCATGACACGCACAAGCAGATCCAGGCTGTCCGGAGTTCCAAAACCCATGGCCTTCACGTCGAAGGCTTCCAGGATGTTCAGCATCTGGGTGATATGAACCCCGGAGGAGGCTGGAGGTGGCGGCCCTGCAATCTCAAAACCGCGATAGCTGCCGGTAATGACCCCACGTTCCACCGGCGCATAGTCGCGCAGGTCCTGCGAGGTCACCCAGCCTGCATCCGGTCCGCCGGTGGCCAGGCATTCCACCAGCGCCTCCCCCAAAGCGCCGCCGTGAAGGGCGCCAGCGCCTTCCTTCGCGATCAGACGCAGGCTGTCGGCGTAGTCATGCATGAACACACGCTCGCCAAAGCGCGGCGGGCGGCCTTCCGGCAGCATCACCTTTGCCATGGCCGGGTCAGCCGCCAGATCGGCCTGGGTCTCGCTAATGGCACCGCCCAGATAATGGGTTGCCAGAAAGCCCTTTTCAGCGGCCCGGATCGCCGGGTCCACCAGATCGGCGAAGGGAAGTTTGCCATGGGCCTGATGCAGTTTGCACCAGCCGGCCAGATTGCCTGGGACCGCCACTGCAGAGGGGCCGACCGTGTTGCGCCGGTCTGTCACATCCATGGAATGGGGACTGTCAGACAGCGGCTCATAGATCTGCGCATGCATGGTCTTTGCAGCACAGGCGAGCGCATCCATCACGACATGGGAGCCATCGCTGAGGCGCACATGGGAAACGCCGCCCCCGGCGATCCCAACCATCATCGGCTCAACCACGGTCAGGGTCAAAAGCGCAGACACAGCCGCATCAATGGCATTCCCCCCGGCGGCAAGCATCTGCGCCCCGGCGGCGCTGCCAAGCGGATGGTTTGTCACCACCATGCCGTTCGGGCCATAGGCCGGCTGTTTTTCACACGTGAAGGAAAGAGACTGGGACATGGGGGCATCCAGGGCGGCAGACGGATCGGGAAGCTGCCGGATCAACCGCCAGGACGGGGCTGACGCAGTCTGACCGGCAGGAGATGCTCTGCTCTTACACCGCTGGAATGCGGCCCGCCAGAGCAAATCGGAACACTCACCCGGTCAGACGCGCGAACCTTTCCAGCATCAGGATCAGGCCCAGACCAGCCGGTCAAGCGCAAAATCCGGCGGGGCTCCCTCAAGACCTGCCTGGACGCCGCCGCGCACAAGCAGGGTTTTCAGGCCCACCGCTGCCGCACCGGCAATGTCATGCGTCGGGCTGTCTCCAATCATCAGCACCCGTCCGGGAGCCGGGTTTCCAAGAGTTTCCAGCGCTGCGGCAAACAGGGTGCGTGCCGGTTTGCCGACCACCTCCACCGGCCCGCCCATTTGCGCGTAGTCGGCAGCCACCGCCCCGGGGGCAAAACCGCTGCGTCCCTTGTCGGCCAGCAGAAGATCCGGGTTCACCAAAAGCACCGGAACCTTGCTTTCAGCATAGGGCCGCAGACTGTCCGCATATGTCTCCCGGCTCTTTTGAAACGGTTCGACAGCCGCCAGGACAATCAGGTCCGCAGGGTCGCCCGGCTGCACCTGGACCAAATCAAGCCCGTCCAGCAACTCCGTTTCCCCCTCCCGGGCGATCAGCAGCACCGAAGGGGATCCGGAATATGTCCTGATTTTCTGCCGGGCCAACTCGCCGGAGCTGATGACTGCGCAAAAGAGATCTTCGGGAAACCCGAGCCGGGCCAGCCGGGCTGCGTTGGTCCGTGCCCGCTTGCCGGAATTGGTCAGAGCGGCAACGGGAATGTCTCTTGCCTTCAGCGCTGAAAGGGTTTCAACAGCACCCGGAAAGGCCCTTTCCCCGTCATGGAGCACCCCATACTGGTCAACAATGATGGCGTCGAATGCAGATATGATCCCGGACAGGCCAGCAATTTCCCGGGTCATGGCTGAAGGCCCGCAAGAGCCAGACGGGCAACCCCGGCAGCCGCCTGATCAGAGCGCGCGGGCGCCTCATCCATCCCGAGGGCGGCAAACCTCAAGGCACGCCAGACAGCGTTGCCTGCACCGCCACCGACCGTCCGCACAGACCGCAAAGCCGGAGCGCCGAGCTCCACAAGACGGCGGTATCCATCCGCTTCGATCCGGGCCATGGCTTCCAGCATGCCTTTCAGAAACAGGGCGTCATCTGCGGGCCGGGGGGACAGCCTTGGGGCAAGATCCGGGTCACTGACCGGAAACCGCTCTCCAAGCTTGAGTAGGGGATAATAGTCTAGGCCGGACGGAATTGCCGGGTCAATGCGGGCGGACAGACTGTCCAGCACCTCGCCGGAAAAGAAATGGGCCAGCACGCCGCCCCCTGTATTGGACGCCCCGCCCGCAAGCCACATGTCGCCGATCCGGTGGCTGTAGATGCCATATTCAGGGGCGAAGACCGGCTGTTCGCACAAGAGTTTCAGCGTCAGCGTCGTGCCAAGGGCAGTCACCGCGTCCCCGGGCCGGGAGGCGCCTGTTGCCAGAAAAGACGCACAGCCATCGGTAACGCCTGCGATCAGCATCGCTCCTGCCGGAATGCCATGGCCCCCATAAACCGTGCCTGAGCGGGTGCCTGCCGGAACGACTTCAGGCAGAAGCTGCAAACGCAAGGGCGTTTGCGCGAGCCACGCAGGCCAGGTCCGGGCAACGGGGTCATAGCCCGTCTTCAGGGCATTGCTTTCATCGGACGGAACCGGCGCTCCGGCAAGAAGCCCGGCAATCCAGTCCGCCTGATGCACGATCCGCGCCGTACCGGGCCGGTCCTGCAACACGATGGCCCGCGCCAGCGCGGAAGCCGCCCCATGGGCAGCGCTCTCGCGCGGGGCCGCGCGTTTTATCATGTCAACGATTGCCGGATTATCCACCGCATCATTATACATCAACGCCTCACCAATGGGCGCGCCTGCCGCATCCAGCGCCAGCACCGTTCCGGACGTTCCGTCGACAGACACGGCCCCGACCGCCGTCAGCGCACCCTCGGCGCGCAGGTCCGCGAGCACCTTTTCCAAAGCTGCTTGCCAGATCTGCGGGGCGCGCCGGCTGGCACCAAAGGCCTCCATGCGGGCTCCAGCCTCCGCCGTGATCTCCCCGTCCGGGCCCAGCACAACGCCCCGGACGCCGGAGGTGCCAATATCAATTCCGAGCGCATGGGACCCGGTCATGGCGTCTTCTGCGCCAGTCTCGCTGTGCGCTGGTTTTCAAGCGCCTGACGGTATTTTTCCGCATCCCACCCCAGGAGCTGGGACACGTCCTCATGGGTCAACCGCGTCGGGGCTTCCGGCAGGCGGAACACCACCTCGCCCATCATTTCAGCCACCGCCCAGCAGGCCGGGGTCGCATCCTCCGGAAGGGCCGCGCCCAGCCCTTCTAAAAACGCCAGCTTGGCCGGCGGCCCCGGCGGCGGGGTGACCGGCAAGCCGCTGCTGAACGGTTCCGGCCCCAGAAAGATCACCTGATCGGGAAAGAGCGCCGCCCCGAGAGCTGCTTTCAAAACCGCCGGATGAAAGGCAAGCGCAGTTGTCGCCCCGGCGCCGAGCGCCGACCAACCCGTCCCTTCAAGGGCCTGAGCAAGCTCCCGGGCCGGAGCGGCCTCCGGCACAGGACCGGGGTCAAATTGCCGGGAAACCTCATTCAAACGGGCTTCCGCGTCCGCCACGGTCTCCCCGGTCACAATCAGGCCGTGGTTCTGCAATACGGCCCCTTTGGTGCCCGGTCTCCAAGCGTCCAGAATGGCAGCCGCCAGCTCCGCCCCGGGTTTGCAATAGGGCACCAGAACCAGCTTGTGACGGTCCAGAGCGGCAGCGGACACAGGGCCAGTGGAACAGGCCAGCGTGGCCACACAATGGGTGTGCAACACAACGGGCTCGTCAAGGGCCGCATGGAAACTGGTCTCAATGGAGGGGCGCAGATCACCGCCCAGCAGAAACGCACCGGGCGTGTCCGCCGCCGGGCTCTTTTGCAAGAGAGCCGTTTTCATCGCTGCCGCATCGACTGGCGCAAAAATAGTGTCCTTTTGGGCGTCGGCCAGCCAGGTTCCGGAAGCCTTGACCAGCATCTGCCCATCAGCCTTCAAGGAGACATTGCCGCCCGGCCCCTGGATCTGCAGCGGGTTGGTGCCAAGGCGCACGGCAGCTGCTTTCAGGGCACTGAATTCCGGACTGCGGGATAGCGCGTCAATCGTCATGCAGCACACTTTCTTTCAAGCCACTTTTCTACCGCCTGACGCTCCGAACCGTCCAAAAACAGATAATGCTTTGAGCGGCGGGTCAGCATGTCCTCGGCGGTCAGGGCCCATTCATGCTCCATCATCCATTCCGCCTCACGCGCATAAAACAGTCCGCCGAAATGCTGACCGAGATCGTCCAGTTCCCCGGCCCTGCCCAGCAGCTTTTCCGCTTCCGTGCCATAGCTGTGCGCATAGTGGCGGGCCAGCGCCGGCGGCAGCCAGGGGTAAGCCGTCTGAAAGCCCTCAAACCAAGACATAAACTCCCCCTGCGGCAGGTCACCTCCCGGCAGCGCTTCTGCTCCGGTCCATGCCCCCCCCATCTGCGGGAAGAGCGGGCGCAAATGATCCAGAGCAGCCTCGGAAAGCTTGCGATAGGTGGTCAGTTTGCCCCCAAAGGCCGACAGGAGCGGAGCCCGCCCGTCTGTGCCGCCATCCAGCTCAAACGTATAGTCCCGCGTGACGGCCGAAGCGCCTTTTGAACTGTCATCGTCAAAGAGCGGGCGCACACCGGAATAGGCGGAGACAACGTCGTCAGAGGTCAGATCCGTCTTGAAATACGTATTGAGGATTTCCAGCAGATAGCCGGTTTCCGCCGCATCAACGGCCACCTCCTCGGGCTGGCCGGAAAAGGGAATGTCCGTCGTGCCGACAAGGGCAAGATCGTCAAAATAAGGATTGACGAAAATCAGCCGTTTGTCCGGGGCCTGCAGCACATAGCCGTGATTGCCCTGCCACCAGCGTTTCAGGATCAGGTGGGAGCCCTTCACGAGACGGATGCTCTTGGCCGAGTTCACCCCGGCCGCCTGACCGATCACCTGTTCGACCCAAGGCCCGGCCGCATTGAAGACTGCACGGGCCATCACCTCGCTGGTGCCCTCCTGCCCCCGCAAGCTCACCCGCCACAGATCTCCCTCCCGGCGGGCCGAGGTGACTTCCGTACGCGGCCGGACCTCCGCGCCCCGGCGGGCCGCGTCCACAGCATTCAGGATCACCAGCCGGGCATCATCCACCCAGACATCATAATAGGCAAAAGCGTGTTTATAGGCCTCACGCAGCATGTCGCCTTCCGGCTCCCGGTCGAGCCGGAGCGCACTGGTTCCAGGGATCTTCCGGCGCCGGCCCAGATGGTCATAGAGGAACAGTCCGAGACGGATCAGCCAGCGCGGCCGCTGCCCCGGGGAATGGGGCAGCACAAGCCGGAGCGGCCAGGCCAGATGCGGGGCGGCATTCAACACCACTTCCCGCTCGATCAAGGCTTCGCGCACCAGCCGGAATTCATAATATTCCAGATATCTCAGCCCGCCATGGATGTATTTTCCCGATCTCGACGAGGTGCCCTGGGCCAGATCATCCTTTTCCGCCAGCAGCACTTTCAGGCCCCGCCCCGCCGCATCCCGGGCAGTGCCAGCTCCGTTGATACCGCCGCCAATCACAACGAGATCATAAGGGGTTGCCATCAGATCAGGCCTTTTTGGAAGGTTTCTTGGATTTAGGGGCTGGTTTGGCGAGTTTCTTGTGGTCGTCCTGAACGCCATAGGAGCCGAACGCCTTGGCGGTTTCGGCAATATCGGCCTCGGACAGCAGCACCGGCCCGCCGATCAGCAGCGTGTTGTAATATTGCTTGGCGATGGTCTCCAGTTCGACCGCCAGCCACATGGCTTTTTCGATATTTTCCCCCACCACAATCGAACCGTGATTGGCCAAAAGGCAGGCGCAGCGGTCCTTCAAGGCATCAATCGCATGTTTGGAGAGGGCCGCCGTCCCGAACGTGGCATAGGGCGCGCAGCGCACATCCGTGCCGCCGAAGGCCGCCATCATATAGTGGACCGGCGGGATCGGTTTGCGGGCAATTGCCAAAGTGGTGCAATAGGTCGGGTGGGCATGCACCACAGCGCCCGCCTCCGGCCGGGCTTTCAGAATGTCGAAGTGAAAGCGCCATTCGGTCGAGGGTTTCAGCGGCCCCTCCCAGGTGCCATAGTCCGCCTCAAAGGGCATGGAGGCGATCATGTCCGGCGTCATCGCCTCATAGGGGGTCGCCGACGGGGTGATCAGCATCCGGTCCTCGAACCGGGCCGAAATATTGCCGGATGTGCCCTGATTCAGGCCGGAGGCATTCATGAACCGGCATTTGTCGATAATGGCCTCGCGCAGGTCTTTTTCAGCTTTTTTCAAGTTTCTCTCCTCAACACGGATTGAGTGGCGGCTCACCGGCCAGCCAGCGTCTGACTTCTTCAGCTGCCTTGGCAGCCGCGATCCGGACAGTTTTTAAGGACGCGCCCGCGATATGCGGGGTCAGGGTGACATTGGGCAGCCCGAGCAGCGGCCAGTCGGGCGGCACCGGCTCGATGGCAAAGGTCTCCAGCATGGCGCCACCCAAATGCCCCTCCGCCAGAACCTCATGGAGCGCGTCATAATCCATCAGCGGCCCGCGGGCCGTATTGACCAGAACAGCCCCCGGTTTCATGGCCCGAAGCGTGTCCGCATTCATCATGTTGCTGGTCTCTGCCGTCACCCTTGGGTGCAGGCTGACCACGTCGGACAGGCTGAGCAGCGTGGCCAGATCCACCTTTTCCACGCCGCCCTTGGCATCGTCTGGGTCCAGCTGGACATAAGGGTCGCAGACCAGAACCCGGGAGCCGAAGGCCCGCAGCAGCTTGACCACCCTTGTGCCGACCGCACCATACCCGATAATGCCGACGGTCATGTCGGATAATTCGTCCCCGGTCACATCGGCCCGGTAAAGGTCGCCGCGATAGTCGCCCTTGCGCAGGGCATCATGACCTTTTGTGATGTTGCGGGTTTCGGCAATGATCGCGCCGATGGTGAATTCGGCCACTGCAGACGCATTTCGGCCCGGCGTGTTCACCACTGTAACGCCATGCTCGCGGGCGGCCTCCATGTCGATATTGACCGGCCCACCCCGTGAGACTGCAACCAGCTTGAGCGCAGGCAGGGCTTCAAACATCTGCCGTGAGAGGGGCGCCAGATGGGTGACCAGAACCGGCGCATCTTCCACATGGGCAATCACCTCTTCAGCTGTGCCCATATATTCCTTCAACCCGTCCATACCGGCGACCGCGTAACCATGCTCCATGGGCTTGTCGGGCCAGGGCTGCTCCAGCTTGTGACAGGCCACCTGCGCCCCGCAGGCCTCCTGAAGAGCCGTTTCGAACATGTCGGGCAGCATGAACCGGTCCCCGATGATGGCGATCCTGGTGGTCATGCCAATGCCTCCCGCATCTTGGATTGCGCCTGCCAGACCGGTCCCATGGCCTGTCGCGTGGCCAGATAGCCTTCAAAAAGCGCGTCATAGGTTCCGGTCAAGCTGCTGTCAGGCTGGTGCGGGCCGTTCAACAGCGGATGCACCCAGCGGCAGGTGGCTTCGGCCGCATCCTCAAAGATCCCCTGGGCAAGACCTGCGATCATGACCGCCCCGGCCGCCCCGGCCTCTGGCTGGTTGACCGTACGCACGGGCCGGTTCAGGGCCGAGGCCAGCAGATGGACGAGGGCAGAAGAGCGGGCTGCGCCGCCACTCAAGCGGATCTCGCGCGGGGTCTCACCAAGGGCGGTGTAACAATCGCGGGTGGCCAGCACGAGGCCGTCATAAACCGCCCGCACCATATCGAACCAGCCGCAGCCTTGATGAAGGCCGGTAAAGCTGGCCCGGGCAGCCGGGTTGGCGAACGGGCCCCGCTCCCCGGCTGCGGAAATATAGGGGTGGTAAAGCGCTGCGCCCGGCCGGGCCGCCAGAACCTTGTCATCCAGACCGGCCAGGAGATCAGACCGGCTGCGGCTTACGCCTTCGCTGGCCAGAAGCCCGGCCGCCAGATCCAGCAGCCAGTCAATGTTGAGCGTTGCCGCCATGTGGGTCTGCATCTGGCCGAAGGCTTTACCCGGCAACGCCATGGTGTAGCCCGACCGGTCCGCATTCAGGCAGACAGAGGCCGCATCCGGGGCAAAGCGCATATGCATGCCGGTGGACCCCAGAACCGAAAAGCCTGGCATCGCCTCAGCGTCATGGAGCCCGGCGCCAAGGGCCGTGCAGATCACATCCACATAACCAAGGGAAACGGGCAGTCCCTCGGGCAGACCAGTCTCTGCGGCAGCCCTGCGGCACAGGCCATGAGCCGTTTCGGCGCCATCGACGATGGGCGGCAGCATCGGGCGCAGAGGGGCAAGGCCAAGGGCCTCCAGAACCTCGTCATTATAGGTCCGTGTCCTGTAGTCCCCAAAGGTGAAAACCGCTTCGGTCGGATCGCTGGCCCGCTCGCCGGTGAGGCACAGATAGAGCCATTCCTTGCAGTGAAGCGCAGTCTCGGCTTTTTCGAGAAGCTCTGGTGCATGACGGGTCATCCACAAAAGCTGCGTGCGCATCTGGCAGACATTTACCCCCGCCCCGGTGGAACTGTAGATCGTCTCGATCCCGGATGAGGCGCTCAGCTCCTCCGCCTCCCTTGCCGCCCTTGCGTCCAGCCAGAGCCAGCCGTCATGCACCGGGTCCCCGTCCCGATCCACCAGCCAAGTGCCGTCCCCTTGAGCGGTGATCCCGAGGGCCAGCACGCGCCCCGCCCCAACGGTCTGGGTGACTTCGCGCAGCACCGCTGCCGTGTCTGCCCATGTCCGCCGCATATCCTGAACCACCCCGCCGCCGGGTAGGCTCTCATACGTGTTGCGCCGGCTTGCTGCCGCAATCTGACGGCCACTCAGATCGAACGCCACCGCCTTGATGACGGACGTGCCCGCATCGACACCGATTAGAACGTCGCCGCTCATCCGGCAGCCCCTCCAAGACGGGCGCCGGGGCTTTTGCCATGGCTGAGCGCCTCGCCGCTGGCGCTGTCAAACAGGTGCAGGTCCTCAGCCGCGATGGCGATACCGATGGTTTCCCCTTCTTTGAGGGGGAGACGGGCATGCTCGACGGAGACAATCGCGCGTCCGGCAAATTCGGCAGCGATATGGGACTGATCGCCAAGCCATTGATTGACGAACACCCTTGCGGGTTGTCCGCTCGTGTCCAGGCGGACCGCATCCGGACGGATGCCGACCGTCACCTCCGCCCCTGCATCAAGATGGCCGACCACCTGGTCCGGAAACGCGCCTTGCTCGAAGTCCAAAGCCACCCCGCCCTCCAGATCGAACTGAACCCGGCCCTGGCGCAGACTGGCCTTTGCGGGAAAGACATTCATCGGCGGCTCGCCGATAAACGTGCCGGTGAAGAGATTGGCCGGCCGTGTCTTCAAGGCCGCCGGACTGTCGAATTGCTGCAGCTCGCCATTTTCCATGACGGCGATCCTGTCGGCCAGCGCATTGGCTTCCGTCTGGTCATGGGTGACAAGAATGGCGGTCAGGCCCCGCTCCTGAATGAAATGCTTGACCCGCCCGCGCAGCAACGCCCGCAGCTGGGGTTCCAGCTGGCCCATGGGCTCGTCCAGCAGATGCAGGGACGCGTTGCGGATAAGGGCGCGTGCGAGCGAAGCCCGCTGCTGCTGCCCCCCCGAGATGGAGGAAGGATAGCGCTCCAGAATGTCTTCAATTTCCACCAGACGGGCCACGTCCCGCACCCGGTTGTCCACCTCGCCTGCCGCCAACCGCTCGCCTTTCAGGGCAAAAGCGATGTTCTCGTAAAGGGTCAGCGGCGGATAGAGCGAATAGCCTTCAAAGGCCATCGCCACCCCGCGCCGTGCCGGTGGCAGCGTGTGGATCTGCTTGCCATTGAGCGCGATGGCGCCTCCTGTCACCCCCTCGAACCCTGCAATCATGCGCAAAGTTGAGGTCTTGCCGCAGCCGGACGAGCCCAGAAGGGCAACGATCTCGCCTTTTTCGATCTCCAGATCGAGATCCTTGACCGCATGAACTACGCCGCCATAGACCTTGTTCACCCCGGAAAGCGTCAGATAGCTCATGCGGCCTGCTCCTTTGCATCGGGCACGGGCACGATCCGCTCGCCGGTTGCCCGGTCAAACAGGATTGCCCCATCACCGTCCACCTCAAGACAGGCCAAGCCGGAGGACGGAGCCTCTATGCCCGCCGGGCGGGAGACGAAAATCTCCCGCCCCCGCTTGGTCTGGGTCAGGGTGACGATTTTCTCGTTGAACGGAGTTTCGGCCTCGATCTCCACCGGAATGCCGGTACCGGCAAAGCTGAGCATTTCCGGCCGGAGGCCGACGATGGCCTCGCTGCCGACAAAGGCGTCATAGCCTGCGGCCAGACGCACTTTCTGGTCCGACAGGCGGACAAAGACCCCGAGTTCGTCGCGCTCCGGTTTTACATCCAGAAGATTAATCACCGGATCCCCGAAGAGCTGGGAAATCGTGGTGTTGGCCGGGCGCAGATAGATGTCTTCCGGCGTGCCGATCTGGACAATGCGGCCCGCATCCAGAACCGCAATCGTATGGCCAAGGGCCATAGCTTCCTTGTAGTCCTGGGTCACATAGATGACCGTTGCGCCCTGCCCCGCCAGAAGCCGGGGCAATTCCAGGCGCATTTCAAAGCGCAGCTTGGCATCCACATTGCGCAGCGGATCATCCAGCAGCAGGACCTCCGGCTCGGCCACCAGGGCGCGGGCCAGGGCCGTGCGCTGTTTCTGCCCATTGGAGAGGGCTTTCGGCGCGTGGCCAAGCACATGGTCAATCTTCAAAAGCTCTGCAATCTTGCGCACCCCTGCACTTACCTGCTCCCTGGTGGAGCGGCGGGCCCTCAGGGGGCTGGCAATGTTCTCCGCCGCCGACATGTGCGGAAACAGCGCAAAATTCTGAAAAGCCATGCCGAGATTGCGCGCTTCTGGCGGCAGGTCCGTCACATCCCGGCCGTCCAGCAGGATCCGGCCCTCTTCCGGATCAACCGCCCCGGCGATGCAGCGCAGAAGCACGGTCTTGCCGGAACCGGACGGGCCGAACAGGGCCAGGGTCTCGCCTTTCGGGACCTCAAGCGTAAGGTCATCGAGCACTTTTTCGGACTTGAAGGTCTTGGTCAGGGACTGGATCTGAATACCGCTCATGGCCTCATCCTTTCACGGCACCAAGGGACAGGCCCTCGACAAGATAGCGCTGCGCATAAAGCGCCAGAGCAAGAGTGGGGGTGATGGACAGCACGACCGCAGCGGCAATCTGGCCATATTGAATGCCGCTGGCGGTGACAAAGGCGAGGGCGCCAACGGTCACCGGCTGTTTGTCCGCGCTTGCCAGAACGAGGGCGAAGACAAAATTGTTCCAGGCGAAGATGAAGGCCAGGAGCGCAGCCGCCGCAATGCCCGGCCCGGCCAGCGGCAGCGCAATCTTGCGGAAGGTGGACAGCCAGCTGTGCCCGGCAATGCGGTAGGCATGCTCGATATCCTGCGGGATATCCTCAAAATAGCCGCGCACAATCCATAGGATAAGCGGCAGGCAGATCAGCTGGTAGACCCAGATCAGGCCGATATAGGTGTTGGCCAGGCCGATCTGCTGGAAATACATGGTCAGCGGCAGCAGCACCAGCAAGGGCGGGGCAAAACGGAAGCTGAGCAGGGTGAAGGCAATGTCCTCCGATCCGCGGAACTTGTGCCGGGCAAAGGCATAGGCCGCCGGAACGCCCAGCACCAGCGACAGGGCGACGGAGCCCACCGACAGGATCACCGAATTCATCAGATTGTGCATGAAGGCGATGTCCATGGAGGCGACATTGCTGTCCAGCCGGCCGGCAATGATCGCCGCATAGTTGGACAGGGTCGGCTGGAACACCATGGAAGGCGGCGAGCGCAGGATCGTCTCGTTGGTCTGCAGGCTCATGAGCACGATCCAGAGGATCGGGAACATGAAGAAGATCACGATCGCGGTCAGGGCAATGCCCCGGAGCACCCGCTCAAGCGGTGAATACTGGTGCATGGCTCAAGCCTCCCCTCTGGCGCGTTCGCGCAGGCGCAGCCAGTTCTTGATGAAGAGATTGGACAGGACAAAGGTGATCGCCCACAGGATCAGAAGCAGGGCAGCAGAGCGGCCCACATTGGTGGACTGGAAGAAGTTCAGATAGGCCTCCACCTGGAACACCATCAACCGGTCGCCGGGCCCGCCCTGGGTCATGGCGTAAATGATGTCGAATTGCTGGATGGAATCGAGCAGGCGGAACAGGGAGGCGGTCAGGATATAGGGCAGCAGCATCGGCAGCGTGATGCGCCAGAACTGCTGTAGCCGGGGCACCCCGTCGAGGGCAGCCGCCTCAAAGGGCTGTTTGGGCAGGGAGCGGAGCCCGGCCAGAAGCAGGATCATGATGAAGGGCGTATAGACCCAGATATCCACCAGAATCACGGTCAGAAGCGCGGTAGAGGGATCTGAGCCCCAGCGCATGTCGCCGAACCCCAGAACCTGCGCAAAATAGCTCAAGATCCCGAAATTCGGGTTGGTCATCAGCTTGAACATGAGCGCGGCCAGCGCCGGGGCCGTCATCAGGGGCATCAGCAGCATGATGGAGATGAAATTGTTGAAGGTGGAGCGCTTCTGCAACAAAAGCGCGATGGCCAGGCCCAGCAGCAGCTCCAGCCCGACCGTCAGCCCCGCATAGACCAGGCTGACCTTCAGCGTATTCCAGAACGAGGGATCTGTAAGGAAGTTGAGATAATTCTCGCCCCAGTTCATGCCCCTGTTCCAGGGCTGGGACAGACGGTAGCGCTGGAGCGAAAACCAGACCGCCGTGAAGAACGGGATCAGGATCCCGATACAGACCAGCAGGGCCGGAAGGCTCAGGAGATAGGGAAACAGCTGTCTCGAAACCCGGATGCGCGTCGGCGCAGCACGGGCCACGGTGTCATTGGCCATGTCTTAAAAACCTGGTCGGGTCACAGGAGGCGGGCCGGACAACCGGCCCGCCTTGCGAAAGGGGGCTCAGCCGAGGCCGGCTTCCTTGAGCTGCCGGTTGACGCTGGTGGCCAGCTGGTCCAGCCCTTCATCCACCGGCACTTCCTTGGCCACCATCTTCTGCAGCGTGGCCGCCCATTCGGTGGTCAGATCGAAGAACAGGGGCTGGGCGGTGAACTTGATGGATGCACCCGGTGCGGACGCGTCATACATTTCCACATAGCCCGGATAGGACCTGTTCAGGCGGTCGCGGAAGCCGCTGTCGGCCCAGACCGAATTGCGCACCGGGTCGACAAAGTCCATCTGAGTGGCCCCGAACAGGGCGTGTTCGGGCCCCGATGCCCACTGCATGAAGTACCAGGTGGCATCGAGATCCTTGGAGAATTTCGACATGGCCAGGGACCAGATCCAGATATTGGGCGTCGGTGCGCCATTGCCGGAGGCGGCAAAGGGGGCATAGGCCAGTTTGCCCGCCATGGCGTTGTCACCGCCATTCATGAAATAGCCGAGAATATCGGCGTCATAGATCATGCCGGATTTGCCTGCGCCCAGATCCGTACCGACCTGATACCAGGTGTGGGTGGACCAGTCGGCCGCGCCGGAATCCTGGATCATCTTGACCCATTTGGCATGGAAATCCTTGGACCCGGCCGTGTTCATGGCCGCCGACAATTTGCCATCGCCGCTGACATTCAGGTCATGTTCGCCCAGATTGGCATAGGCGGACAGGAAGCCCGGATGGATGGTGGCCCAGCTGCGCGAGCCGCGCACGCCTATGCCGTAGGTCCCGCTGTTGGCCGCCTGCAGCTTGGCCGCCACCTCGATCAGCTCATCCAGGTTGGTCGGCACCTGCGCCCCCGCCTGTTCCATCATGGCGGCATTGTAGGTCAGGTTGTTCTGCTCATATCCCCAGGGAATGCACCATTGCTTGGCATCGTCGGAGCCGAGGGCACC
Source organism: Roseibium sp. AWQ4_290 (assembly GCF_056160985.1). Lineage (NCBI taxonomy): Bacteria > Pseudomonadati > Pseudomonadota > Alphaproteobacteria > Hyphomicrobiales > Stappiaceae > Roseibium > Roseibium sp. AWQ4_290. Next base: position 139,224 of record NZ_JBSWYG010000015.1, read on the forward strand.
GCCCGGCTTGCCGTTCCAGGCGCAGGATTTGCGCACGCCTTCATTCATGTCCGCCCAGTTGTATTGCGGATTGGTCTTGGACGGGTCGTTCAGCCATTCATTGTGATCGACGATCCAGCCCGCCGGACCATAGGTCCAGGTCATGTAGGCGCCGGTCATGAAGGCATCATACTCGCTGGAGCCGGAGGACAGGGCCGCCGTCACCTTGTCGAAATAAACATCCTCCGGGAAAATGTCATAGGTGACATCCATGCCCGTCAGGGATTTGAAATTGTCCAGATTGGCGATCATCGCATCGGTATAGGGATGCTTGTTGAGCAGCAGCTTGACCGATTTACCGGAGTGTTTTTTCCAGTCAAAATCCGCTGCCAGAGCGCGGGTCGCCGCCGCGTTCACCAGCATTCCGGCGCCTGCGGCCGATACGCCCAGGGCCGCCAGCGAGCGCAGCAGGCTGCGGCGGCTCATCTGACCCCTGATATAGGCGTTTACGAGGTCCTTCTCTTTCTCATACATGACGTTCCTCCCAGATCGCCCGCGGGTTTAAGCGGCTCCGGCGGCGCGGCGGCCGCTCAGACCCTCAACAAGACACCGGGCGGCTGCCTCGTCGATAATCAGTCCCGTCAGAAGCCCGCTGCAGAGCGCGGCCCTGACCGCCTCGACCTTGCCGAGACCTCCTGCAATCGCGACCACCTCCCGGCCGCGCAAGTCCTCAAGCGGCATGGCCATGGCCTTGCCGTCGAGCGACGTTGAAATCTGGCGGCCCGCGCCGTCCAGAAACTGTCCCAGAATTTCCGCGGCCGCGCCCTGCCCAGCCAGCTCGCCCGCGATCCCCTCCGGCCCGTAGGCAAGAGACCCGGCCGAGGTTTTCAGATCGCCAATGCCGACCACCGCAAGGTCACAATCCTGCATGCGCCGGAACGCATCGCGGACCATGGACTGGGACGCCAGCACCGCCTTGTCCTCTGGCGAATCCGTGAACAGCGGCGCCGGCATCAGATAGGCCTCTGCGCCGGTCACCTGCGCCAGCCGGTGGATCACATCATAGGGGTTGGCCGCCAGCGAGCGGGTCAACCCGCCCAGCAGCGAGACAAACACCGTTGAGCCCGCCTCCCGGCGTTGCATGGCCTCCACGGAGGCGGCAATGGTACGCCCATGGCTGACACCGATGACCTTGTGGCTCTGCGTGTCCAGAAGCCGGGTCAGCCAATGGCCGCCCAAAGCTCCGAGAGCTTTCAATGGGATCGGGCCCGGCTCGCCCAGATCCATGGCCACCCGGCACATGGTCAGGCCAAAGGCGTCGATCAGCGTGTTTTCCAGCTCCACACAGGGCGCGGCGGAGGCGTCGACGGAAATGTGGACGAAGCCAAGCCCCTGCGCCTTGACGATCAGACGATGCGCGCGCGTTCCGGATACGCCAAGCCTGACAGCCACTTCCGACTGGGTCAGCCCGCCGACAAAGTGCAACCAGGCGGCCCGGGCGGCCAGCTCGGTTTCTTCCTGCAGTTTCAGATGCGACACACCTTTCGCCAAAAGGCCCTCCCAAGCCAGCCGTGCGTATTTTGAAATTTATTCCACAAATGAAATTAATTTCAGTTCGTCAAAAACGTCAACTAAATTCCGTTGTGCAGCGCAAGACCACCCGCCGCCGCCTCGTCGCAATCTCCCTTGATGGAGACCCATCTGGTGGCTTGTTCCAATTTGCCGGCAAGGCGCGAAGTGAAGCGCGGCCGATTGGCCGCTCAAGCATCGCAACGCCGTCCTGCAGGTTGAAACACGCCACACAAGGCCGCTGTTGCAGCACCTTCGGCCGGTGCATCGCCCGGTCTTTGATCGAACAAAAGATGCGGATCGTTTTAGTGGCGATCAGTTTTGCACTTCTGATCCGCTTGCGGATAAGCAACCGCTGATCTTGTTGAAGATCGTGCCCGATACCCGCATCGCGCTGCCATTTGCGCCTCGCCAAGCCCTCCAAAACCGGTCAGAGGGTGCTCTATCGGGCGAGATTGGTGGTCTAATTCCGTTCAAATGGTCAAGCCCCAAGCCTCTTTTGTTCCCACCGGATTCACGGTTGTCTTCGAAGTCATTCCCATCGGCTTGAGCCGGGCGCTTGATGATAGGACCCTTTAGCTTCGGCCTCCCAAGGTATAAGGCGCCCTTGCCGAAGTTCGGCGTGGCATCCAATCGCGCGGGTTTGCCTTCCTATGAGCGCGGCACCTCCGGGGCGGGTGGCTGGCGAGGGCGATCTTGCCGGTCCCTCATCAGGTCTTCCAGATTGACCGGTTTATACGCTGTCTGCTCGACACTGGTGCAAATATGCCGTAGCGTTGGCGCGGGCCGGTGGTGCAAGTGGCCATGGATGTTGCGCTCGAACCGCAGGCCCAGCCCGCTGCGCTCCGAAAGATCCAGGGGCAGATGGGTCAGAACCGTTTTGCTGTCCGCAAACGTCTTCCACAAGGAGATGCTTGCGAAGACCGCCGTCAGATGAGGTGACGCTGGATTGTCATGATTTCCCAGGATCAGATGCTTGCGGCCCTTTAGCCGCGCCAGCATCTGCCATCCTTCGCCGCTGAAGACATCGCCAAGGTGATAGACGACATCCTGATCGCTGATCCGGTCGTTCCAGTTGTCGGCGATACATGCGTTCATGTCCTCAAGACTGCGGAACGCCCGGGCGGTTTTGGAGCCGTTCCTCCCTGCCCCAAGAACCTCACAATCTCCAAAATGAGTGTCGGCGGTGACCCAAAGTGTCATCTTGTTTTCCTTGTGTCTTGAGGACAGCGCCCGGAAGAAAGGTGCGGGACGCAAGAGCCCGGCGCTTGGGATCTTCCGCACGTCCGCCGGCAAACCGGCCCCGCTGTTGCAGGACCTGTTCTAGGCGGATGCCTGAGAAAGAGGGCTCTCCCGCCCGGCATTGCGCAGATTTTTGGCCAGGAACTGGGCCAGTTTGGCCGCAGCCGGCGACAGGGTGCGCTCGCGCAGCTTTACCAACCGCACATTGGCCGGTTTCATGTTGCGGATCCGCAGCAACGCAACATCGCCGTCGCCGTCCCCGCCCTGGTCATAAAGGGACAGTCCAAAGGTGATCAGCCCGCCCGAACGGCAGGCCCGGGCAATGGACGCATAGGTGTTGCTCTCCACCACGGGATGAAGAGAGACACCGTCTTCACTGGCCTGCCGGTCCAGCATCAGGCGCAGGCCAGACCCCTGTGGCGGCAGCACAACCCGGTGTTTTGCGATCTCCGGAAGACCCGCTTCCTTGCGCCCGGCAAGCGGATGGTCCGGAGACACGACCGCATAAATCTCCTGGTCCGCCGCCCCCAGGACGGCCAAATCGGGGTGGTCCGGCAGATTGAGGCAAAGGGCAATGTCGGAATGGAATTCCTGCAGATCGGTGAGCGCCCGAGCGGAAGAGGAATGGTTGACGGCGACGGTCACTTTCAGGTTTTTCTGCTGGAACTTGGCCAGATACACCGGCAGAAAGCTCTCCAAAACCGATTGGCTCGCGCAGATCCGCACATGGCCGATGGTCGACTTCTTGATGGCCAGAAGCTCACCGCGCACCTTTTCCAGCTCCGCCAATTGCGCGCGCGCATGGACAGCAAGATATTGCCCGGACGGGTTCAGCCGCAACCCCCTGGAGGTGCGTTCAAACAGATCCACGCCGAAATGTGCCTCCAGCGCCAGGATCTTGCGGCTGAGCGCAGACGAGGTCATCGACATGTGGTCGGCGGCCTTGCGGATGGAGCCGAACTGGGCAATGGCGTCCAGGATCTTGAGGTCATTCAGGGTCTGCATCTGGCGTTCCGGACATCAAGCTTCCAGGGGAACAATCTGGTCTTTGCGAATACTCAAGGCGACCTCTTTGCTTGGGTCCGGCCGTGTGTCCGAAAAGAAGGTGATGCTGTGGCCCTTCAGGCCCACGGTGACCTCAAACCGGCCATCAATGAACACCATGTCCTCAATGCGGGCGGTCACGTCTCCGTTGTTGTCCACAATCTGCACCGCATTTCTGGGCAGAAGGCCCCACTCCGCTGACGCCGCCTCCGGACCGCTGCCCTCAAGCGCCAGCAGCGTGCTGGGCAGAATGTTGCCCGCATTCAAGAATTTGGCAATTTCCCGCGACCTGGGCTTGGTAAAAACGTCCAGCGGCGCCCCGGCCATCTGGATCTGGCCGGACACCATCACGGCGATGCGGTCGGACAGGATCTGCGCCTCGCGCCGGTCATGGGTGACATTGATACAGGTGAGGCCGAACTGCTTGGCCAGCTTGCGGATCTCGTGGCCCAGATCGTCGCGCAGGTTGGAATCAAGGCTCGCCAGCGGCTCATCCAGCAGGATGACTTTCGGCGACAGGGCCAGCGCCCGGGCAATGCCGACACGCTGGCGCTGCCCGCCCGACAGCTGGCGCGGAAACTTGCCCGCCTGGTCCGACATCTGCACCTGCGCAAGCACCTCGGCAACGCGGCGGGCGATGTCGGCCTTGGCCCAGCCATAGCTGCGCAAAGGAAACCCGATATTGTCGTCAATCGACAGATGCGGCCACAGGGCATGATCCTGAAAGACAAAGCCGAATTTCCGCGCCTGGGCCGGGACAAATCGGCCCTCGGCGGCCGCATCAAGCTTGGTATCGTTGTAGACCAGCGCGCCGCTGTCTGCCCGCTCCAGCCCGGCAAGGATCCGGAGCAAGGTTGATTTTCCGCAGCCGGACGCGCCCAGAAGGGTGACGAATTCACCTTCCTCAATATCCAGGGAAATGCCCTTGAGGATCTCGGCCGGCCCGAAGCTTTTGCGAAGGTTCTCGATCTGGATCACGGGTCAGTGCCCTTTCTCGCCGCGCAGGCTGTGAAGATAATTTCCAAGGGCGATGAAACTGCCGGAAATCAGGACCGAAACGATGCTCATCGCCATGGCCATGTTCACGGAGCCCTGGTCGAACTGGTTGAAAACAAAGGTTGAGACGGTCTCAAAACCCGGCGGGGTGAGCATGAGCGAGGTGACCAGCTCGCGGGAGGCAATGGAAAAGACAATGAAACCGGCGGCGACCGACACCCCCAGCAGCGCCGGGCCGTTGACCCGCCAGATCACGCCGAGATCCGTTGCCCCATAGACCACGGCAGCATCCTGCATGGACATGGGCAACTGGCGCAGCGTGCCGGTAATCATGCGCACAGGATAGGGCAGCAGAATGCAGGTATAGGCCAGCAGCATGATCCACCAGGTGTTATACGGGGTCCAGGGCCAGAAGGCCTGGTTCCACACCAGGATCAGTCCGACTGCAACGGTCATGGACGGGATCGCGTTGGGCAGGGTTAACAGAAAGTCCAAAGGCGCCGACAGGGCGCTGCGCCATCTTACAATGAAAAACGCTGCCAGAACGCCGATCACGACCGAAACCAACGCGGTCACGGTGGCCAGATGCAGACTGGTCAACAGCGCATCCAGCGCATCTTCCTGGGTGGTGAACAGCTCCACAAAGGCGGAAAAATTCAGGTTCGAGAGGGTAAGCCCCGCCGTCATGCGCTGCATCATGGCGCTGAGCAGTATGGAAAGCAGCGGCAGGAACACAGCGACAAAGGCGATCACCGACAGCACCCCATGGCCGAGGGCGGTCCAGAGCGGGCCGAACTGCGGGCGGGAGGATTGCGCCTGAACTTCATCGACGCTGGTTGCCACGTGCTGCGTGAGCCGCAAATGCAGGAAATAGGCACAAAGCGCGATGACAATCAGGATCAGCGACAGCACCGAGGCGCCCGGAAGGTCGATCGGCCAGTCGCTGAGCTTTTCGTGGATATAGGTGACCACAAAATCGATACCGGCCCGGCGGCCCAGGATTTCGGCCGTGCCGAATTCCTCAATGGACAGAATGAAGACCAGAAGATTGCTCGACACAATCGCGGTGCCGACCAGCGGCAAAACAATGCGGAAGAGGCGGCGCAACGCGCCTGCGCCAAAGACGCGGGCCACCTCGTCATAACGCTTGCCGACAATCTGCAGCGAGCTGGACGTGGTGAAATAGACAATCGGAAACAGGTTCAGCGCCATCACCGCGACAACACCGGAAAAGGTGAACAGGACAAAGGTGAGATTGAACCCCAGCAGCTGTTCGATGAACCCGTGCCGCTGGCCAAGCTGGATCCAGGCAAAGGCACCGGTAAAGGGCGGGATCAGGAAGGGAACCAGGAAACATAGATCCCAGATGGCGCCGCTGCGCCCCAGATTGACCCGGATGAGCGCGGCAATCACCGCAATGATGGTGGCTATGGCGCAGACCGACAGAGCCAGCGAAACGGAGTTGACAACTGCAGGCACGAGCCGTGGGTCCGCCAGATGCGGGCCCAGATTGGTGAAGGCCCCGGCAAAGGACAATTCGTTCAGTTTGGGAAAGATGGCAAACAGGACGATGGCCAGGATCGGCAGAGCCACGACGGCAAGGGCGGTGCCCATGGTCGCGGTGAAAAGGGAGGCGCGGATCGCGCCTCCCGACCGGACCTGGACCGGTTTGCGGGGGGCCATTTGCATCACGTGCTTACTCGACCAGGCCTTTGAACGTTGCCTTGGTCTTGGCCGCATCGGCTGCGGCTTTAACATAGTCAAACTCGATCAGGTTCAGCTCGTCCCAGCCGGCCCGCTTCGCTTCGACATCGGTACGCGCCGGCAGGATCAGGCGCTTGGCCACGAGCGCCTGACCTTCATCGGAGAGCACAAAATCGACGAACTTCTCGGCGTCTGCCAGCTGATCGGTCGATTTCGGGATCATGATCGGGCGCGGCGCAAGAACGGTGCCGCTGGACGGATAGACGACCTCGATGGCCTCGCCCTTGGCCTTCAGGCCCAGCGCGATATAGTCCACTGCACCGAAGACGACGCCGCGTGCGCCGGAAAGGACCGGGTTCAGGGCGGCCTTGTTGGCGCCCGGCACGATCATGCCATTGGCTTTCAGTTCTTTCAGCAGTGTCCAGGTGCCGTCGGCGTCGCGGCTGGCCAATCCCTGCACCAGGGTGAGAGCGGAGCCGGAGGCCGACGGATCCGGCATGGTGACCATGTCACGGTAAGCGTCTGCGGTCAGGTCCGTCCATTCGGCCGGCGCGGGCAGGCCCAGGGACGTGTTATAGGCGATGGAGAGGGCCGCGGCGCCCTGGGCCACATAGTCTTCCGTCTTCAGGCTGTCTGGAACGGTTGCCGCATTGGGGGAGCTGTAGGAAACCAGCTCTCCGGCCTCCGACAGGGTGATGGCATGGCCCCAGGAGGCAGAGATGATGACATCGGCCTGCGGGTTGGCTTTTTCGGCCTGGTAGCGGGCCATGACCTTGCCCGAATTGGACTGGAAGAGATTGACCTTGATACCAGTCTTGGCGGTGAAGGCTTCGGCCAGTGCTGACGAAAGCGGCTTCGGACCGGCGCTGTAGACCGTCAGGTCTGCTGCGGACGCGGCCGTCGCCGTCATCAGGACGAGCATCGAAGTCGTAAACATGCGGATCATTGTTCGGCTCCTGTGAAATGCGGGGCTGGGAAAACTGCTTGGCCCGTTGCCCCGCGACTATGCGGAGCGCCCGTGTTGCCAGCAAGAAGAGAGGCAAACGTATTTTGAAATAATCGTCCCGTTTATCGGGACAATAAGACTGCGCCATATCATGGATATGCGACAGTTTTTTAAAGGATCAGGAAGTATTTTCCCGATTTTACGACGTTTTTGTGACGACTCAACCCACGTCCGCCCTCAGCACTCCATCCAAGAGCAGTCGATAACTGTACCGTAAATCGTGACACTTTAGAGAAATACAGGACGCCTCACAAAGGCCCTGGCCGTGCAAGCAGGCCGCCGTTCTTGCTCAAAAGCGCCCTGATATTCCTGCATTCGAAGTGTGTCCTCAAACAAATAAAAGACAGCGAAGCAAATCGAACAAAATCATCTAGAAATGGTTGTTTTTATGCAATTCGGGCTGGAAAACGCCTCGAACAGGGCATGCCCGACGCCGCCTTTCTGCATCCGCCGCTACACACCCCCGGCCTGTCTGACACCTTCTTGCTGTCCAGGCCGATGGCACTGTTTGACGGCAATCAGGACCCGCTCAGGCGCAAGCAAGAAGACTGCCATCCCATCGGGACGATGGCTGAGGCAAACCCTCGAGGCTGGATGCCAGGCCGGGACATCGGTCAGTGCGCCTTGTAACTCGGGAGGCCAAAGGCATACCAAAGCGCGCCGCGTTTCAAGGAAAATAGACTGTTCTGCCCTTTGCGTTGACCTCTTTGAAGTCAGGCAGCGAACGGCCCACCTTATGAAACGCGGCTTGCTTTCAAGGCTATTACCCGTTTGTGCGGACAGACGCCCCGCCGGAACAGTCCGGGTCCGTGACTCTGGCCGACGCCCTAACGCGCGATCACCATGGAATGGGCGCCCCGCGTCACCGGCACGGTATAGCCGGTCTTGATCAGTTGGGTGTTGCCCGGATCCAGCGGATCGCTCTGAAGCCGCCAGAAGTCGATACTGGAGCCTTCTTTGCGGTCATCAAAGTGATCATAGTTTGCGACTGCCAGATAAGAGCTGGAATTGTCGAACACCGCAGCTTCGGGCAGAATGCCGTCATAAGCGAATGTTCCCACTTCGGTCAGGTCGCCGGTCTCCTGGTCAAGCGCTGCCAGGGTGATGGACGAATACCAGGTAATCCGCTTATCGTCATAAGGCAGATAGCTGCGCTCCAGATTGGTTGTGGCCACCCAGCGCCCGTCCGGAGACACGGCGAGCCCTTCAGGTGATACTCCCGTCAGACTGCGGTCAACAAAAGCATGGCGCACGGTACCGTCTTCACGCGTTTCTGCATTCATGCGCACGGTCAGAACCGAGCCGCGCGGCGCTTCCGTCCAAAGACCCTGAATGTCGGGACCCCAATAAAGACCGCTCAGGACAACATGCTTGCCGTTGGGCGTGAAAATCGCGCGGAAAGGCGCCCGTTCAATATCAACCACATTGCCGAAAGGTTCGACTGCTAGATCCTCCGTGACACGCGCGAAGCGCAGCGTTGCGCCCCCTGTCCCGTCGACCAGCGCCAGAATGGGCTCGGCCGGGTGCCAATCGAGATCAATCAGCCGCTGGCTCGTGTCCCAGCCGTCGATCTCCGGGCGCACCATCTCCCCAAGCCGGCCATCGGCAAAGCGGTATAGAGCCAGGGGCGCATCCTTGCCCCCTCCGGCCGGATGGTAGCTGACCGCCAAGAGGGAGCCGTCTGGGGAAAAGCGGACAGCCTCCGGACGCGCCGGGCCTTCTATTTCCTGCACGGTCCTGGGGCTGGCCGGGTCTGACAGGTCAACAACCGTCAGCCGGTTGCCGAAGGCAAGATCGCTGAAGCGATGAACCTCATCCGTCTGAGGCCGCTCGGTCCAGGTTTCAATCACCACCGCATAACGGCCATCCGGCGACAGGTCGACCACGGCGGGCGGCCCGCCGACGGAATTGGAGGCAAACACCTCCTGGGCGCGCCAGCCGCGCGGATCGCCCTCCAGCGGTATGACGGCCAGCGTATCGCGCCCCTCGCGCGGCCCCAACAGACCGTTGACATAGGCCGAGGCGACCATGTCGGCGTCTTGCGCCGACACCAGAAAACGGCCTTTAAAATCCATTGGTCCGCGTGCGTCACGAGATCCGGCCACCTGAGCAGAAGCAGAGGCAGCCAGACTGGTGGATAGAAACAGATTGATGAGCAAGGTCTTCACGAGGTTCTCCATGTACCGGGGTCCTAAAGAACTTGATCCGGGAGGATCGGAATATAAGTTTGGGATATGGAAGCCGTGTTTCGATGCTTTCAGCTGAGAAGTTCGATAAAAAAAGGTTATCGAATGTTTGCCTTGCTCGACTATGAAAGTGTGATTGCCATTGCTGAAGAGGCGCATTTCGGCAGGGCAGCCCGCCGGTTGAATATCACCCAGCCAGCCTTGTCCTCTCGGCTTCGGCGCATTGAGGAAGAACTTGGCGTCAAACTGTTTGACCGGGACCGCAGCGGCGTTGCCGCAACGCCAGCCGGCGTACAATTTGTCGAAGGGGCGGAGCGGGTGATTGCCGCTGCGCTGGAAACCGCGCAATCAGCGCGCAATGCCCACGCCGGGCTAGGTCAGACCTTGCGGATCGGCATGACCCAGGTAGCGGCCTATCAGATCCTCATTCCGACGCTGACCGCCTTCCGGCAGCACTACCCCCATGCGCGGGTCAGGCTGGTTGAGGGAACGACCGCCGGGCTGGAAAAACGCCTTGAACAGGGCACGCTCGACGCTGCCTTTCTGCATCCGCCGTTGCACGCCCCAGGCCTGTCTGAAACCTTTTTGCTGTCCACGCCGATGGCACTTTTTGACGGCGATCCGGACCCGCTCAGGCGTAAACCCATGATCGCCTATCCCAGAGCTGAAGCGCCCGTGCTGATGGGGGCGCTCGCCCGTCAGGCGCAGCAAGGTAACGGCGAATATCCCGCTGCCGAAGCCGATACCATGCTGGGTGCCATCATCCTGTCCCGGGCCGGGTTCGGGCCATTTGCCGCCACTGCCGACTATCCGACACCGTTCGACAAGACGGACGCCTGCCTTGCGTCATCCGACACAGGCCTGACGCTGGACACTGCGCTTGCCCGGCGCCTGCTCGACCGGCGCCCCATGATAGAAACGCTGCTCAAATCTGCCCTGGCGAGCGTTCAATAAAAACCGGCTCGCGCGCTTCACAACCTTCACCGGAATGTCAATTGCTAAAGTTCCGCTAGGAAATTGAATACTGAATTCCTTCAGTTGTTAAAGAAATTTCAACAGTTCTTTTTTGTTCTTACACTGTTGCCGTTTTTGTCACGGCTGAGTAGCGTGTGACAACAGCAGAAAAATTGCAGGTTTGACGACTATGAAAGTGGCCGTAAAACGCATATCTCTTCTCGTGTTTATACATCTCTCAGTGGTGCTTTCTGCTTGTCTGCAAATCCAGGCCCGCCCCTTGCAGATGGTCACCTCCAGCTGGCCTCCTTACTATTCGGCAGATTTGTCCAAGAACGGCTTTCTCACTGCGCTGGTTGCCGCAGCTTTCAAAGCCGTCGACCAGCCCGTCACCGTTAGGTTCGTGCCGTGGAAACGCGCCATGGTTCTGGTTGAAAAGACCGAAGCAGATATCCTCCTTGGCGTTCGCAGCACAGCGGACCGGAGACAAACCTTTCTCTTCAGTGACGTGGTCTACTACGATGAACTTGTGTTCATCGCGCGCAAGACCGTGGCGCTGAACACTTACAACAGCCTTCGGGACCTTCAGGGTTACACGATCGGTGTTGGCCGCGGCTTTGCTTACCAGACTGATTTCGACAAGGCCGATTTTCTGAACAAGGTCGAGGCCACCAACTATGACGACAACATCAGAAAACTGGTCTATGGCCGCCTGGATATGGTTGCCGGCAGCAAGGCCCCCAACTTGTTTGCGCTAAAGCAACTTGTCGGGCCATCTCTTGGCGACTTCAAAATTCTGAAGCCGCCACTCAACCGCGCAGGCCTGCATATTGCCGTATCCAGAGATCTGGAGAACGGTGAGCAGATTATTGCGGACTTCAACAGGGGGCTGAAACAGATCCTTTCCAGTGGTGCCTTTGATGCCATCCTCCTCGATTTCGGCCAGACGTTGGACAACGCTCCGGGCACGAAGTCGTCAAATGAAGTCCCGGAAAAGCCAAAAGTTTAGCGCAAATCGCAGGTCACCGGATTTGCCTTTCACGGTGTGATATCAGAGACGTCAACGCAAAAGACAAATCGGTTTGGCTCCATCGGAAGGCGGCACGGAAAAGTACCGGCTTCAACAAACAAGAACCTATTGGCTGCGTCTTGTTTGTTGAGGCTGGAACAATGTGCAGGTCAAAGAATCCGCCGTCTGCCGCCTACGGCTCCACGCCGAAAGCCGATTGGATCTTGTCTTGCGTATAATATCCCAAGCGGACATCCTCGCGGATATCGGCAGGATCCCGGTGTTCCGGCGGGCCATAGCCACCGCCGCCCGGGGTGCCGACACGAACCCGGTCGCCCGGGCTCAAGGGAATATCCTGGGCCTTGGAGAGATGTTCGGGCACAATCTCCTGCCCGTTCTGCCAAACGGTCACCGTGTTCGGCTCGCCATCCTTGCCGCCAAGGGCCCCCTGGGGGCCGAAGCGGCCATGATCCATGACGAAGCTGGCAGTGGCCTGCCCCCGCAACAGCTCGATTTCATAGTCCAGCCCGAAACCGCCGCGCTGTTTGCCGGCCCCGCCGGAACCTTCCCGCAGCGCGTAGCGGTGATAGAGAACCGGGAATTGCTGCTCCATGATTTCCACCGGCGGGGCCTTGGAGATGCCGATGGTGGAACAGCCGTTGGAGAGCCCGTCATGATCGGAATTGCCGCCATACCCGCCGCCGGAAATCTGGTACATGACATACCCGCGCCCACGGGCCGGATCAAACCCACCCAGGGCGAAATTGCCGGAACTGCCAGCAGGCGCCGCCGTCACCCGGTCCGGCAGAGCCTCCACCAAAGCCGCAAACACTGCTTCTGCAATGCGCTGGCTGACTTCCGCTGCACAGCCCGAGACGGGGCGCGGATATTGCGCATCGAGAAATGTGCCCTCGGGCCTGATCACCTTGAGCGGCTCGAAGGCCCCGGCGCTGATCGGCACGTCGGGGAAGATGTGGCGCATGGCCAGATAGACCGAAGACAACGTCGTGGCGAGAACGGAATTCATCGGACCCCGACAGGGGGCGGATGAACCGGAAAAATCAAAGGTCAACTCGCCGTCTTTTGCGGTGATTTTCAGATCGATCACCAGCGGCTCGTTGACCACGCCGTCTGAATCCACGAATGCCCTGGAGCGGTAGGTGCCGTCGGGGATGAGGCGCAGATTGGCGCGCATCTGATCGCTGGCGCGCTGGCGCAGCTCCTCGATCGCCTCCTTCACCACCTCATCGCCATAGCGGTCGAGAATGCGGCCAAGCCGTTCAGCACCCACAAGCAGGGCTGCTGCCTGGGCCTTCACATCGCCGATGCGCTGTTCGGCAACCCGAATATTGGAACAGATGATCGCGTAGATTTCCGCGTCCAGCTGGCCCTTTTTGAAAAGCCGCACCGGCGGCAGACGCAGGCCCTCTTGCTCTACCGAGGTGGCCGAGGCGGAAAACCCACCCGGCACAGCCCCGCCCGTATCGGGCCAGTGGCCGGTGTTGGACAGCCAGCAGTAGATCTCTCCGTCCCGGTAGAACGGCATGGCAAAACGCACATCCATCAGGTGAGTGCCGCCAAGATACGGGTCGTTGACAATATAGATATCGCCTGGCTCCGGGGCGGCCACCTCGCCGCGGCCGATCATCTCGATCAGGGTGCGCGTGGAATATTGCATCGTGCCGACAAAAACCGGCAGCCCGCCTGCACCCTGGGCAATCAGGGATCCGTCCACGGCGGAATAGATCCCGTCAGACCGGTCATTGGCTTCGGCAATCACGGGGGAAAAGGCGGCCCGCGAAAAACTCAGATCCATCTCGTCACAGACCTGCTGCAGGCCGGACTGGATGACGCTCAAGGTGATCGGATCGATGCTCATGAGGCCGCTCCAAGTTCAATGATGATATTGCCGTCGGCATCCTGCACCGCCCGGTCGCCCGGGCCGATCACAATAGTGGTGTCCATTTGCTCGACAATGGCCGGGCCGGTCAACTCCGCATTCAGAGGCAGACGGTCGCGCCAATAGACGGGCGTTTCCAGCAAACCGTCAAACCAGACCTTGCGGTGGCCAGTCAGTGCCGCGTTCAGCGTTGCCGCCCGCCCGGCCGGGTCAATCAGCAGGGACAGGTCGATCTCGGCGCGGCGGCCGATGACGGAGCAATTGACATTGACAAGATTGGCGCGGATTTCCGGCAAGGTCACATGGAAACGGTTGAAATAGACTTCCTCGAAGCGGGCCTGCAGGTCCTCAAGGCTTGGGCGCGGGCCCGGCAGGGCAACGCGCAGAAGATGGGTCTGGCCGATAAACTGCATGTCGACGGAATAGATCTCGCGCAGATCCTCGATCTCGACATTTTCCTTTTCAATCAGAGCCCGGCCTTCTTTGGCCTGCTGATCGAACAGGGTATGAACGGTGTCAATCTCCAGCCCGGCCAGGGGCCGGTTGATCGTGTTGACGAAGTCATGGCGCAAATCAGCAACCACACAGCCCAGGGCGTTGGTAATGCCGGGCCGGGAGGGCACCAGCACTTTGGGCACGCCAAGCTCGCGGGCAATGGCGGTGGCGTGGAGCGGGCCGGCACCGCCAAAGGCAAAGAGCGCATAGTCGCGCGGGTCTTCCCCTAAGCTGATGGAGACCATGCGCACCGCATCGGCCATACGGGCATTGGCGATGCGCAGCACGGCGGCAGCGGCCTCTTCGGCGCTAAGGCCGAGCGGGGTTCCGATCTTTTCCTCAAAGATGGCCGCAATATCGGCAAGGGACACACGGGCGGCAACAGAATTGAGCTTTTCCGGGTTCATCCGGCCAAGCAGAAGATTGGCATCGGAAATGGTCGGCTCTTTGCCCCCCCGGCCATAACAGATCGGCCCCGGGGTGGACCCGGCGCTTTCCGGGCCAACCTGAAGGAGGCCCGCCTCGGTGATCCGGGCGATGGAGCCCCCTCCTGCACCGACCGTGCGCACATCCACCATAGGCACATGGATCGGCATGGCATATTCGATCTCGATCTCGTTGGAGACCGCCGGTTCCGCCTCCCGGATCAGGGCAACATCCGTGGAGGTGCCACCCATGTCATAGGTCAGGAGGTTGGGCATGGCGGCCCGGCGGCCGGTATAGGCTGCCGCCATGACACCGGAGGCCGGGCCGGACATGACGGTCTTGGCAGCTTCCGCCGCCACATGCCGGGCAGAGACCATGCCGCCATTGCCATTCATCACCAGCACATCATGGCGGTAGCCCTTGTCCGCCAGCTGTTCGGCCAGTCGCTCCACATAGCGGCGCAGCAGCGGCTGGACCGAGGCATTGATGGCGGCGGTCACACCCCGTTCAAATTCCCGGCTTTCCGACAACAGCGCATGGCCGAGGGTGATGTTCTGATTGGGCCAGATCTGTGCAGCGATCTCCCCGGCCCTGATCTCGTGGGCCGGATTTGCATAAGAATGCAGGAAGTGGATCACGAGGGCTTCGCAGCCCTTGTCCAGCAGTGCCAGCAGGGCGTCCTTCAAGGCTTCTTCATCCAGCTCCAGGCAGACGCTGCCATCGGCATAAAGGCGCTCGGGCACTTCCAGGCGCAGATCGCGCGGGATCACCGGCCGGAACGCACCCTTCATGCCATAGGGCTGGGGGCGGGTGCGCCGGCCAAGTTCCAGAACATCGCGGAAACCGGTGGTGGTGATCAGTCCGGTGCGGCACAAGGTGCGCTCCAGAACCGCGTTTGTGGTCGTGGTGGTGCCGTGGACAATCAGATCCAGCTCCGCCAGATGCGCCTCTGCCTGATCCAGCGCCGCCAGAACCCCAAAGGCCTGATTGTCCAGGGTGGTGGGCGTCTTCGCGAGCCGCACCGTATGGCTGTGCATGTCATAAAGCACGAGATCGGTGAAGGTTCCGCCAACATCGACCCCGGCCACATTGGACCCGGATCTGCCGGTGGAACTTGATGGGGGCACGTTCATGGATGTCTCTTAAATCTTTGTCTTGACCGGAAAGGGCGGGCAGCAGCCGCAGCACACTTATGCTTTGGCTGCGGCCTTGATGGCGGCGCGGATCTTGTCAGGGGTGGCGGGCATGTGGGCAACCCGCGCGCCGCAGGCATCCTTAATGGCATTCATGATGGCGGGCGCTGTTGGAATGAGGCAGTGCTCCCCCAGTCCCTTGGCACCATAAGGCCCGTGTTCATCCCCGGTTTCCAGTATGATTGTATCCACCGGCGGCACATCGCCGATGGTTGGGATCAGGTAGTCATGGAGGTTTTCCGTGCGCCCGGGCAGGAATTCCTCCATCAGGGCCAGACCGATGCCCTGGGCAACGCCCCCATGCACCTGGCCTTCCACCAGCAGCGGATTGATAGCCTTGCCCAGATCATGGGCTGCGGTGATCTTCAGAAGACGGACCGTGCCCAGCTCCATATCGACTTCCAGCTCCGCCATCTGGGCGGTGGTGCCAAACACCGCATAGGGCGCGCCCTGGCCATTTTCATCCAGCGGCTTGGTGGGCGGATCATAGGTTTCCTGAACTTCCAGCACATAATCGCCGTTGTCCGGCGTCAGGGTGTCCAGTTGAATATCCCGTTCGCCGCCGGTGTCGCGGACCCGGATCACGCCATCACCGGCACGGATCTCGGCAGTTTCCGCGACATTGGCCAGCCGCAATATCCTTCCCCGCAAGGCCTCTCCGGCCAGCCGGGCCGCATTGCCTGTAATAAAGGTCTGGCGGCTTGCGGACGTCTTGCCCGCATCCGGTGTCACATCCGTGTCCGGGCCAATGATCTCGACCTGATCGACAGGCAAGCCAAGAGCCGTCGCAAAAATCTGGGTAATGACCGTATTGGAACCCTGGCCAATGTCAGCCGCCCCCTGGTGCAGCACCACAGTGCCGCGTGCGGTAATCCCGGCCCGGATGATTGACGGGTTGGACATGGAAGTGTTGCCGCAGCCATACCAGCCGCCCGCCACCCCGACACCCCGGCGCAGCGGGCCGCCTTTTTTGTTGAAGTCCGCTGCCTCGTCCAGGGCCCGGCGCCAGGGTCCGGCCAGCGCATCGAAGCATTCGGCAATGCCCATGCCCTTTTCGAACACCTGACCGGTCACGGTCGGCTCGCCGTTTTTCAGCGCATTACGGCGCCGGAATTCCAGCCGGTCGATGCCCAGCGCCTTGGCCAGATCATCATAAAGCGGTTCCTGGGCCAGGGCCGATTGCGGCACGCCAAAGCCCCGGAAGGCGCCTGCGGGGGCCGTGTTGGTGTGCAGGCCGACGCTACGGGCCACATAATTGGGCGTCCGGTAGGGGCCAGAGGCATGGATCGGCACCCGGTTGGCGACCGTCGGCCCCCAGCTCGCATAGGCGCCCGTGTTGAAAACACCGTCAAATTCGACCGCAACAATCTTGCCCCTGGCATCCGCCCCGATCTTCATGGTGATCTCGGACGGGTGCCGCTTGGTGGAGGTTGTGATCGATTCCTCCCGGCTGTAGGTGATGCGCACCGGCCGGTTCAGGATCCAGGCGGCCAGCGCCGCATAGGGCTGGGCACTTAAATCCAGCTTCGAGCCGAAGCCGCCGCCAGTGGCCGTCGGCATGATGCGCACGCTCTCGCGCGGCAGGCCCAAAATCCCGGCAAGGCCGTCCCGGTTCATGAACGGGGCCTGGGTGCAGCAGGCCACCTCGATCCGGTCTTCCACCCGCCGGGCAAAGGCGGCTTCCGGCTCGATATAGCCGTGTTCGATAAAGCCGGTTGAAAAAGACCCTTCCGCAACAACTGCGGCGGTCTTCATCGCGTCTTCCGGCGCCCCGTGGCGGACAAAGCCCCGGCACATGACGTTGCCGTCCCGCTCCGCATGAAGCTTCGCCGCCTCTTCAGCCCCTTCAGGCAGCAAGACATGAGGCAGGGCCATGAAAGAGACCGGGAATTGCGTCAGATCAAGCGCATTCACCACCTCGCCGGGACCGGCAATGGCTGCTACAGCCTCATTCTTGAACCGGGTTTCACCCTCGGCAAAAACCGGCTGATCCTCAAAACCCGGGATCACTCCGAAACAATTGGCGCCTGGAATGTCGGCGGCCGTCAGGACAAGATCCAGCCCTTCGCGCTGCCGGTAGGCCTCAAGATCGCCAAAGACCACCTCCGCCCGGTGGTGCGGACAGCGCACGACCCGGACGGTCAGGGCGTCTTCGGGCGCAACATCATCGCCGAACTTTTCCGTGCCACGCACCTTGGGCAGGCCGTCGACGCGGGACATGGCCGCACCAACCCAGCCGGCGGGCGCCGGGACCGCATCCGGTCCGCATTCCATCACCGCATCGATGATCTTTCGGTAACCGGTGCAGCGGCACAGGACCCCGCCGAGGGCCTCCTTGACCGCTTCTTCCTCCGGCTGCTGCGTTGTGCGCAAAAGATGCACCGCTGCCACCATCATCCCGGGGGTACAGATGCCGCATTGGGCAGCCTGATGACGCTGGAACGACTGGGCCAGTGCTCCGGCCAGCGGATCGTTGTCAACCAGTCCCGCCAGGGTCTCCACCTTCGCGTCTTCCACCTGCCCCAGCGCCGTTGTGCAGGCACAGACCGGCAGGCTATCAACCAGAACCGTACAGGCCCCGCAATCCCCCGCATCGCAGCCGACCTTGACATCTCTTGCGCCGGCACGCTCGCGCAGGGCAAGCGACAGGCGTTCGCTTGGCGGGCCGTCAATACGGACGGGCTTGCCGTTCAGATCGAAAGAAATGCCGGTGTGGGTATCGTCGTCAATGAGCGCCATGACCTAGTCCCTTCCCTCGGCTGCAGCCGTGATGGCCCGCGCTATGAGTGTTCTGACCGCATCCAGCCGGTAGTCCGCCGTAGCCCGGACATCATCAATCGGTTTGATTTCCGGCAATCCGGTCTCTTCAATCACCTTTGCAAAGGCGTCCGAGCCGGGTACCAGCCCCAAAAGGGCGTTTTCAAGCCCCCTCAGCCGCTGCGCTACGGCCGAGCAGGCCCCGACCGCAACAGACACTCGGGACAAGGTGCCATCGCTGCCGCAGGCGACATTGGCCGCAACCATGGCGATGGAAATGACCAGATAGCGTCGGGCGCCGAGCTTCCGAAACGCGGCCCGCTCCCAAGGACGGCCGGGCACGAGGACGGCGGTGACAAACTCTCCCGGCTCCAGCGCCGTCTTGCGCACCCCTTGCAGGAAGGACGCAAGCGGCAGCACCCGCACCCCAAGCGGACCGGCGATTTCCACGCTCGCATCCAGCGCCAGCAGCGGCGGCACCCCATCGGCCGCAGGTGAAGCATTGCAGAGATTGCCCGCAATCGTTCCAGCATTCTGGATCTGGACGGAGCCGACCTCGGCTGCCGCGAGCTGCAAGGCTGAGAAACAGGAGGGCAGGTCTGCGGTGCGGATATCCGTCCAGGTGGTCATCGCCCCGAAGCGCCAGACATCATCTTGCCAGGCTATGCCCCGCAGCGCGTCAATCCGGCTGAGATCAAGCACCGGCTCCTGCCGGGTTCGCCCGGCCTGGGCTGGAAAAAAATCCGTCCCGCCAGCCAGAATCTTCACCGGCTCACCGGCCAAGACATCCAGCGCAGCACGAACCGTTTGCGGTCTGTGGAATTGCATCGGCGTCCTCAATGCATTTCATTTGCATACTAACGAATTAGAGCCTCAAACAATTTAGGCTGTCAAGGCAGGTCCCGGAAATTTAAGCTTAAATTTTCATCATGCTTTTTTTGTTTGCCTTTTTTGATTTTTTTGTTTGTATACTAATGAAATTAATGCCCAGCGCGCGCCTTCGACAGCCAGGAGACCCTCGACCATGACGGACACGCTCGATGCAGACACGCCCATTCTTCAGGGCAAACCGTCCCCGTTCCAGGTACCGGCAGGATGTTACGCCCTGACCGTGAAAGAGGTCCAGCACTATACGGACAGCCTGTTCCGCTTCCGTCTCGACCGGCCCGCCCAGTTCCGTTTCCGCTCAGGCGAATTTGTCATGATCGGACTGCCCAATGCGGATAAGCCGGTCTTCCGGGCCTATTCGGTGGCCAGTCCGGCCTGGGACGAGGAGCTGGAATTTTATTCCATCAAGGTGCCGGACGGCCCACTGACCTCTCATCTGCAGAAGATCCAGCCCGGCGACACGGTTCTGATGCGCAAGAAATCAACGGGCACTCTGGTCAATGACGCGCTCATTCCGGGCAAGCGGGTCTGGATGTTCTCTACCGGCACCGGCCTTGCCCCGTTTGCGAGCCTGATCCGGGACCCGGAAACCTATGAGAAATTCGATGAGGTGATCCTGACCCATGGTTGCCGCACGGTCGCCGAACTGAAATATGGCGAGGACCTTGTGAACGCCCTGCGGGACGATCCGCTGGTGGGCGAACTCGTTCAGGACAAGCTGGTCCACTACACCACCGTGACCCGCGAGGACTTCGCGCGCACCGGCAGGATCACCGACCTGATTGAAACCGGCAAACTGTTTGATGACCTCGGCCTGCCCCGCATGACAGCCGCAGAGGACCGTGCCATGATCTGCGGTTCCATGGCCATGCTGAAAGACACTAAGGAGCTGTGCCTCAGCCACGGACTGGAAGAGGGCGCAAACAACAAGCCGGCTCAATTTGTGGTCGAACGGGCCTTCGTCGACTGACGGATCTGGCGCCAATTGCAGCAAACCTGCCCAGCAATTTGGCGCGTTCCGGCCACAAACCGCATTGACACGTTTTTCAAAATTATGTTTGCATACTAACGAATGCAAGCACTGCATGAGGGGAGACAGGACTTTGCCTGCCGCAGATGGGAAACCTGAAAAGATCCGCTGTGATGCTTGCCCGGTGATGTGCTACATCGCCGAAGGGCGCTCCGGGGCCTGTGACCGCTATGCCAACGACAACGGCCAGCTGATCCGGCTCGACCCCTTGAAGATCCTGGAAAAGACGGAAGCCTCCGGCGGCGAACTGGTGCCCTTTCTGGAAAAGGAATGGGACGGGGAGATCGTCACCCCACGGGACGGGTTTGTGACGGCCATCGGCGCAGGCACCACCTATCCGGACTACAAGCCAGCCCCCTTCATCGTGTCTTCCGAGGTCGACGGTGTCGACATGATCACCGTAGTGACGGAAGGGATCTTCAGCTATTGCGGCGTCAAGCTGAAGATCGACACGGACCGGCATCTGGGCGAGGAATGTGCGTCCGTACGCGCGGACGGTGAGGTTATCGGCCATGTCACCACCTCCGAATATGGCAGCCAGATGCTGTCCCTTGGCGGTGTGCACCACCTGACAGGCGGTTCGAAGAAAGAAGGCCGCCTGACCTGTTCCACCATGCTGGCGCTGTGCAATGGCGAGGCGGTGGATCTGGAGATAGACGGCGGCGCCGCGCTGAAGGTGCAGGCCGGCGAAGCGCCGGAAATCAACGGCGTTCCGGAAGAACGCATGCGGGTCGGCTGCGGCTCGGCAACCGTTGGCATGTTCGCCTCCCAGTGGAAGGGGCTGGTTGACGAGGTGGTGGTGGTTGACGACCACATCACCGGGGTCATGTCCGAGCATCAGGCTGGCAAGGTCATCGGCTGGGAGCCCACAGGCATCAAGATCAATGGCCGCCGGTCCACCCCCGGGCGCTACTTTCAGGTGGCTGAGCCCGGCACCGGCTGGGGCGGCACCAATCTGCGGGACCCTCTGGCCATTATCGGCAGCTTCAATCCCAAAACCGCCCGGCCCGGCCTGTCCCTTTTGATGGTGTCCACCACCGGGGAACACGCGGCCTATTTCGAACTGGACGAGGACCTCACCCCGGTTGAGAAGGACATGCCGGACCGGTTGCTGCCCTCCGTGAAGCGGATCGAGGAGAATTGCGAACCGGCCTTGACCTCCGTGCTCTTCATGGCGGGAGCGGGCGGCTCTCTGCGCTCCGGGGTCACCGAACATCCTGTGGGCCTGACGCGATCGGTTCAGCAATCCCTGACCTATGTCAGCTGCGGCGGCGCCCCGGTCTATATCTGGCCCGGCGGTGGTATCACCGTAATGGCCGATGTCACGCGCATGCCCAAAAACGCCTTCGGCTATGTGCCGACCCCCGCGCTGGTGGCCCCGATCGAATTCACCATGCGGGCAGAAGACTACCGCGCGCTCGGCGGACATATGGACTATGTCATGCCCTTGAGCGAGGCCATGTCCGGCAAGACCGGACCGCAGAACGACCACATCCTGACCGGACGGCGCGGCGTGTCGTCCTCCAAAGACAATCCCTGGCCGACACGGGCCGGGTCCTACCGCTGGAAGGGGGGCTCGGGATGACGCCAGGGGCCTGGGCAGAAACCGCCACGGCACACTTGCTTCCGGACGGGCGCCGCCTGCATTTGCAGCACGGGCCGATTGATCTGATCGTGGAGGCTGACGGTCAGGAGGCTGACATTTCCAGCGCCTATGACCAGGCCCGCGCCGCCTTTGACAGTCTTCTTCCCGCGCTTGTCGGCGAACTGCCCCGGCTGCGCGCAGCAAATGGCCCCGCCCCGGCAGGCCCCGTTGCAAGACGCATGGTCGCGGCAACCGCGCTTTTCGCCTCCCATGAGTTCATCACCCCCATGGCCGCAGTCGCCGGAAGCGTTGCGGATTTTGTCCTGAGCCGTCTCACAGAGGGACGGATGCTCAACAAGGCCTATGTCAACAATGGCGGTGACATTGCCTTCACGGTTGCCGCCGGCGAACTGCGGACCGGCATCTGCGATGATCCGGCCACCGGCACCGCAGGCGGTGTGATCCGGCTGCGCGCCGTGGATGTTTTCGGGACCGGCCACACCCGCCCGGGTGGCAAAGGCCCGGTCACGGGTGCCGGCGGGCTGGCCACCAGCGGCTGGCGGGGCCGCTCCCACTCGCTCGGCATTGCCGATGCGGTCACCGTTCTGGCGGGGTCCGCCGCAGAGGCGGATGCGGCCGCCACCTTGATTGCCAATGCGGTGGATCTGCCCGGATCGCCCAAGATCACC
The DNA here is from genome assembly GCF_056160985.1 of Roseibium sp. AWQ4_290. Classification (NCBI taxonomy): domain Bacteria; kingdom Pseudomonadati; phylum Pseudomonadota; class Alphaproteobacteria; order Hyphomicrobiales; family Stappiaceae; genus Roseibium; species Roseibium sp. AWQ4_290. The sequence continues at coordinate 161,876 of NZ_JBSWYG010000015.1, forward strand.
CGGCAGCCGGCGGACACGCTTTCGCCAGACAGCGATCTTGGCGCCCGGCCGGTGACCACCGGCGTCGCCCCCCTGGAGGGAAGCGAAATCGAGGAGGCGCTTGCCCGGGGCCTGGACAAGGCCCGGGCCTTTATCTCCGCCGGGCTGATCAAAACGGCTTATCTTGCCCTTGACGGCGTGCGCAAGGTGGCCGAACCAGAACAGAGTTTGACACAACACGATGTGAGGGAGGCCACCCGTGCCTGAACCGATCCTGCGCAAGACTGCGCTGACGATTGAAGAGATTTTCCATGAAGGCGGCCCGAAGCCCGGCACGCCCTTGCGCCGCGTGGCCATGGTCAGCCTGATCCAGAACCCGTTTGCGGGAAAATATGTGGAAGATATCAGCGGGTTCATGGATGACCTGAAACCGCTTGGCCTTCAAATGGCCAAAGAGATGGTGGCCGCGCTTGGTGGGGATGCCAGCGTTGTGGAAGGCTATGGCAAGGGCGCGATTGTCGGTGCCGGAGGCGAACTCGAACATGGCGCGCTCTGGCACGTGCCCGGCGGCTATTCCATGCGGGAGATCCTGCCCGCCTCCAATGCTATTGTGCCGTCCTCAAAGAAACTTGGCGGTCCGGGCACACGGCTGGACATTCCCGTCACCCATTGCAACGCCTCTTATGTGCGGTCCCATTTTGATTCCATGGAAGTCGGCCTGCCCGACGGCCCCAAGGCGGATGAGATCCTGATGGCGCTGGTCATGACCACCGGCCCGCGCATCCATGCCAGGGTTGGCGGTCTGAAGGCCGCTGACGTCAAGGGAGAAGACGGCCTGAGATGACCGCCGCGATCCGCAAGCTCGTCACCTTCATCGAGACAACCGGCCGCGAGGCCGGGCAGGCGGTCACACCGGCTGCGGTTCGGGTCTGTTGTGCGGCCGTGGTCAAGAACCCCTATGCGGGCCGCTACAGCGAGGACCTGCCGGATCTGGTGGCCATCGGCGCCGAAATGGGCACTATGCTTGCGGAACGCTGCCTGACTTTAAGCGGTCTGAGCGCTGGCCAGATCCAGAGTTTCGGCAAGGCCGCCCTTGTCGGGGAAGCCGGAGAGCTGGAACATGCGGCGGCCGTTCTGCACCCGTCCATGGGGGCGCCCTTGCGCACGGTTCTGGGCGGCGGCAAGGCCCTCGTGCCCTCCAGCAAGAAATACGGCACGCTGGGAGATGTGCTGGATGTGCCCCTTGGTCACAAGGATGCCGCCTATGTACGCTCTCATTTCGATGGCATGCCGGTGCGCGTTCCGGATGCCCCTCGCGCAGACGAACTGCTCATCGCCATTGCGCTGGCCCCTTCTGGGCGCCCCTTGCCACGGGTCGGCGGGCTGAGACATGAGGACATCACCGGAGCAGACGGCTTGAAATAGACCGGACAGGAGGGAGAGTGCACATGGAATTCGTTCGAAACGCTTGGTACGTCGCCGGCTGGTCTTCGGAGATCGACGACGAGCTCCGCCGGTTCACCATTCTGGACGAGCATATCGTACTCTTCCGCAAATCCGACGGCACGGTCGCTGCCCTTGAGGACCGGTGCCCGCACCGGCTGCTCCCCCTTTCCCGGGGCAAGCGCCAGGGGGATGACATCCAGTGCGGCTATCACGGCATGACCTTTGACTGCGATGGCAAATGCGTGCGCATTCCCGGGCAGAGCAACCTGCCCGCCTCCGCATATGTGGAGGCCTATCCGGTGCATGAACGGCACGGCATTGCCTGGATCTGGATGGGGGACAAGGACAAGGCCGATCCGGATACCATTTTCGACATGCCCGAATTCACCGACCCCGCCTGGGCAGTGCATCATGGCGATGCGCTGCATCTGAAATCGAACTATCTGAATGTGGCGGAAAACCTGGTCGACCCGGCCCATGTGAGTTTCGTGCACCCGACGACGCTTGGCAATTCGGCCTCTGAAAACGTGCCGGTGCATGTATCGACGGAAGGCGAGGCCATTGTCGCCTGGCGCTGGATCCGGGACGCGGACCCGATCGGGTTCTTCAAGACCTTCGGCGGCTTCACCGAAAATGTGGACCGCTGGCACTATTATTATCTCTATACGCCCTGCACGGCGGTGATCGATTTCGGCAGCGCGCTGACGAAAGACAATCTGAGCGAAGACGAGCGCGACAAGGGCAACCGGATCTATGCCTTGCATCTCTTGACCCCGGTCACGGCCGACTACACCATCGACCGCTGGCTGCATATCCGCAACACAGCCATCGACGATGACACGGCATCCGAGACCATGGATGCCATGTTCCGCATCGCCTTTCAGGAGGACAAGGAGGTGCTGGAGGCCATCCAGAAGGAAGAGGACAGGCCCGCCAAGCGCCGCCCCATCCGTATTGCCATCGACAAGGGACCGATGGTCTACCGCAAACGCATCAACGATCTCGTTGAACGGGAAAGAACCCAGGATCTGGCGTCCAATCCGACGCCCGCCTTCGTCTATCACGATTGACGGAGCGCTTCGCCGCTCATCCGGGCGGTGCAACAGTATAACGAGCGGTCAAAACCGCCGACACTGACCAGAAAGAGGGACAAGTATGAAGAAGATGACAAAATGGGTGGCCGCGGCAACCGCACTGCTGGCACTCACCGGAACAGCGCTTGCCGAAGACAGCATCAAGATCGGCGAAATCAATCACTACAAACGCCTGGCAGCCTTTGCCGAGCCTTACAAGAAGGGTATTGAACTGGCTTTGGACGAAGTCAATTCCAATGGCGGTGTCCTCGGCAAACCACTGGAATTCATTTTCCGCGATGACAATGGCAAGCCTGGCGATGCGGTCAAGATTGCCGAAGAGCTGATGACGCGGGATGGCGCCGTCATGCTGACCGGCACGATCCTGTCGAATATCGGCCTCGCCATTTCCTCCCTTGCCGGAGAAAAGGGCTATGTCTATCTGGCTGCCGAACCACTGGCCGATGCCATTGTCTGGGAATCGGGCAATCCCTACACCTTCCGTTTGCGTACCTCCACCTATGTGCAGGCCGCCATGCTGGCAGAAGCCGCCGCCAAGACGGACGCTGTCCGCTTTGCGACCATCGCGCCGAACTATGCCTATGGCACGGCCGCCGTTGCCGCTTTCAAGGAAAACCTGAAGAAGCTGAAGCCGGAAGTCGAATTTGTCGCCGAACAGTGGCCGGCCCTGTTCAAGATCGATGCGGGCGCTGAAGTCCAGGCGATCGAAGCGGCCAAGCCGGACGCGATCTACAACGTGACCTTCGGAACCGATTTGCAGAAATTCGTCCGTGAAGGCACGACGCGCGGCCTTTTTGAGGGGCGCAAGGTTTATGGCCTTCTCACCGGGGAGCCGGAATATCTTGAGCCGCTGGCCGATGAGGCTCCCGAAGGCTGGTTCGTCACCGGATATCCCTGGTACGGTTTCACTGAAGGCCCCGCCAAGGAATTTGTCGACAAATACATGGCCGCCTATCCGGGCGAGACACCAAAAATCGGCTCGCTGGTCGGCTATATGACCGTAGAAAGCATTGCCGCTGCCCTGGAAAAGGCCGGGTCCACCGACACAGAAGCCCTGCGCAAGGCCTTTGAAGGCCTGAACGTCGACACCCCGATGGGTGAAATCACTTACCGGGCCCTGGATCATCAGTCCACGATGGGAGCCTATGTGGGCACCACCGCCCTTCAGGACGGCAAGGGGGTCATGGTCGACTGGGAATACAAGAACCCGGTCCCCTATATGCCGAGCGATGAGGAAGTGAAGGCCAAACGTCCGGCCAAATAAACCGACACGGTGGTAGCGACGCTCCGGACCGGACTTTCTGGCCGCTCCGGAGCGCCCTTGTTCCCTTCGGCCCCTTCCCGGCTTTTGGCCTCCATTTGGATTGATACGACGCTATGGGTCTCTTTGTGGCGCAGCTCCTGACGGGGCTTGCAAACGCGGCGGCGCTGTTTCTTGTTGCCTCCGGACTGTCCTTGATTTTCGGCGTGACGCGGATCGTGAATTTCGCGCATGGCTCGCTCTATATGCTCGGCGCCTATTTTGGCGTCACCTTGATGCAGATCCTGCCCGGCGCCTTCGGCTTCTGGGGCTCGATCCTGCTGTCCGGTCTGATTGTCGGCCTGATCGGGGCCGTGATCGAAATCTGTGTGCTGCGCCCGGTCTACCGGGCCCCGGAACTGTTCCAGCTTGTGGCAACCTTCGGCGTCATTCTGGTGATCCAGGACCTGGCCCTGATGATCTGGGGCGCGGAGGACCAGCTGGGACCACGAGCCCCCGGACTGAAATCCGTTGTGCGTATTCTGGGCGAGCCGGTGCCGCAATATGACCTGGCGCTGATCGCCATCACGCCCTTCATCCTGTTCGGCCTGTGGTGGCTTATTGCCAGGACCCGTGTTGGCGTTCTGGTGCGCGCAGCCACCCAGGACCGGGAGATGGTCGGGGCACTCGGCGTCAACCAGGCCTGGCTGTTTACCGGTGTTTTCTTTCTCGGCTCTGCCCTGGCGGGCCTGGGCGGCGCAATTCAGCTGCCAAAGGGGGGCGCTGATCTTCTAATGGATTTCAACATCATCGCAGCGGTCTTTGTGGTGGTGGTCATTGGCGGCATGGGATCCATCCCCGGCGCCTTTGTGGCGTCTGTCCTCATCTCCGTGCTCAATGTTTTCGGCGTTGCCTACATTCCGCAAAGCACCCTGGTGCTGATGTATGTGGTCATGGCCGTTGTCTTGCTGATCCGCCCCTATGGCCTGTTCGGCCGGGAGGAAAAGGCAGGGGAACACGGCCAGGTCGGTGAACCGGACCGGCCAATCCGCCCGGCAGGCACCACAGGCCGGCTGCTTGTGGCAGCGCTTTTGGGTGTGCTCGCGCTGGTGCCGGTCTTTGGCGGCAATTTCGAGCAGGTGCTGATCATCGACATCCTGATCTTCTGCCTGTTTGCCGCCTCGCTCCAGTTCATCCTGAGTACCGGCGGTCTGGTCAGTTTCGGCCATGCGGCCTATTTCGGCGGCGGCGCCTATGCGGCCGCCCTGCTCGTGACCTATGCGAATACGCCCATGGAACTGGCTTTCCTGCTGGCGCCGGTCGCCGCCGGCATGCTGGCAATCCTCTTTGGCTGGTTCTGCATCCGTCTCAGCGGGGTCTATTTCGCCATGCTGACCATGGCCTTCAGCCAGTTGATCTGGTCCCTGGTGTTCCAATGGTATGACGTGACGGGCGGCGATGACGGGCTGGTCAATATCTGGCCGGCAAAATGGCTGTCGGACACCACCGCCTATTATTATTTCACCTTGATCGTGGCTGTCGGCGGGATCATTGCCCTGCGTCACCTGAACCACGCCCCGCTCGGCTACACCTTGCGCGCCACCCGCGACAGTGCCCGGCAGGCGGAAGCCACCGGGATCAATGTGAAAACCGTGCAATGGACCGGCTTCGCAGTGGCCGGAGCCATGGCCGGACTGGCGGGTGGCCTGTTCGTCTTTTCCAAGGGCTCCGTCTTTCCCAATGAGCTGGAGATCGCCAAAAGCTTCGATGCCCTGATTGTTGTCTTTCTCGGCGGGGTGAAAACCCTCTCAGGTGGCGTTGTGGGCGCCGCCTTCATGGAAAGCATCAAGGACTGGCTGACCCGGCTGGAATACTGGCGGCTTGTCATGGGGCTTCTGATCATCGCCGTGGTCATCATCGCTCCGGACGGGATTGTCGGCACCTTGCGCAAACTCAAGGACCGGGTCACCCGGGGCCGCAACGGGGAGTTTGTCTGATGACGGCTGTTTTGCGTGTCGACGACCTGAAAAAATCCTTCGGCGGCATCAAGGCCGTCGACGGGGTTTCCTTTGAGGTCGCCCCCGGCGAATTGAAGGCCCTGATCGGCCCCAACGGGGCGGGGAAATCCACCTGTTTCAACATGCTCATGGGCCAGTTGAAACCCAGCTCGGGACGGGTTCTCCTCAATGGCGAGGACATTACCGGCAAGCCGCCCCGGCAGGTCTGGCGGCGCGGCGTCGGGCGGACCTTTCAGATCACCGGCACCTACCAGAGCATGACGGTGGCGGAAAATGTGCAAATGGCGCTGCTGTCTCATCACCGCAAGCTGTTTGCCATCCGCCCCTATGCCTACAAACTCTACCGGGACGAAGCCCTGGCCCTTCTGGAGATTGTCGGCATGATGGACCAGGCCGACCGGGCCTGCGCCATTCTGGCCTATGGCGACCTCAAACGTCTGGAGCTGGCCATTGCCCTTGCCCATGACCCCACCCTTCTGCTGATGGATGAGCCCACGGCCGGAATGGCGCCAAAGGAGCGGATCCGGCTGATGCAGCTCACCGCCGATATCGTCAAGCAGCGCGGGGTCAGCGTGCTCTTTACCGAACACGATATGGACGTGGTTTTCGCCCATGCCCATCACATCATGGTGCTGAACCGGGGCGTTCTGATTGCCGATGGCACCGCCTCAGAGGTGCGCAACAACAAGAAGGTGCAGGACGTCTATCTCGGCGGCGGCATGCTTTATGAAAAGGAAGACGCCCATGCTTGAGGTCTCCGGGCTAAACAGCTTTTACGGCAAGGCGCACATTCTCAACGATCTCGGTTTCAGCGTCGGGCGGGGCGAAGTGGTCGCGCTTTTGGGCCGCAATGGCGCCGGAAAGTCGACCACCATGAAGTCGGTCATGCAACTGGTGCGCCCGAAATCCGGCACCATCCGCTTCGAGGGCACCGAGATTGGCGGACTGCCGGCGCATAAGATCGCCCGCATGGGGCTTGGCTATGTGCCCGAAGAACGGCGCATCTTCACGGACCTAACCATTTTGGAGAACCTTGAAGTGGGCCGCCAGCCCGCCCGGGACGGAGCTCCAGTCTGGACGCTTGAAGCCCTGTTCGACATCTTTCCCAATCTTCTGGAGCGGCGCCACAACCGGGGCAAGGCCCTGTCCGGCGGAGAACAGCAGATGCTGACCATTGCCCGGACCCTGATGGGCAATCCCAAGCTTCTGCTTCTGGACGAGCCCTCAGAAGGCATTGCCCCGGTGATTGTCGAACAGATGGCCAGGACCATCCTGCGCTTCAAGCAAGAGGGCCTGACGGTTGTGATTTCCGAGCAAAACCTGCATTTTGCCGGGATTGTTGCGGACCGAGCGGTTATAATCGAAAGCGGTGAGAAAAAGTTCGACGGCACATTTGCCGAACTTGAAAGCCAACCGGACATTCGAGATGCCTATCTGACAGTGTGACCCTCCAGCAGGCATCCGGGATTGGGGACATCAGTGACAGATCGCGCCGAAAACAGGCTGAACCAACCCTTTCCGGAAGCATCTGAAGGCGGGGAGACCGCCGACGCCCCTTATGTGCTCGACGAACAGATCGGCTATCTTCTCAGAAAAGCCTATCAGCGCAATGCGGTCATCTTCTCCGACACGATTGAAGACCTGACCCCGACCCAGTTTGCCGTCATGGCCCGGCTGGCGGAACTCGGTTCGGTCTCGCAAAACCGTCTGGGCCGGACCGTCGGGCTTGATGTGGCCACCACAAAAGGGGTTGTCGACCGCCTCGGCGCGCGCGGTCTGCTTCGCTCTGATCAAGACCCAACCGACAAGCGCCGGCAATTGATCTCTTTGACCGAAGACGGGCGCGCGCACTTTCTGCGCAACGCCCCCCTTGGCCTCAAAGTCTCCGCCGACACAATCGCCCCGCTGACCATGAATGAACGGCGCACCCTCTCCCGGCTTTTGAAGAAACTCCTTTAAGGATCGGGAGTGGCCGTCAAATCATTAAATTTTGCTCATTTTTTCGCCACGCCGCATTTTCAGGCGGCCTGGCGTTGTCATGCCACACTTTAATTGTTAGTATACACACAATTAATCAGGCGCGTTCAGAAGACCTGCTGTGCAATTCCATGAATGAGAGAGGGGATCAATTTGATGGGAAATATGTCTCGGCGCCGGTTCTTGTCGGCAACGCTCACCACAGCCGGCGGCGCCCTTGCCGCCTCGCATCTGCCGGCCCCGGCCCTTGCCTCTGCAGAGCCGGTCAAGATCGGAGCAGTGCTGCCGTTTTCCGGTGGGTTGGAACTGTTCGGCAACCAGGCCAAACTCGGACTGGATCTTGCGGCCCAGGAAATAAACGCCTCCGGTGGCCTTCTCGGACAGCCTGTGGAACTGGTCTATGAAGACAACAAGACGGACCCGAAAACCTCCGTTGAACGGACCACGTCCCTGATCAGGCGCGACGGGGTGCTGGCCCTGAGCGGCCCGATCACCTCAAATGCGCGCGATGCCATGGCACCGACCATCAAACGCATGAAAACGCCGCTTCTTTACGCGACAAACTATGAAGGCGGCGCCTGCGACCGGTATATCTTCGCCTTCAACACGGTTCCCAACCAGGAACTGGAAAAACTGGTCCCGGCGCTGAAGGAAAATGCAGGCGACAGCTTTTACATGTTCGGCGCAGATTATGTCTGGCCGCAGAAAATGTTCGCGACCGCCAGCGGGCTGATCGACAGTCTGGGCGGCACAGTGGCCGGCACCGAATTCACCCCCTGGGGCGTGAAGGACTTTGCCCCGGTCATCCGCAAGATCAAAGAATCCGGCGCCAAGGTACTCTTGTTCGCCCTGCCGGGCGCAGATGGCATCACCTTCATCAAACAAGCGGAAGATCTGGGACTTATGGACCAGGTGACGGTCGGCTTCCTCGGATTTGCCGAGACCTATCTCGGTGCTTTTGGCGATGGCAAGGGTCAGAACATGTGGGTCACGGTGCCCTTTGCGGAATCGCTCAAGACACCCGGCGTTGAGGAGTTCGTGGCCAAGATCCGGAAAACAGCGGGGGACAGTACGCCCATCTCCCACTATGTCATGACCCACTACAACTCCCTGAAAGCCGTTCAGGCCGCCGTTCAAAAGGCAGGGACTGTGGACAAGGAAGCTCTCGTGGACGGGCTGCAGGGCCTGACAATCGACACGCCGACAGGCCCGCTGACCATTGGGGCGGCCGATCATCACGTCACAATGAACATGTATTTGGCCAAGACCGAGGGACAGGAGCTGGTGGTCGTCAAAGACCTTGGCAGCCTCGCGCCGGACGCCCTGTGTTCGTGACCTGAAAGATCAAGAGCCCCTCATGTCCCGAGCGTGTCTGGAAATACGGGACTTGTCGATGAGCTTCGGCGGGGTCAAGGCCCTTGCCGGGCTTGACCTGTCCGTCGGTAATGGTGAGCTTTTATGCATCATCGGGCCGAACGGCTGCGGCAAGACCACCTTGTTCAATCTGGTTTCCGGGTTTCTGACCCCCACCGGTGGCAGTGTTGCCTTTCGCGGCCGCCCCTTGAAAGGGCTTGCCCCGCACCAGATTGCACGGTGCGGGATCGGGCGGAAGTTTCAGGTGCCGTCCGTCTATGACGACCTGACGGTTCAGGACAATCTGAACGTGGCCGCCTTTTCCAAGGCGGGCCAGCGCGGGCTGCTCGGCGTTTTCTCCTCCGAAAATGCCAAGGCGGCCCGCATGGCGGAGATCCTGGAAACAGCCGGGCTGGCCGGTCTTGCCCGTGTGACCGCCGGACATCTGTCCCACGGGCAGAAGCAATGGCTGGAGATCGCCATGGTTCTGTGCACCGAGCCGGACCTGGTGCTTCTGGATGAGCCCACAGCCGGCATGACCCGGCAGGAGACCCGGAAGACGGCCGATCTCATCGCCGCTTTGATGCGCTCCAAAACCGTCTCGGTCATCCTGATTGAACATGACATGTGGTTTGTCGAAAAACTGGGCGCCCGGGTGGCCGTGATGATGGAAGGAAAGCTCATTGCGGATGGCCGCTTTGAGGAGATCCGGCAGATGAAAGCCGTGCAGGAGGCATATATTGGCCCAACCCCTGCTTGAATTGGACCATGTGACCGCCGGTTATGGCGAAGGCGCCGTGCTGCAGGATTTGTCCCTGTCGCTCGAGGCGGGAACGGTGGTCGGCCTGATGGGGCGCAACGGCGTTGGCAAGTCGACCCTTTTGAAAACCATCATGGGCCTTTTGAAGGTGCGTACCGGCCGGATCAGCTCCTGCGGCCGCCCCCTCACCAACGCTCCCCCGTTTCAGGCCGCAGCCGCCGGAATAGGCTATGTGCCGCAGGGACGGGAAATCTTTCAGGACTTTACCGTTGAGGAAAACCTGCTTCTGGGCAATCTGGCCGCAGCCAGAGCAGATCTGGAGGCGGTCTACCGGATCTTTCCCGTGCTGCGTGAACGGGCCGGAACCCGGGCCGGAGCGTTTTCCGGCGGGCAGCAGCAGCAGCTGGCCATCGCCCGCGCCCTGATGGGAAAGCCCGCCTTGCTCCTGCTGGATGAGCCGTCTGAAGGGATCCAGCCTTCCATTGTCACCGAAATCGGCCAGATCCTGCGCAAGATCTGCCGGGACCAGGGGGTTGCGATCCTGCTTGTGGAACAGAATATCGATATGGTGACCCGCACCTGCGACCGGGTCGTCTTTATGGACCACGGGGCAATTCGGGACGACGTACCGGCCAGCACACTGGCCGGAAACACCAGCCTTCTTCAAAAATACCTGGCGTTCGGATCATGAGTGACATGGCCATAACCCTTCTGGATGCAGCCAATTATGCGCTCATTCTTCTGCTGATTGCCCTTGGTCTTGCCGTGATTTTCGGCCTGATGAATGTGATCAATCTGGCCCATGGCGAGTTTCTGATGCTCGGCGGTTATGTGCTGCTCATGGTGAAGACCCACACCGGGTCATTCTGGCTCGGCCTGCTGCTGGCCCCGCTTGTGGTCGGGCTGATTGGCCTTGTCATCGAGGAACTGGTGATCCGGCGCATTTACCATCGGGTGGTCGACACCATTCTGGCGACCTGGGGCCTGTCCCTGCTGATCAAGCAGCTGATCGTGATCGGGTTCGGTCCTGGCTCCTATTCCGTCGAAGCCCCCTTGAGCGCCTCGGTTTTGGTGTTTGGAACCCCTTATCCTGCCTACCGCCTGTTCATCATGGCCGTGTCGCTCACCTGTGTGGCGGCCACATATCTGTTCTTCTTCAAAACCCGCACCGGACTGGCGGCGCGCGGTGTGATCGCCAACAGGTCCATGGCCGCCTGTCTTGGGGTCAATACGCGCCGTCTCGACCGGCTGACCTTTGCCTTTGGGTCAGGAATGGCCGGTCTTGCAGGTGCGGTGATTTCCCCGCTCATCTCTCTCGACCCGCAAATGGGCCTGGGCTTTCTGGTTCCCGCCTTCCTCGCCGTTCTGGTCGGCGGGCTTGGCACCATCACCGGCCCGATCGCCGGGGCCGGGGGCGTCGGCATGGCGGACAATCTGACGGCCACTTTCCTGTCCCCGGTCTGGGCGCAGCTTGTTGTGTTCGTTCTGGCCATCATCGTCATCCGCCTGGCCCCCGGTGGGCTTTTGGCCCGCAAGAGGCGCAAAACATGACCCGGACCGCCTACGCTGCTCCAGACACACAAACGCTAGCCGCCCTTGTGTGTCTGGGTGTCTTTCTCTGTCTGCCGGCCCTCGCTGCCGGCTGGCTCCTGTCGGACCTGTCGATCTATTTCTCCTATGCCCTGTTTGCCGCCAGCCTAGCCTTTGTCTGGGGCCATTGCGGGCTCCTGTGTCTTGGCCAGGCAGTGTTTTTTGGCCTTGGGGCCTATTCCATGAGCTTTGTGACGCTCGGGATGGTTCCTGCCGCCGAGGGTCTTGTGTCGACCTGGGCCGGGCTCGGGGCTGCCATGCTCGTTCCTGCGGTGTTTGCCTACGGGCTCGGCCTGTTTCTGTTTTCCGCCAAGGGCCTCGAAGGCCCCTTTTTCGGTATCGTGACCCTGGCAATCGCCTTCGTTCTGGAACGGCTGTTCATTAACTGGGACTTTGCCGGCGGTCTCAACGGGCTGATGAATGTGCCGCCCCTGAATCTGGGCCTCAATGGCGGCGGGCCGGAGATCTGGGACACTGTTCCGCTTTATTATGCGTCCCTGCTTATTCTCAGCCTCGGATTTCTGGTCTTGACCCTGGTATTGAAATCCAGATGGGGTCTGGCCGCAAAGGCCATTTCCCTGCATGAAAGCCGGACCCGCGCCCTTGGCTATGACACAACCGCCTATAAGGCGGCTGCCTTTGCCATTGGGGCTGCCGTTTCGGGACTGGCTGGTGCCCTGTTCGTGGCCCAGTTCGGCTTCGTCTCTCCGTCGCTGATAGGCTTCACCCTGTCTGCAGAGGTGCTGATCTGGGCCGCGCTTGGCGGGCGCAGCATGCTGATTGCCGCCTGCCTTGGGGCCATCATCGTGCGGCTTCTGGAAAGCAATCTTTCTTCCGTCTTCGAGGAAACCTGGCTTTTGATTCTCGGGGGCCTGTTCATCGGCTGCGTCATGTTTCTCCCCCGCGGCCTCATCGGCGAGCTTCTTTTCCGGATCGACAAGAGACGCATGCGCTCAGACCGGTCCTGATGACCTCACAGCTGCCCAAGACAAACGGCTGTGCAACCGTCAAGCCGCAAGAAGTCATGTAACGGACCTGTTGCCTGCCGGATCACGCTGATTGCAAAGCAGCACATTCCGGATGATGTTTGACAAACCGGTCCTGCGAGGCAGGCGCCTTGTCCAAAAGACCTGCCGGGCGGATCGGCCGGGCCACAAGATTTCCGCCGCAATTGGGGCAGGTTCCCTGAAACCGGTCCTGCGCACAGCCGGCACAAAATGTGCATTCGAACGTGCAAATCATGGCGTCCATGGTGTTTGGCGGCAAGTCCTTGTCGCAACATTCACAATTCGGCTTGAGCAAGAGCACGCAGACTGTCTCCTTATGAAAGGTCCCGGCACTTCATCCTAAAACACATACGGCAAAAGCCCAAGGGGACCTTCGGTTAAACGGAGGGAGCCGCTCCGGCCTTCACTTGATTTGTTCCAAAGCCTGGCTCAGAGACCCCATGCATTTGGTCTCATGACTTTATTGTTTTGATCCGCTTTTTTGCCGCTGTTTGTGGGCCTTCATGTTTCTTTCGGGGGTCTTTAATGTGAAGATCCACGTCCGGGGAGGCCGCCACGACACCCCCACCGGCTTTCGCTGATGGGTTTTATCGTTTTGTTTGGGAGCGGAGGCTTTGGTGTTTTTTCCCTTCTGCGTCTGGGTTTGCGCTCCTTGGGGGGGCCTGGTGAGGTTTTCGCCTGTATCGACTTTCCGAATACGACAACAGCCCCACCCCTTTCGGGATGAGGCTGTTGTCGCATTTGGTTGCGGGAGCAGGATTTGAACCTGCGACCTTCAGGTTATGAGCCTGACGAGCTACCG
>NZ_JBSWYG010000016.1:0-158381 GCF_056160985.1 Roseibium sp. AWQ4_290
CCGGACTGCTTCTGCGCGAAACTCCGCGCCGTGACGTGATGCCATGAACATTCTCCTTTGTGGCAAAATACCAAGTCAAAGGAGCGGTACAAATCCGGGACAGGTCCAGATGCAAGTGATCGCAGGCGACGCCACCAGCTGAACAATCAGACGGACACCAACCTCATGGACATCTCTCACCTTGTCACGTTCAATCTCGCGCTGCTCGTGGCAATCGTTAGTCCAGGCCCCGCTCTCCTGATTACAATGCAGAACTCTTTGTCCTCTGGAAAGTGGGCGGGCATTGCGACAGGGGCCGGCTTGGGGGTGGTGGGGGCTCTTTGGACCGCCATCGCCTTGCTTGGGATGGATGTGATTTTTGCAACCGCTCCATGGGCTTATCTGGTTATCAAAACCATCGGCGCTTCGTATTTACTCTATGTCGCCTATTGCATGTGGCGTGGCGCATGCACCACTGCTGTGGCTGATGTCAAACCCAAGTCCCATGCGTTCAGGCAGGGTATGGCAATCAATGCGCTCAATCCGAAGACGGTGTTGTTTGCCGCCGCCATTCTGGCGGCAATATTTCCCTCGAACCTGACCGTTTCCGAGAACCTCGCCATCATCGCCAACCATTTTATATTTGAGATAGCCTTTTATTCGGCATTGGCATCGGGAGTGAGCCGCAAAGCCGTGCGTGACGGTTACTTCGCCGCAAAGTTCTACATTGACCGTATCGGGGCAATTGCTTTGGGGGGGCTGGGCGCCAAATTGCTCCTCAGCAAGTAGCTCGCCGTACTCATTGCAGACGGACAAACAAGCCGCGGCATCGGTTGGAATGGGCTCGAAACGCTCCTACGCTGCGTACGACGCGAACCGCCGCTTTTGGGCCGAGAGCAATTCTCAGCCCGTGCGCTTCCATCTCAGCCCTTCACCGCGATCGCAATGGATTCCGCTGCCGGGATTGGCCCGCGACGCAGCCCCACCCGACAAAACGGCTCGGGACGGGTCTCACCAGCCGCCCGATTGGGCGCGTGCCATCCAACCGGCCCCCAACGCAAAAAACGCCCTCTCCATCCGGACAGGGCGTTTTCTGCGGTGCGGATGTGTGTGCCGTCAGTCGGTGGTCGAGCCTTCCTCGTCCTTGGCCATGCGCATGCGGGATTTCAGGACCCGGCCGAACAGGATCGGCAGCACGAAGCCGATAATGGCGAGGCTCCACAGGACCAGTGACAACGGGCTGTCGATCAGGGTCCACCAGTCACCATTGTCGATGGTGATCGCCCGGCGCAGGTTGTTTTCCATGGCATCGCCCAAAAGCGTTCCCAGAATGATCGGCACCAGGGGCACATCCAGCTTGCGCAGCACCCAGCCCATCACCCCGAAGCCGATCATGACCATCAAGTCGAAGGACGAGCCGGAAATGCCGTAGATCCCGACAAAGCTGACCATGGCCACGATGGGCATGAGGATGCGCGGCGGAATCAAAAGCACCCTTGTGAACAGGCCGATCATCGGAATGTTCATGGCCAGAAGCATGAAATTGGCGATGAACAGGGCGGCGATCAGCCCCCAGACCACATCCGGCTGCTGGGTGAAGAGCAGCGGGCCAGGGGTGATGTTGAGGGCGAGCAGGACCGCCAGAAGCACGGCGGTCGTGCCGGAGCCGGGAACCCCGAGGGCCAGCATGGGCACCAGAGCGCCGCCCGCAGCCGCATTGTTGCCCGCTTCAGGTGCGGCAACCCCGCGCGGATCGCCGGTGCCGAAGGTCTTGTCCTTGTCGACCAGCTTCTTTTCCATGGTGTAGGAAATGAACGAGCCAAGGGAAGCGCCCGCGCCTGGCAGAACCCCGGCGATGAAGCCAAGCACACTGGTGCGCAGCACGGTCGGGGTGCAGGATTTCAGCAGCTGAAAGCTGGGCATCAGCCGCCCGACCGAGACCTTGTGGGCGCTGGCATCCGCGTTGCCATGGCGGTGTTCCAGAAAGAGGAACACTTCGGAGAGGGCAAACAGGCCGACAATCGCGACCAGGAAGTCGATGCCGTCATAAAGATGGACTTCGCCAAAGGTGAAGCGGGGTACGCCGGTCTGGGTGTCGACGCCAACGGTGGCCAGCCCGATGCCGAGGGCGGCCGCAAAGGCGGTCTTGGCCTGGTTGGTGGAGGCAACCCCGCCAAGGGTGGCAAAGGCAAGGGTGAAGAGGGCGAAATATTCCGCCGGGCCGAACAGTAGCGCGATCTTGACCAGTTGCGGGGCCAGCAGGATCAGGCCCCAGGTGGCCAGAAAGGCGCCGACAAAGGAGGCAATTCCGGACAGCGACAGGGCCTCGCCAGCGCGCCCGTTGCGGGCCATGGGATAGCCGTCGAGACAGGTCATCATGGCCGGTTCGTCGCCGGGAATGTTCAGCAGGATGGAGGAGATCCGTCCGCCATACATGGCCCCGTAATAGACCGAGGTCAGCAGGATCAGAGAGGGGGTGGCGCCAAGCCCGAGGGTGAAGGCGAGCGGGATCAGGATGGCAACGCCGTTGGACGGGCCAAGACCCGGCAGGGCGCCCATCATGGTGCCGAGAAAACAGCCGAGCAGGGCCAGCAGCAGGTTCTGCCAGGTCAGGGCGATGACAAAGCCGTCGGCCAGGGAAGAGAGAGTGTCCATGAAAGCCTCCCGTCAGAAACCGAGGGGGCCCTTGGCCAATGACAGGCCGAGGGCAAGGTGGAAGACGGCATAGATGCCAATGGAGGTAAGGCTACCGGTAACAACCGAGGCCAGCGGGCCGGAGCCGAGGCGCCAGGTCAGGTAGGTCGCGGCAAGGGCGGTGGCAAAGACGAACCCGATCACCGGCAGCAGCTGGGCGTAGAGGATCATCACCACCACGGCGGCGGCCACTTCCACGAGGCGGCCGAGGCTGGGCCAGTCCGGCCCCGTGTCGGGCTTAAGAATGATAACGAGAGACGACAGTCCGAGAACTGCTGCGATGATGAGTGGGAAAGCCTTGGGACCGACCGCGTCGGACAGGAAGCTTTCTTGGATCAGGAGCGCGGCCCAGGCATATCCGAGTGCAAGGAGAAGCCCGACCACTCCGAAGATGCGGTCGCTCATGGATACCTTCCAGCGGCGGCGCGCCGGACGGGGCCGCCTATTCAGGAGCTGAGAAAAAGAAACGGGGGGCACGGCCGGTGCCCCCCGAGGCTGGAGATGGCAATTTTATTTGATGATGCCGATCTCTTTGGAGATGTCTTGGATCTGTTTCACGGATCCGGCGACGAATTGCTCGAATTCTTCGCCCTGCAGGTCGAGCGAGGCAAGACCATTGGCAGCCATCACGCCTTTCCACTCGTCGCTCTTATACAGATCGGAGATCTTGTTCACCCAGGAATTATAGGCGTCGTCGGACATTTTGCCGGGGGCGTAAAAGCCGCGCCAGTTGGCGCCGATGGCGTCGATGCCCTGTTCCTTGGCGGTCGGGAAGTCGGAAAATTCACCGGGAAGACGCTCCGGCGCAAGAACGGCAATCACCTTGATGTCGCCGCTGTCGACAAATCCTTTCGCTTCGGAAATGTCGCCGGTGAAAGCCTGGACCGACCCGGCGAGCAGCTGAGTCACAGCTTCGCCGCCACCATCAAAGGCGATGTATTTGACCGAGCGCACGTCCTTGATGCCATAGGCATTGGCGGCGATCAGGACCTTCAGATGATCCCAGCCGCCAACGGCAGAGCCGCCTGCCACAGACACGGAGGTCGGATCGGCCTTGATCTGGTCCAGAAGCTCGGGAAGCGTGTTGACCGGGCTATTGGCGGCAACTGCAATCACGCCATAGTCGGCGCCGATGGACGCCACCCAGCGGACCTGGTCCATGGTGTTGCCCGGAAACGCGCCTTGGGCGAGGCGGGTGGCTGTTGCGGATGATGCGGCAACGATCAGGTCGTTGTCACTGTCGCGCTTGTTCACCACTTCGGCAAAGGCGACCCCGCCGCCGCCGCCAGCCAGGTTCACCACCTGCATGGTCTTGCCGATCAGCTTGAGATCCTGGAGAGATTTGCCCACCTGGCGGCAGGTGAAGTCCCAGCCACCGCCCGGATTGGCCGGAGCGATACATTCCGGATTTTCCGGCTTGTAATCGGCAGCGGTGGCGCCGAAAGCGGACGCGCCAAGAAGGGCCGCCGCCAGAAGAAGGCGGGTGGATTTGAATGCCATGATGTGTTCCTCCACAAAGTCAGGCGTTTGATGCCTTTTTCAAATTCGCTGAACCGTCCGGGTGCAGGGCTTCTGGCATCAGCCTGAGGCAAGCCGGGCCGGTTGGCGAATATTTCAACAGCCTAGCGCCAAACCCTGTCACCAACCTGTCAAGCTTTGCCGCCGCGCTTGCATGGGGCGCTCAGGCGGGCAATGTTTGGGGCTGGGAGGAACCTTACGTGCGCCTTTTGCTCGTTGAAGACACATTTGACATGGCCGAGGCCATTATGATCCGCCTGGAGCGGAGCGGCATGGCCTGTGATCTGGCCAAGACGCTGGAAGAAGCGCGTGCCTGCCTGGAAGTGCAGCGCTATGACGTTCTGGTGCTGGATATCAATCTGTCGGACGGTTTGGGCACGGATCTTCTGAAGGAGCTGCGATCCCAGGGCGACCGGACGCCCGTTCTGATGCTGACGGCGGAGTTTTCCGTCGACGAGCGGGTGTCTTCGCTCAATTCCGGGGCCGATGACTATCTGGTCAAGCCGTTTGACCACCGGGAGCTGGAAGCCCGTCTCCGTGCGCTCTACCGGCGGGAACAGGGGGACAAGGCGGAGGAAGTCACGCTTGGCAATCTGAGTTTCAACGCTTCGGCCCGGGTGGTGCGGGCCGATGGCAGTCCGTTGACGCTCACCCGCCGGGAATTCGCGCTGCTGGAGCTTTTGATCCACAACCGCGGCAAGACCTTGAGCAAGGAACGCCTGTTTGAGGGGCTGTTCAGTTTCGAGGAGACGGATGTGGGCATGAATGCGCTGGAACTCTATGTCGCCCGGCTGCGCAAGAAGCTGGCCGGCTCGTCGGTACGGATCGAGACCCAGAGGGGCCTCGGCTACAAGCTCCATGTTGAGGCCTGATTTCCTGCGCGCTCTGGCGCCAAAATCCCTGACCGCCCGGGTGGCGCTCGGGGTTGCCTTCCTTTTGATCTTTGGGGGGATGCTTGTGGCGATTGCCGCCTTTGCCTATGGGCGCGAGGCGGCGCGGACCGCCTATGACAGGCTTCTGCTTGGTGCGGCCAATGACATTGCAGCCTCTATCACCGTGCAGAATGGCAAGCCAGAGCTGGAACTGCCCGTCTCCGCGTTTGATCTGCTGGGTTTTTCCAAGGATGACCGGATCGGCTACCGGGTCATCGGCACCGATGGCGCGACCCTGACCGGCTATGACGGCATTTCTCTGCCCGATGGCCGCAAGGCGGTTCAGAACGGGTTTTTTGATGGTGTGTTTTTCGGCGAAGCGGCGCGTTTTGCCGTTGTCTCGCGCCGCTTTGCCGAACGCAGACTGAATGGTACGGTGCAGGTGATCGTCGGCCAGACGCTGCTGGCGCGCGATGCCATGGCCTATGACATTACCCGAAAGGCGCTTTATGTGCTGGCGGCGTCCGGATTGGCCATGGCGCTGCTTGCGGGCCTTGTGGTCCGCTCCGTGCTGCAGCCTTTGGAAAAGATCACCAGACGCCTGACAGGCCGCGATCCCCATGACCTGACGCCCATGGACACGGATGTGCCCCGGGAAACGGCTGTCCTGATCAGTGCCCTTAACGGGTTCATGGCGCGGCTGGACCGGCAGATGATGTCCATGCGCCACCTGATTTCCGATACGGCCCACCAGCTGCGCACGCCGGTCGCTGCGCTGCGGGCGCAAGCGGGCCTGTTGGCCGAGGAAACGGATCCGGTGCGTAAGGAGAAGATCGCCGGGCGCCTGCAAACCCGGTCCGTCAGCCTCGGGCGTCTGCTGGACCAGATGCTGAGCCAGGCTCTTGTCATCCATCGCGGCGACAGCGCGCGCCGGGAAGAGGTGGATTTGCGGGACATTGCGCTGGATGTGACCGATCAGGACGACCATGGGGTTCTTTATCCGGAGATGGATGTGGGGCTGGAGATCGGCGAGGCCCCGGTTCTGGTGACGGCCGACGCACCATCCTTGGAAGAAGCTCTGAAAAACCTTTTGGCCAATGCGCTCAAACACGGGCGCTCCCCGGTGCGTGTGGGCGCAGGTCATGTGGAGGGACATGCCCAGCTCTGGGTGCAGGACGCGGGCCCGGGCCCGGCACCGGAGATCGTGTCCGGCCTCGGCAACCGCTTCAACCGGAAGGGACCGGCGCGCTCCTCGGGCTCCGGACTGGGGCTTGCCATCGCCCATGCGGCCGCTGATTCCTTTGGCGCGCATCTGGTCCTGGAGCCAGGGCGAGATGACGGGTTCCGTGCAGCTCTTGTTTTCGGTCAGTCTTCAGTACTGGCGCCGGAGCGGGGGCGCTCATGAGATGCCTCAAGGTCTTGCGGGCGGGTCTGGCCGGTCTGGGGCTGCTGCTGGCGGCAACGCTTGCGCAGGCCCAGGAAATGACGGCCCGGTTCGGGGAGCCCTCTGCCGCAACGGTGCTGCTGTTGCGTTCCACTACGGATCTTGCCGTCTTCGCTCCGGTCGTGGAGGCCTTCGTGCGCACCCGGCCGGGCACCGGATTGATCTATGAACAATGGGGCTCGAATGCGCTTTATGATCTGACCTTGAAGGAGTGCCGGGAGGGACAGAGCGGCGCGGATCTGGTGATCAGTTCCGGGGTCCACCAGATGGTCAAGCTGGTCAATGATGCCTGCGCGGCGTCCTACCGGTCGCGGGCAACGGAACGGCTGCCGGATGCGCTGCGCTGGCGCGATGAAATCTGGGGCATCACCCGTGAACCGGCGGTGATTGTCTACAACAAGGATCTGGTGCCGGAGGGGGACGTGCCGCAGTCGCGCTTTGATCTGCTTGATCTGTTGCGGCCCGTCTATACGCCCTATGCGGGCCGGGTTGCCACCTATGATATCGAGCGGTCGGGGCTTGGGTATCTGTTCGCCTTTTCCGATGCCCAGGAGGCGTCAACCTTTGGCGCGCTGCAGGAATCTTTCAGCCGCTCCGGCGCCGTCTCCACCTGCTGTTCGGCGGACATTATCCGCGGCGTTGCGGAAGGGCAGTATCTGATCGCCTATAATGTGCTCGGATCCTATGCGCAGGGCTATCAAAAGGAAGATAGCCGCATCGGCATTGTCCTGCCTTCCGACTATACGCTGGTGCTTTCGCGGGCGCTGATGATCCCCAAACAGGCGGCCCACAAAGGAACGGCGCAGGACTTTCTGGAGTTTCTGCTGTCGCCGCAAGGCACGATCGAACTGCGCAAGGCGCTGCTCATCAGTCCGATACTGGAAGCGGCGGAGGGCGGGGAGGGCGAGGCCATCAGCCTGACGGCGCTGCGTCCCATCGGCCTTGCACCGTCGCTGATGGTGGCACTGGACAAGATGACCCGAAACATGTTTCTGCGCCGCTGGCGCTCCACCTTTCCCGGGCCGTAAGCGTCAAAAGAAACCGCCGCCCGGAGAGGGCGGCGGCAGAGCGTTGCCAGGCGACTTTTACCAGCTGAACTGCTTTGCCATGGTCAGCTTGAAGGTGCGGCCCGGAGCCGGGTCGCCGGCCAGATTGTTCTGGTACTGCTTGTCGAAAATATTCTCGACGGAAGCTCTCAGCTCATAGCCGGACATCAGGCCTTCCTGGGGTGTCCAGTTCGCAAAGATGTCATGCACGCCGTAGCCGGGGAACGGCCCGTCCGTCGTTCCGGTTTTCATGCCTGCCGCAAAGAGGCCGCGCCAGCCGAACTCGACATTGTGGTCCGGCCAGCGGCCGCCGAGGGTCATTGCCAGTGTATCGGCTGGAATGGAGCTGAGTGTTTCGCCCGTCTCCTTGTCTTCACCACGGATCACGCTGTATGCGAGAGACGCAAAGACATAGTCGGCATCATAGGCTGCTTCCACCTCAACACCATAAATCTCCGCTTCATCGATATTGACGTAATAGACAACCGGTGTGCTCTGGCCGGTATTCGGGTTGGCTGCAATGAGATCGGTCAGATCATTGTAAAAGCCGGTGGTTTTGAGCTGGAAACTGTCATTGTTCGCCACAATGTCCATGAAGGAGAGGGAGAAGCCCGCTTCAACAGAGTTGGACTGTTCCTTTTCAAGATCAAGGCTTGCAAAGCGGCCGCCGGGATAGGTCCTGTTGGCGCCGGTGGAAAACAGTTCATCCAGGGTTGGTGCCCGCTCCGTGTGAGCGACAGATCCGAAGACAGCCAGATTGTCATTGATCTTGAAGAGCGCGGCCAGTTTGGGAGAGAATGCGACTTCGAACTGGTCTGAGGCGTCTTCAATCGAGCTGTCGGGCTGCAGGTTGATCAGGTCAACACGCGCACCAGGGGTGATGGTGAGGCGGTCGTTCCAGATGAACTCGTTCTGGGCAAAGATCCCGAGTTTCGTATCTGTTCCTTCCGGATGGAACCCAATGGACCCGCTTTCCGCGTTGGCGATTCGTTCCTGATAGGATAGCTGCGTTCCTAAGGTCAGGAAGTTCTCAAAACCAGTGCCGGAAAACGCGAACGTATTGTCGATTTTACCTTGCCAGGTCCGATAGCTGTAATCGGAATCTTCAAACAGAACCGAGGGTGTGGTTGAGGACGCGTCTTCCTGATCCACGGCCGTGTCAGAGAAGGACAGGGCAACGTTCAGATCCAGGAAAGGATTATCCGATGCCGGGTTGTCATAGCTGAACACAACTGTCTGATCAGTGATGTCACGGTCGATGGTTCCGAAGGCCGAGATCGTCCCGGTCTGCGAATATTGGGTGTCATCCAGATCGCTTTGCCAGCGTTGGTAGGACAGGCGGATGGATTGCTCTTCATTGTCACCAAAGTGATGGATCACCTTCGCCAGACCGGATGCGGATTCAAAGCCTGACCCCAGGATTGTCGAGCCGTCGCCAGTCTCGTAGTCCGATGCGCGCCGGAAGGTGCCGTTCAGCAGATATTCTGTCCGTTCGTTGATCCGCCCGGCAACAATGCCGGAGGACATGAAGCCGTCCTTGTTGGAATCGAACATGCCCTTGACCTTGACGGCCAATCTTTCACCGTCCTCAAGGAAGTCACTGGCGTCTTTGGTGGTGAAGTTGATCACGCCGCCAAGAGCGCCCGCCCCATAGAGCGTTGAAGAAGCGGATCCGCGCAGGATTTCAACCTGTTTGTAAAGTTCCGGATCGGAGAAAAACGACCCGACACGGTACTGTTCAAAGAACTTGTTTGCTCCGTCGACCGTCACGATGATTTTCGATTCATCGGAGGCGTTCAGATCCCCGATCCCGCGAATGTTGAAGGACTGGCCGCCGACACGGTTGCTGCCCGTCATGGTCACGCCGGGGACCTCCCGGAACAGGTCGCCGATTGTGACGGCTTGCTCGGAATCGATGGCTTCCTGATCCAGAACCGTCACGGCCTGGGGTGTGTCATAGGCCACCTTGTCGACACCGGCACCGACCACAATCAATTGCAGCTTTGTATTGGCCGTTTCCGCCGTCTCATCCACGGCGGTTTCCGGCGTTTCTGAAACCGGTATGTCTTCGCTCAGGTCCTGCGCGCTGGCAAGACCGGTATTAACAAGAACCCAAAGCGCTACACCGCTCGCTAGCCGCGAACGGTTCGATTTAATTCGCCCCATAAATTTCTCCAAGAATGCGGGTGGCCGCGTCCTTGCCCCGTCCCCTCAAACGGTGCTTAAAATGAGTTGTTAACTCAAGTATTGAATTTCATATGAAACATGAATATAGGAGTCAAGTATTAAGCGGTGCCTTTCTGGATCCTGTCCTAGATTGGAAGGGTTCAAAAAAGATGTTTCTTTTCAATCCTCTGTTGGGGGTTTTGGAACAGGTTCGCTTGTGAGTTCGGTCGAAGTCAACGAAGGCAAAAGTTCATGAATGCCGGTCACGGTTCTCCTGAAAACAAACCGAGTGCTGCCGAGATACGGGACGCACGCACCCGCAACCCGAAAGCGCGTGAGCGGGATCTTGCCCAGTCCCTGGGGATCTCTGAAGCGGAACTTGTGGCCGCCTTTACCGGCCACGGCGTCACGCGGATTGCGCCCCGGTTCGAGGTGCTGTTTCCCGGCCTCAAGGGGGTGGGCGAGGTCATGGCCCTGACCCGCAATGACAGCGCGGTGCATGAAAAGATTGGCGTCTTCGACAATTTTGTAAATGGCGAACGGGCCGCTCTGATGCTGGGGGACCAGATCGACACGCGCATGTTCCCGGCCAAATGGGTCCACGGCTTTGCGGTTGAAAAGACCGATGGCAAGGATATCCGCCGGTCGCTGCAGTTCTTTGATGCGCACGGGGATGCCGTGCAGAAGATCCATGCGCGCCCGGCAACGGATCTCGCCGCCTGGCGCAGCCTGATTGCCCGTTTGGCCCTCGACGACCAGAGCGCCGATGGCCTTCCGGACCTGGCGCCGGCCCTGCCGTTTTCCCGCAAACCGGTGGCCGACGGCGTTGCCGCGAAATTGCAGAGCCGGTGGCAGGGTCTGACCGACGTGCACCAGTTCCACGGGTTGTTGAAGGAGTTGGATCTTGACCGGCTCAGTGCTTTTGAACTGGCCGGAGAGCGCTGGGCCTGGCCGCTGGATCTGGGGGCTGTCTCCGCCATGCTGCGGCTTGCCGCGTCCGAACGCATTCCGATCATGTGTTTTATCGGCAACCGGGGCTGCATCCAGATCCATTCCGGCACGATTGAAAATGTCGTCAGCAAAGGCCCCTGGATCAATGTCATGGACCCGACTTTTCACATGCATCTGCGCACAGACCATATCAGCGATGTCTGGGTGGTGCGCAAACCGGCGGATGTGGGCCATGTGACCTCGCTGGAAGCCTATGACAGCATGGGCCAGCAGATCATCCAGTTCTTTGGCCTGCGCGGGGAGGGCAATGCGGAGCGGGCCGACTGGCGAGGCCTTGCCGAAAACCTTCCCAAACTTGACCGGGCCGTTGCCCTAGGAGCCGCAGAATGAACTTTTTCAACCGTCCCCAGATCCTGGGCCTCACTGCCGCCATCTCTTTGACCGCCGCAGCCGTGTTCTTCCCGGCAAGCTCGCTCTTTGCGGCCGATGTCTCTGGAGCCGAAGCCAAGCGGATCGTATCCGTTGGCGGCTCCGTGACCGAGATCGTCTTTGCCCTTGGCGAAGAGGACCGGCTGATTGCCCGGGATTCGACCAGTGTCTACCCGCGCGAGAGCTTCAATCTGCCCGATGTCGGCTATATGCGTGCGTTGTCACCGGAAGGGGTTCTGTCGGTCGAGCCGGACCTTGTGCTGCTTTTGAAAGGCAGCGGACCGGAAGAAACGCTGGATGTCCTGAAACAGACCGGACTGCCCATTGCCGATGTGCCTGAAACCTATACGGCCGAGGGGATTCTGGACAAGGTGCGCACGGTGGGCCATGTGCTTGGCGTTGACAGCAAGGCTGAAGCGCTTGCGGTCAAGCTGGGCCAGGATCTGAAGGCAGCGGAAGCGGCGGCGGCGGATCTGTCCTCCGGCAAGCGGGTGCTGTTCATCCTGTCGGTCCAGGGCGGGCGGATCATGGCCTCGGGCACGGGCACGGCGGCCGATGGCATCATCCGTCTGGCCGGGGCGGACAATGCCCTGACTGGCTTTTCCGGTTACAAGCCGCTCAGCGACGAAGCGCTATTAAGCGCAGCGCCGGATGTGATCCTGATGATGGACCGCAGCGGCAATCATGGCAGTTCGGCTGAAGACCTGTTCAGCCATCCTGCGCTGGCCCAGACCCCGGCCGGGCAGGCAAAACGGCTGATCAAGATGCCGGGCCAGTATCTGCTCGGCTTCGGTCCGCGCACCGCCGGTGCGATCCGGGAGCTGGCCGAAGAGCTGGCCAAGACAGAGGGCTGACCGGCACCATGAAGGACGTGGCCCCCGCCCTGCGGCAGACCCCGCCGCGCGGCTTTCCCGGCCTGAGGCTGGTCAGGAATGGCAACCGGGAAGGTCTGGCGCGGGCCGTCATCGCCGCACTGGTGGGCCTTGTGCTGGCCATGATGCTTGCCAGCCTTGCGATTGGTCCGATCCCGGTGAAGGTGTTTGACATCTTACCCCACGCCGCCGGTTATTTTTTGCCGCCACAATCCGGGGCCCCGGACGGGGTGTCCTTGCGCGACTGGATTGTCGTCATGGAAATCCGCCTGCCGCGTGTGGTGCTCGGGGCCCTGATCGGGGCCGCGCTGGCGGTCTCAGGTGCCGTTATGCAGGGGCTTTTCCGCAATCCGCTGGCCGATCCGGGCATTGTCGGGGTTTCCGCCGGGGCCAGTCTCGGCGCTGCGTCCTTCATCGTTCTGGGGGGATCGGTGCTGGCCCCGGTGGTGGCCGTTCTGGGACTGTTTGCCCTGCCGCTTGCCGCCTTTGCCGGTGGACTGGTGACCACACTTCTGCTCTACCGGATCGGCACGCGCGGCGGCATCACATCGGTGGCAACGGTGCTCCTGGCCGGGATTGCCCTTGGCGCGCTCGCCTTAGCAGCCACCGGCCTGCTGATTTATATGGCGGACGATCAGCAGCTGCGGGATCTGCAATTCTGGATGCTGGGCTCGCTGGCCGGATCAAACTGGCAAAAGGCGCTGTCCTGTGCCCCGGTCATCCTGATCATGCTGGCCTTTGTGCCATTTCTGGCGCGGGGCCTGAACGGGCTGACCCTGGGCGAGGCTGCCGCTGCCCATACCGGCATCCGGGTGCAGCGGCTGAAGAATCTCTGCATCCTGATGGTCGCCGGAGCCACGGGCGCGTCGGTGGCCGTCAGCGGGGGCATCGGCTTTGTCGGCATCGTTGTGCCCCATCTTCTTCGCCTGACCATCGGACCTGATCACCGCTATCTGCTGCCCGCATCCGCCCTTTTGGGGGCGTGCCTGTTGCTGGCCGCCGACACGCTCAGCCGGACGGCCGTGGCCCCGGCGGAATTGCCCATCGGCATCATCACGGCGTTTGCCGGGTCTCCGGTCTTCCTCTGGATCCTGCTGCGCAAGCGTGGTCTGACCGGGCTTTAGGAGAGACAGGAAAGATGACGGTGGCACAGGTGGCAGATCAATCCGGCGGATCCGCACATGATGAGGTGCGATGCCTGAGTGTGAACCAGCTTTCGGTCACCATTGGCAAGGCACAGATCGTGTCCAGCCTGAGCTTTGAGGCCCGGGCCGGTGAGCTTCTGGCAATCATCGGCCCGAGCGGGTCCGGCAAGACCACCTTGCTGAAGGCGGTCACCGGAGAATTGCCTTATCGCGGTCAGGCCGTGCTGGCGGGGGCGGACATTTGCGGCCTGACGCCGGAAGCCCAGGCAGACCGGCGGGGCGTCTTGCCTCAGATCAGCCAGATCGCCTTTGCCCTGACGGTTGCCGAAGTGGTTTCGCTTGGCCTGAGCGGGCTGCGGCTGGACCGGCCGGGCAAGGCCCGGCGCATTGGCGAGGCGCTTGAGAAGGTCGGTCTTGGCGGGTTCGAGGCGCGCAGCTATCAGGATCTGTCCGGCGGCGAACAGCAGCGTGTCCAGCTGGCCCGGGTTCTGTGCCAGGTCTGGGAGCCGGTGCCGGATGTTGGGCCGCCGCGCTGGCTGTTTCTGGATGAGCCTGTCTCCAGCCTCGACATCAAACATCAGTATCAGATCATGGCGCTGGCTCGGGACTATGCCGTGCGGGGCGGTGGGGTGGTCGCGGTCATGCATGACCTCAACCTGACAGCCGCCTTTGCCGACAAGATCCTGGTGATGCAAAAGGGCCAGCGGCTGGCCTTCGGCGCACGGGACGAAGTGATGCAAGCGGATCTTTTAAGCCGTGCCTATGATTTCCCGCTGGCGCTCGTGCCGTGTCACGAAACCGGACGCCCGGTTGTCGTGCCAAGGCACCAGGGTGAGGGGCACAGGAGAGGACAGGCCCGGCTCACTGACACAGGGCAGGCCTATCCGCCGTCAGCGTAATCCATCAGGGTTTTGCCGACGCCGTGTGTTTTCAGTTTGCTGACAGCTGCCTGAAAGGCCTCCAGATAGGCCGGGTGGGTCCCGAGTGCACCAAACAGGGCGGGCATCTCGGCGTCATTTCCACCCGTAAAGACCTCGCGGGCCCAGTTGTTCAAAAGGCCGGCCTTTTCGTCTTCCAGCACCAGATCCCGCCCGGCCTCGTCATGGCCGAGGCAATAGCGGCACCACAGGGCGGTTTCCAGTGCCAGACCGGTGACTGGCAGGCCTTGATCCAGCCGGTCCTGAAGTGTTGGCAGAATGAATTTCGGTTGCCGGTTGGAGCCGTCGAGGCACAGCCGGGGGATTGTGTCCCCAACGGCCGCATTGGAAAACCGCCCGGTGATGGTGCTGAGGTAATCCTTGAAGCTGACGCCTGGAATGGCTGGGACCGTTGGCAGGATTTCCTCCGTTTCCAGTCTGGTGAGATAGGCCGCAATGCGCGGGTCCGCCATGGCGTCATGAACAAAATGGTGTCCCAGAAGCGCGCCGGGATAGGCAATGGCCGCGTGGCCACCATTGAGTATGCGCAGCTTCATCAGCTCATAGGGGGCGACATCCTCCACGAATTCCACGCCGACTTTCTCAAGTGCAGGACGCCCTTGCGGGAAGGTGTCTTCAAGCACCCATTGGCGGAAGGGTTCGCAGACCACCGGGGCGGCATCGGTGAGGGCAAACAGATCGCGCACCAGGGTGCGTTCCCGGTCCCCCGTCGCAGGGGTGATGCAGTCGACCATTCCGTTTGGGAAGGCAACATTGTCTGAAATCCAGCTGGCCAGCTCGTTTGAAATTGCCTGGGCATAGCCGGTCACGGCCTGCCGGGCGACATGGCCGTTTTCCGGGAGATTGTCGCAGGACATGACGGTGAAAGGGGCAAGGCCTTTCTGGCGCCTGTGGTCAAGGGCGGCTGCCAGAACGCCGAATACGGTCTCCGGTTGATCCGGTTGGCTCAGGTCTTTCACAATCGCCGGATCTTTGATGTCAAACCCGCCATTGTCCGGATCGACAAAATAGCCGCCCTCCGTGATGGTGAGCGAGACGATGCGGATATCCGGCGCGCACAACCTGTCAATGAGAGCTGCAGGCTCGGCTGCAACAAAGTCGATCATCGAGCCGCAGATCTGCGCGCTCAAGGCGGCCGGATCGAGCTCGACCACCGTTGTCAGCCAGTCCTGGCCTTGAAGGCGGGTTCTCATTGTGGCGTCGGACGGCATGAGACCGGCGCCGACAATGGCCCAGTCGAGATCTTCTCCCAACGCGAACAGCCGGTTCAGATAGATTGCCTGATGGGCGCGGTGGAAATTGCCGACACCGATATGCACGATGCCGGGGCTCAGGCGGCTGCGGTCATAGGGCAGCGTGACCACGGTGTCAGGCAGCTGATCAAGGGTGCTTGCGGTCAAGGTGATGGTCATGGTTCAGCTCATCCAGTTGCCGCCGTCGACATTGTATGTCTGGGCGACGATGTAATCGGCGTCGGAAGAGGCGAGGAAGACGGCCATGCCTGTCAGATCATCCGCCGTGCCCATGCGGCCGAAGGGAACGGTCTTGCCGACGGCCGCTTTCTTTTCCCCCGGTCGCAAACCTTCATGCTGCGCAAAAAGAGCATCAACCCCGTCCCAATGGTCGCCATCCACGACGCCGGGGGCGATCGCGTTGACGTTGATCCCGTGGTCGATCAGGTTGAGCCCGGCTGACTGGGTCAGGCTGATGACGGCTGCCTTTGTCGCACAATAGATCCCGACCAGCGGTTCGCCCCGCCGCCCTGCCTGGCTGGCCATGTTGATGATCTTGCCGCCCTTGCCCCGGGCGATCATCGATTTTGCCGCTGCCTGCAGCGTGAACAGGGTCCCGGCCACATTGATATCGAACAGCCGGGCATAGCTGTCCCGGGTGATGTCCACGATGGGGGCAAGATCAAACAGCGCGGCATTGTTGATCAGGATGTCCAGGCCGCCAGCGGTCTCTTCGACTTGGGAGACAGCGGCGTCGATGGACGCCTGATCCGTGACATCAAGAGAGACGGCATAAGCGCCTTTGCCGATCTCCGCCGCCGCAGCTTCCGCGCCCTGCCGGTTGATATCGGCAAGGGCGACTGTTGCCCCCTCGCGCACATAGCGGGCCGCAAAGGCTTTGCCGATGCCGCGCGCTGCGCCGGTGATGAGTGCGGACTTTCCTTCAAGGCGCATCATGCGATCCTCAATCCCTGTGTGTCGAAACGATGGATCTTCTCCGGATCCGGTGTGAGGTGGACCCGGTCGCCATGGCGGAAGGCAATCTCGCCGGTGGAGCGCACAGTGACCGGCGTGTCCAGCCCGTCAATGTCGACATATAAAAACGTATCGGAGCCCAGATGTTCGGAAACGCCCACGGTGCCGGCCCATGGGCCGTCCTGCGGGGAGGCGGTGATATGCTCGGGCCGGATACCGATCGAGTCGGCCTTGTGACCGGTGGAAAAGGCCCCGCTCAGAAAGTTCATTTTCGGGGAGCCGATAAAGCCCGCCACGAAGCGGTTGCGCGGCGTGTGATAGAGGTCGAGCGGGGTGCCGACCTGTTCGATCAGGCCGTTTTGCAGGACTACGATCTTGTCTGCCATGGTCATGGCCTCAACCTGATCATGGGTCACGTAGATCATGGTGGTTTTCAGCGACTGGTGCAGTTCGGAGATTTCCAGGCGCATATTCACCCGCAGGGCCGCATCCAGGTTGGACAGGGGCTCGTCGAAGAGAAAGGCGGCGGGTTCGCGCACGATGGCCCGGCCAATGGCGACCCTCTGGCGCTGGCCGCCCGAGAGCTGGCCCGGGCGCCGGTCCAGATAGTCCGTCAGGTTCAAGACCTGTGCTGCCGCTTCCACCTTGCGGTCCTGCTCTGCCTTGTCGAGGCCGGCCATTTTCAGGGGAAAGGCAATGTTCTTGCGCACGGACATATGCGGATAAAGCGCATAGGACTGGAATACCATGGCCAGGCCGCGCTTCGCCGGCGGGGTGCCGGTCGCGGTCTGGCCGTCAATCACGATCTCGCCGGAAGTAACATCCTCCAGACCGGCGATCAGCCGCAGCAAGGTGGATTTGCCGCAGCCGGAAGGGCCGACAAAAACGACAAATTCGCCATCGTCAATCTCAAGGTCGAGCGGCGGGATCACCTTAACGTCGCCGAAGCTCTTTGTGATCTGTTTGAGTGTGATCTGACCCATGTGTCTACGATCTCCTATTTCACGGCGCCGAAGGTCAGGCCACGGACGAGCTGTTTCTGGCTGAACCAGCCAAGGATGAGAATGGGGGCAATCGCCATGGCCGAGGCTGCGCTCAGCTTGGCGTAAAACAGGCCTTCCGGGCTGGAATAGCTGGCGATGAAGGCGGTGAGGGGAGCGGCTTTTGCAGCTGTCAGGTTCAAGGTCCAGAAGGCTTCGTTCCAGGCCAGGATGATGTTGAGCAGCAAGGTGGAGGCAATGCCCGGCAGGGCCATGGGCGTCAGAATGTAGAGAATTTCTTCTTTCAGTGTCGCCCCGTCCATGCGGGCGGCCTCCAGGATCTCCCCGGGGATTTCCTTGAAATAGGTGTAGAGCATCCAGATGATGATCGGCAGATTGATCAGCATCAGGACCAGCGTCAGCCCGAAGCGTGTGTCCAGAAGATCCAGCTTGATGAACAGAAGATAGATCGGATAGAGCACACCAACGGCGGGCAGCATCTTGGTCGACAGCATCCACATGAGGATGTCCTTGGTCCGTTTGGACGGGACAAAGGCCATGGACCAGGCGGCCGGAATACCGATCAGAAGGCCCGCAAGCGTGGACCCGCCGGCCAGGATGACCGAGTTCCAGAGATAGCGCATGTAGTCGGACCGCTCCTGAACGACCGCGTAATTGTCCAGGGTCCAGTCGAAGAAGAAAAACAGGGGCGGATCATTGATCGCCTGGGCTTCTGTCTTGAAGCTGGTCAGGATCGTCCAGAGGATCGGAAAGAAGATCAACAGACCGATGGCCCAGGCGGCCAGGGTATTCATCATCTTGCGGCGGGATGTGACAGCGCGGGCCATTTGCGTTCCCTCCTCAGGCGTCCAGGTTCTTGCCGACAATGCGCATCAGGAAAAGTGCAATGATGTTGGCGAGGATGATGGCGTAGACACCGCCTGCCGACCCGAGCCCCACATTCTGGCTTTCCAGAACCCGTTGGAAGATCAGGTAGGTCAGGGTGCGGGTGCCGAAGGCGCCGCCGGTGGTGACGAAAATCTCTGCGAAGACCGCCAGCAGAAAGATGGTCTGGATCAGAATGACGATCGTAATGGCGCGCGCGAGATGGGGCAGCACAATATAGATGAACCGGGCGAGGGGCGGCGCCCCATCCATCTCGGCTGCTTCCAGCTGCTCCGTGTCCAGGGACTGGATTGCGGTCAGCAGAATAAGGGTCGCAAAGGGCAGCCATTGCCAGGAGACAATCAGAATGATCGAAGCCATCGGCGCATCACTGAGCCATTCAACCGGCTGGGCTCCGAAGGCTTTCCACAAATGGGCAAACAGGCCGTTGACCGGGTCCATGAACATGTTTTTCCAGACCAGGGCCGACACGGTGGGCATGACAAAAAAAGGCGCGATGACCAGGATCCGGACGATGCCCTGTCCCCACATGGGCTGATCCAGCAGCAGCGCGAGCAAAACGCCGAAGACGATGGTGATCACGAGAACGCCGCCCACAATGACCAGCGTGGTCTGAATACTGGGCCAGAAGGCACTGGAGGAAACAAAGCGGGCGTAGTTGCTGAAGCCCACCCAGCCGAGATCTCCCCCCCGCAACGGCAGATATTTCTTGAAGGAGAAATAGAGCGTCATCGTCAGGGGGATGAGCATCCAGCCGAGCAAGAGGATCACAGCCGGGGCCATCATGATGCGCGCAGCGGAGCGGGAGTGCCGGGTCGCCATGGATACCTGACCTGTTGACCGGAGACCGGTCCTGCGGGTTCTTTTCAAAGGATGCGGATGTTCGGGAGGGCGGGGTTTCCGCCCTCCCGGCGGCGGCTCAGTAGCCGGCCGCTTCCATTTCTTCAGCCGTGATGGACTGCGCCTTGGCCAAGGCTTCTTCAGCGCTTTGCTGTCCGGCAAGGGCTGCGGAGAATTCCTGACCGACCTGGCTCGCAATCCCGGCAAATTCGGGAATGGCCACGAACTGAATGCCGATATAAGGGACAGGCTTCACGGTCGGCTGGGTCGGATCAGCGGAGTTGATGCTGTCCAGGGTCATCTTGGCAAAGGGCACTTTCTGGTATTCCGGGTTCTCGTAAAGAGACGTCCGGGCGCCGGGGGGGACATTGGCCCAACCTTCTTCGGAGGCGACCAGCTCGATATAGTCTTTGGAGGTGGCCCATTCGATGAACTGCTTGGCGGCGGCTTCCTTCTTGGTGCCAGCGGGGATCGCCAGGGCCCAGGCCCAGAGCCAGTTGCTGCGCTTGCCAAGGCCATTGTCGGGGGCAAGGGCAAAGCCGACCTTGTCGGCAACCGAAGAGTCTGCCGGGTTCGTCACGAAAGAGGCGGCTACGGTCGCGTCGATCCACATGCCGCATTTGCCCTGCTGGAACAGGGACAGGTTTTCATTGAAGCCGTTGGTGGAAGCACCTGGAGGGCCGGCTTCCTTCATGAGGTCGAGATAGAAGGTCAAGGTTTCCTTCCATTCCGGGCTGTCGAATTGCGGCTTCCAGTCCTCATCGAACCAGCGGGCACCGAACGAGTTGGAGGTTGCCGTCAGGAACGCCATGTTCTCGCCCCAGCCGGCCTTGCCGCGCAGGCAGATGCCGTAGATCTCATTGTCCTTGTCGGTCATCTTGCGGGCCGCATCCGCCACGAAGTCCCAGGTCGGCGCGTCCGGCATTTTCAGTCCGGCCTTTTCCATGAGGTCCGTGCGGTACATGATCATCGAGCTTTCGCCATAAAACGGCGCGGCATAGAGCGTGCCCTCCACTGAGAGCCCCCCGCGCATGGCTGGCAGAATGTCGTCTATGTCGTAGGACGCGGGCAGGTCGTTCAGGGAGACCAGCCAGTCCTGTTTGCCCCAGATCGGCGTTTCATACATGCCGATTGTCATGATGTCGAACTGGCCACCCTTGGTGGCGATATCCTGTGTGACCCGCTGGCGCAGGACATTTTCCTCCAGCGTCACCCATTCAACCGTATGTCCGGTTTTTTTGGTGAAATCCTCGGTCAGACCCTGCATGCGGATCATGTCGCCATTGTTGACCGTTGCGATTGTAAGTGTTTCTGCAGATGCCGCAGCGCTCAAGGCCACGACCGCACATGCGCTGAGCAGCGCACGGGTATGAATTGCCATATTGTCCTCCCAGGCGAGATTGGGCATTTGCCATTCTTGCGGGCAAATACTCGCTTGAGGGCCGCGCAGGAGTCAAGGGTGACGTTCGCAGAAAACCTCACCAATCTTGCTGCGCTGCAAAAAGCTTCTTGGTTTCAGATGCTTATTAATATGAGCAAATGCTCAATTCTTGAGTAGCTGCTCTGCGGTCGCTTCATTTGTGATCAGGCGATTGACAAACCGGCCTTTCAAGGCGCCCATCATGGCGGCGACTTTGCCATCACCTGCAGCGACCCCGTAGACGGGCTTGTCCCCGGCGGGGCGCAAGGGGGCGCTGGCCACAAGGGCATTGGTCAGCCCTTCGACCAGGGCCCCTTTTCTGTCGAACACCCAGCTGGTGATTTCCCCCACCGCGTCGGCCTTTTCCAGGGCGCGCATTTCGTCCAGTGAGACAAACCCATCCATGGCCAGCGGGGCCGTGGGGCCCATATTGCCAATGCCGACAAAGGTGGCGTCCGCCTGGCGGGTCAGTTCGAGAATATTATGCACGGCCTCCTGATTGTGCATCAACTGTAGCTCTTCGCGGGTGCGCGCAAAAACGGGCAGAGGCATCGGATAGTGGCGCGCATTGATCCGGTCGGCCAGCCGGATGATCACGTTATAGGCGGAGGCGGAGCCGTCGGACATCATGTTGCCAAGCAGGGAGACGACCCGGTGTTGCGGACAGTCCATTGCGGGCAGCTGATCGACGGAGGCGCGCAGCGTCCGGCCGGTGCCGAAGGCGATCACCTTCGGCTGCGGGGCTCGGAAATGGCGTTCCATTTCGGCCGCGGCCGCCTGGGCAAGCCCGAGCGGCGAGCCGGGTGCGTCCGGATCGCTGGGCACGACCTCGCAGGCGCTCAGGCCAAACCGGTCCATCAGCCTGCTGCTGAGCTCCATGCAATGGGCAATCGGGTGGTCCAGCCGCACCTTGATCAGGCGTTCGCTCACCGCAAGGGACACGAGTCTTTGCGCCGACTGCCGGGAAACGCCAAGTTTGCGCGCAATCTCGTCCTGGGTGTTGCCGGCGACATAATAAAGCCATCCGGCCCGCGCCGCATCGTCCAGCCGGGAAGTTTCACTCGTGTTTTTCTGTTTCATATCAGCTGCTGCCCAATCGGTAATCAGGTCTAAGCTGGAAGAATTCGCTGAAAGATGCAAATGCGAGGTCAGCCCCGGCGGCCGCATCCTGTGTGCCGGACAGGGCGGTCAGATGAGCGCCACCGGTGAACCGCCACACGGTCATCCCGGCGGCAAGGCCCGCCTTGATGCCGTTTTCGCTGTCTTCGATGATCAGGCAGCGGCCGGGGTCCACCTTGCGTTTTTGCGCCGCCAGAAGGAAGAGGTCCGGGGCGGGCTTGCCATTTTTAACCTCCGCCGCCGTGGTGATGCGGTCATGAAACAGGTCGGTGAGACCGGCTATCTCCAGGGATTTTGCCAGCCGCAGCGGGCTGGAACTGGTGGCTAGGCAGTAGTCCACGCAAAGGCTCCCGATGGCGTGCCGGACACCGGGAACAGCCTTGAGGTCCCGTTCAAAGGCGGCCAACAGGCTGGCCCGGTAGCGGTCTTCAAATTCGGGGGGCAGGTCAACACCGAATTCCCGGCGGATTTGTTCCAGCACCACCGGGTAGCTGCGCCCCAGAAAATGCCGGGCCACATAGTCCATGGTGATGGTGACGCCGCGCGTTGCCGTTTCGGCCACCAGCATGCGCGCGCTGATAACCTCGCTGTCAATCAGGACACCGTCGCAGTCGAAGATGACAAGATCAATGCCGGACAAGTCCGGGCCGCGCTTGTCAGGGGCAGACGGGTTTGTCCCAGAGTGCAAAGGGCTAGAAGGCGCGGGGCCGGAAGACACGGGATGGAACCCCTTTCATTGGTCTGAGGGCTTGCGCCGGATCAGCCGAACCAGCGCTTGAACCAGCGGCGGAGGCCGCTTGTGGCCTCTGTCACATGTTTTTCCGCCTGGGCGCGGGCCTCTTCCGCATTGTCGCCGACATCTTCCATGAACTCGTCGATATTTTCCACGACCGGATCGATGCGCCTGCGCTTGAAAGCCCGCAAGGTGCGAAAGACAAGATAGGCTATGACGCCGAGTACCAGAAAGAAGATGATGTTGAACCACGGGATCAGGAACACATCGGGGCCGGAGACTTCCTGAATGCTGATCACGTTCGGAAAGATCGTGAAAAGCTGGATGCGCCAGCCGTAATGGGTAACAGCCACCCAGACATCCCCCTGTTTCTTGGCCAGGTCCTGGGCCTTTGCGGTGATGTTGCTGCTGTCAAATTTGAAATAGGGCGGCCAGCCCCAGTCGGTGTCCTCATTGCGGTAGACCCGCGGGTTGCCGTTTGGCCAGACCGCATTGATAAAGCGCACGTCCCGGGTCCAGCTTGTATTGGTGCCCGCATCCGGGGACGCCCAGAACAGGGACGAGGAGCCGATGTCCATGCGTTTGACCTCGGTGCCGACAATGCGCACCACATCGCGGCCCGGCAAGGTGTAATGGGCAAACAGGACCACAACCAGCACCAGCGGGATGCCGACAATCCACTTAACATATGTCATCAATCGTCGTCATCCTCATCCATCTCCGGGATGGCGCCCCACGGGCCCCTGTTGCGGCCGAAACCATAGTCTGTGTCCGGATCCTCGCCCGACATTCCAGGTTCTGGGCCGAACAGTTCAGCCCGGGTGCCAACCTTGTCAACCGCATATTCCTCAGCCAGAAACCGGGCCGTGTAGGCTTTCTTCGCCTCGCTCCAGCTCTGGTATTGGGCATAGAATGCGTCCTTGTGGCAAATGAACAGCTGCCGGAAATCCAGCGGGGTCAGTTGCGCCAGCAGCATGTTGATCAGCTGCTTGTCCGGGTGGTTGCGGGAGCGCAGCAGATAGAAAAAGGCCGGATTGTCCGCTTTAAGGTCCGGCAGGCCGCTGCCTTTGGAGATCCGGCGCACCACCTGTTCCAGCGCGTGATATTCCTCCGGCAGATCGCGGTGGTATTTGCGCTTGAGGGCGCGCATGTCTCGCCTTGACATGCCGGACAGATCCTCGCCTTGTGTTGCCGCGGCATCGATGACAATGAAGTCGAGCTTCTGTTTCAAGATGCTGTGCGCAAGAGGGCGGTCCGCAGCATAAATGGGCTCTACCAGTTTATTGCGGGTGAGAAAGCTTGCCACCCCGGCCCGGTCCTCCAGAGGGATGACCGCGTCGACCGGAAGCTCCCCGTCATGGTCCAGCGGGATGGTGGTGAGACAGGCCGTGCGTTTCACATCCCGGAAAATATAGAGGCCGCCATAGTGGCTGGTGTGAAAGTTGCCCTGCTCATAGCTTTGCGGCTTGAGGTCAATGGGCGTGCGGATAATGTCGCCGGTGTGTTTGGCCAGCTCTACCATCTCGGCAATCAGAATGTCGTCCCACCAGCCGTCCGGCTCGTTGATGAACCTGTCGATTTTTTCCACCAGCTCGTCATGGGCTTCCACATGGCCGCCGACCGTATCGGCTTCCACGTCAATGGTGCGGATGTCAAAAAGATCAAGCGGTGAGCGGATCGAAATGACCGTGTTGACCAGCTCTCCGACCACCGCGTCGCGGATGGACAGGGCAAACAGCTGCTCTTCATTGGCCTCGATGAACCGGCGCAGGATCGAGCGGGACGTGGAGAAATGCGCATTGAGAAGCGGCGCGCTTTTCTGGGCGTTGCTCAGCAAGATGAACTGGCGGTTACAGCCATTGGGGTTGAGATAGGTCTGATCGTTCAGCTCCTCACCGATTTCCGGCGAAAAGCCTGAGATATCGATGTGAAATTCCTGCAGTTCGGTGCGCTTGCCGGTCAGATGCTCCAGCGCCCGGTTGTAGCGGCCAACCATGGAGGCGGAGGTAACCTCCATCAGATTGCCATACATCAGTCCCTGTCTGACCAGACGCATCATGGGCGGGACAGCTCCATATACCGGCGTTTGGCCTCGTCCATGCGCTGCATGTCGCGAACCGCATTTTCAATGGCGACCTCGTCGGACTTGTCCGCATAACGGAACTCGCTGTCCGCATAGCGGTTGATCTCCTGGATCACCATGTCAACGGTGATCGGCTGTGCCAGATCAGCAATCATGGCTTTCTTGGTGTCATAGTCCTTGAAGAGGAACAGGTCCGGCTCTTCCATCCACGCGTCCGGCAATTCGAAATCCATGGCCCGGACCTTGATCGCATCGGTAATGTTCTTGATCGCGCGGCCGGTAAAACGCTCGTCCGCTTCCTGGATCGCCTTCAAATAGGCGCCGAGTTTGGCCAGCGTGTCGAGGGCGCCAATCTCGCTGTGGACCTTTTCAAACACCTGGATCAGGGCGTCTTCCTTCGGCTGCGCATGGCTTTCATAGGAGGCGGCGACTGCTTTCTGGATCACCTGTGCGTCAAAGAGGGCGTGATCGCCCACCGGAATGCCGTGGTTCTTGCCCATCAGGAGATAGAGAATGTCGATATAGTCTTCCCGGGTCTGCGGGCCGTCGACCAGAAACCGGGCTCCGGCGCGCTGGCGCAGGGCATCGTCCACATTTTCCGGATAGTTGGAGAACATGCCGAAGGTGCAGTTACCGCGCACCACGGTGTTCGCGCCGGCAAAACTCTCCATCAGGACAGCGGTGATTTCCAGCTGACCCGCAGAGGATTGCCGGTCGCCGCGTTTTCCCGCCAACTGGTCGATATCGTCAATGGTGCCGAAGCCGATGACATTCGGATCGGTGACCGTGCGGATGAAGGCCTTGGCGTTTTGCGCCGACTTGCCCTGGTAGCTGTCAATGCTCTCCGTCGAAAGGTTCTGATAGCGGAAGGTGTAGCCGGCATGGCTGCAATAGTCGTTGATCATGCCGGCCATCATCTGGATCAGTGTGGTCTTGCCGGTGCCTGGTTTTCCGTCGCCCATGAAGGTGAAGATGAAGCCGCCCAGCTCGGCAAATGGGTTGAGCTTGCGCTCAAAATCATAGGCCATCAGCATCTTGGCAAGTTTCATCGCCTGATATTTGGCAATGTGGTTGCCGACGACTTCCTCCGGCTTTTTGAACGCCATGGTCAGAGATGTCGAGCGGGCACGGGCGGCCGGGGTGAAGCCGGTGATTTCGAAATCATCTGCCTCGACCCGGTAGCGGGCCTCGGTAAAGGGCTGCGCGGCTGCGGCACCTTCCGCCCTCAGGGTCACCTTTTCCATCAGCTGTTCGCAGAACGAGATGATGAGCGTGACCAGCTGGGTCTCGGTTTCAAGGGCAGCTGCGGCGATTTCCTGATCCAGCTCCCAGAGGGCTCCCTGCAGCGCGAGCTGGTCATTGTCGAGGAGGATTTCCTCCACCTCGCCGCATTGCAGCTCGCCGTTTCCGGTCTCTGCCACAAGGCCGGTGATCAGGAAGTCGGTCATATTGGCAAAGACATGCAGCGAAATCAGCGCGGAGGCGGACAGAAGCTCCTGGAACCGGTCTTTTTGGGTTGCGTCCAGCGTTCCGGCCAGATTGCTGCGCTTCAGGTCGGCCAGGCCGGTCTGCTCGGCAAACTGGTCGCAGGTGACCTGGGCCACGGACACGGCCCGGCGCAGGGCCCTGAGGAGGGTCGCCTGAATGGGGGTGGTCAGCGCGTCGTCATCGCTTTCCAGAATGCGGGTACTCAGCTGGACGCCTTCCGGGCGGGCGGTAGAGCGGGTGACAAGGCCCGGCGTGGTGGAGCGGAAGCGGCGCCGGGTGCCAAGTCCGGGAGAACGTTCGGGGGCAGGGGCAGGCTCGCGCTTGGCGGCGATGCGCGGCGTATGGTCAAACCCTGCGAGCATGGCTTCCGCGCCCGCATATTTTTCGCGGATCTTGTCTTCTTTCAGTTCCATGAGGTCATTTGAAAAGGTCACGCTGAAACCTATTTGTAGCTAAGGATTTTGCCGCTCGGACTGACGGCATATTTACGGATCGCGGCAAAGCCCGGGGGGGCCATTTCTTCCAGAACCTGATAGGGCTTTTGCGGCAGGATGAGCGAGCGCTGCCGCCGGGTGTGCCCGGCGGTCTCGTCGCTGTCCCTGCCGGCACTGAACGGATCTAACTCATAGACCTGCCGTTCCACGGAAGAAAAGAAGCCGGTTGATTCCTGTTCGGACCCCGAGGCCACAAGCGTTTCCGTGGTCCAGGCCAGGGCCCAGTCTTCCCCGGGCGTCCGTCCTGCCTGCGCCAGAACATCTCGCAACGGGCCACTCTGTTCGGTGAAGGTGTGACTGTACATCGGCCCGATATAGAACCGGCGCAGCCGCTTGGGGTGAAGGTCGGCAAAGTCGTGGTCGAAGCCGCGGGCAATGGTCAGCAGCTTCAACCCGGCAGAGGACTGGGCGGTCAGATGCGCCTGGACCCGGGGCCAGCGCCGTTCATCCTTGGCAAGGGGCCTCTTGCCGGTGTCTTCCAGATCCATCACATAGATCAGCGGAATATTCTGCAAGCTGTCATAGACGGCCCAGTGCACCCGGTATCTGCGGCGGGTTTCATCCACATTCCCGAACCAGGCAAGGCGCGGGTCGTTGCGGGCCCAGAACAGGGGCCCTTCCGTGAGCTGCTCGTAATATTGCCGTTCTGCGGTGGCAAATTGCAGGTTGGTCGGGCAGGACTGCTCTCTGAGAATGTGATTGAGCATACCCAGTTTGAGATCGCGCATGCTGGGCAGGGACCGCAAATGGGTCTTGGCCTGCATGGCGTTATTGGCCATTTCCAGAAGTTCCTGATAGATCGGAAAGCCGCTTTCCTGGCGGTCGATGCTGAGCAGGTTGGGCAGCTTGTCGGAGACCCGGCCCGCCAGAAGATACTTGTAGGACAACGCGGTGAATGTTCCGGCCAGTGCCTCGAGATACTGTTTCAGAAGCGGAATTTCCGAAAAGAGCGCCGTGTCTTCCGATACGACGCTGTCCGCAACGCCTTGCAGGTGCGAGATGATGCGTTCGAATTTGGCGAAGTAGCGCCGGGTTTCATGCGCTTCTTCCAGAACCCTGTGGTCGAGTGTCAGATCCAAGGTTCAGCCCTCAGGCTCCGTAGGCGTTTTTGTCGTGCTTTTCGATAATCTTCTCAAACCGGCGGGCAAAGCGCTCGTCCGACTTGGCTTTTTCTTCCAGGACCTTGCGGGCAAAGACCATGTGATCTTCATGGGCTTCCATCATGTCGGCCATGCGCTGGTTGGTGGCCGAGCCGATGGCGGCCATTGCCGACTGGGCTTCCTTGTCGGTTGCAACCCCGATCTCGTTGATCTTGTGGGCAACGTCCTGCTGCTGGGCGGTCTTGAGCGACTTGACCAGCGCGTCATAAAGCACCACGCGCTGCTTGGTGTCCGTTTGCAGCTTGTTGATCAGGACCATCTGGGTGGCGGCCTGGTTCTGCAGGCTGTCAACCCAGGTTTTTCCTTTTTCGATATAGCGTTCCAGGGTCTGGCTTTCGGCCAGCTTGACCTGCTCTTCCTGGGCAAGGCGATTATAGTCCGCATTCACCTCGGCAAGTTCGCTCTCCAGCTTGGTGCGTTTCGCAGCATCCGTTTCCACCGAGATCTTGTTTTCTAGCGCGATGATTTTCGGATCCATGTCCAGAAGCTGCTGCTTGATGGTCTCAAGAGAAGCGACGGCGTCTTCCCGCTTGGTCAGGGTCTCGCTGAGATTGCTTTCAACCCGTTTGCTGTGCTCATTCAGCGTGTTGAGCTGTTCCTGAAGCAACTGGCCGATGACATTGGACTTGGAGATCAGGTCCTGAAGCTTGTCGTCGATGCTGGCGCTGCGCATGCGCTCCTGGCGGATGCTGTCGGACCGGGCCTTGGAAAATAAGCCGACAAAGGACTCCCAGCCTGTCTTCGAACGCATGGCGTCGAAATCCTTGGAAAAGGTGGCGGTGACGTCATCCAGGCCCATGATGAGTTCGGCGATATTCGCTCCCATCAATTCCGTATGGGCATGAACGTCATCCAGCGT
Organism: Roseibium sp. AWQ4_290; assembly: GCF_056160985.1. Taxonomy (NCBI): domain Bacteria; kingdom Pseudomonadati; phylum Pseudomonadota; class Alphaproteobacteria; order Hyphomicrobiales; family Stappiaceae; genus Roseibium; species Roseibium sp. AWQ4_290. The sequence continues at coordinate 28,344 of NZ_JBSWYG010000016.1, forward strand.
CGCGTTCTCAATATCAATCGAGATATCCTCACCCGCGTCAAGCTTTTTGCGGGCAGTCTCGAACCGCATGGTGAACTCACCGATTTTCTGCCGTGCAGCTGTGACTTCCTGCATGGACTTGTCAATCTGAGCGCTGAAATCTGCCATTTGCCCCTTCCTGAATATTTCACAATGTAACCAATTGTATGTAGCGACTGTTCGCCGAAATACAATTCCAAACACACCCCCGGACCAGACTTTCGGTAAGCCGGTAAAGAAAAGCTTCTGCCCGCGCTGTCCCGTTTTCAGGTCTGTCGTAAATGAAGGGCTTGCCCGCGCTGCGTCACTTGGCCGGGTGTCTCCCGGCCTGGACGTCTTCCGTCAAAAAAGGCGGTTGAAATCTCAGCTTTAGAGTGTTTTTCGATTGTGGCCTTGCTGCCGCCGTATTCGAGAGTAGTCTTCGCGCCTTGGAGGAGAGACGGACGGTTTCTGACGGGCGGATCTCTTTGAAAATGCTTGATTTCCGCGCTTTGGGCCAATTTTCCGGCCCGCCAGCCAATCCTGTGACAGTTCGAAGAAAGCTGTGCCTTCCGGTAGAAAGGACATTATTTAAGGTTGAATGAAACGTTTCTGCAATAATATTGCTATTAGTAATTGTTCCAGTGTTTCCAGGTAAGTCGCAAAGCGTCCTTCTGTTTCCAATTTTCGTGCGGAGCGCCGCGCGCCATTCCGCCATTTCTTTGGCGCCCCACCGTCTGCCGCATCTATTCCGTTTGTTTTCAAAGGCCTCGAAGTCCTGATGTTCAAAAGCCTGTTTGCCGACAATACACCGCGCCTGAAAGCGATGGAGCCCAAGCACATTGAGCGGGCGGTCGACATTATCTCGCAAACAGACGAGGACGATGCCGAAGAGGCTTTGGCGTCGTTCAATACGGGCGGGGTCGGCAACAAGTTCGTTCTCATGCGCAATGGGGTGGTTGTCGGTATCACTGGCTACGCGGTGGACGACCATGTTGATGATGTGGCCTGGCTGTGCTGGCACTATCTCGATCGCAAACTGACCGGCCATGGCCTTGGATCCCAGATGTTTGAAGAGCTGCTGGGCCATCTGAACAACGCCGGTTTCCGCCTGCTTTTGATTGAGACCAGCGACTACCAGGAAGACGGTGCGCCGCTCTATGGGGCCGCGCATCGCATGTATGAAAGGTTCGGCGCCAATTTGAAGGTCACAGTGCCGGACTATTACGCGCTGGGGGAAGCCAAGCTGATCTACGGTCTGGAAAACCAGGACCGGCCCGCCCTTGATCCTGCGGCCCGTCTGGCGGGCAAGACACTGTCGATTGCAGGCCTGGACGCCGATCCGGAATGCGACGGGGTTCTGGGAATCCGCTGGGAAGAAGGGGAAGGTGCCGGCAGCGGTCCGGACGGTGGCCCCAATGCCGAGGCTCTCAGGAATGCCGTGGCAGAGGCAAGAGCGCAGCGGGCCAGATCCCTCGTTCTCATTCTGCCGCAGGACCTGTCGGAGGCGAATGAAACGGCCATTAGCGGTGCCGGCTTCCGCCCGTGCGTTCAGCTCGCCGATTTCTACGCCAAGGGCGAAGATCAGGTCTGGTGGAGTCAGACCCCTTGAAGATGCAAGTGCATAAAGATCTCAAAGTCAGAAGGAATTCGAGATGTTCAACAATTTAAAGATGGTCGGGATTGTCGCCGTGCTGGGCTTCATTGCCTATAGCGTCTTCCTGAAGGGTCCAAGCGTGCAGACGGCGGACCTTGGACAGGTGCTCGACCGCACGGAATTTGCGATCAACAAATACCAGAACTATCTGGGCAGCCAGGGGGGTGGATGGTGCGTCCGACACGCAGCTTCAGGAATTCTCGCTGTATCTGGCCCATACCCTGAACACCGACCCCCGGTTTTACGACAAGCCGCTCGGCATTGCCGTGGAACCTGACGGCAAGTTCCTCGGGTTTGCGGATGACAATGCCAATGATGTTCAGGACAGCGACGAAGCTGATGTGTTCACTGTCGAAGTCGATGAAGCCAACCGGCGTCTGATTGCGACCGATGTGGCCGGGAATAGCTCGGGTATGCATTTCTCCGGCACCGGGCTCCTCGCCGGGGCCTTGATTGGCACCCTGCTCAACCGCCAGCGTGGTGCGGGGATCACCCCGTCCAGCTTCAACAACCGCACCGTGACGCCGCGCGCCAGCTACCGTGCGCCTTCAAGCGCCCGCTCCGGTGGTCTGCGCCTAGGTAAATAATCGGGGACCATCTTCTCCCCCGTTCAGGAAAAACCCGGATCTGGCGAGGCTCCGGGTTTTTTGGCTCAAGGGAATTCCATGGATCAAGTGTCCCCAACTAGCCGGTATGAGCACCTGCCGAAAAAACAGGGGGCTATTTTGCTGGCCTCCATTCTCGTGGTTGCGCTGTGCGGTATTGTCTATGAACTGATTATCGGCACCGTTTCCAGCTATCTGATTGGCAATTCGGTCTATCAGTTTTCCATGACCATCGGCTTTTTCATGTTTGCCATGGGCATCGGCTCGTATGTGTCGCGCTTTATTGACGGCAACCTGATCCAGACTTTCGTCTGGGTCGAACTGATGCTGGCGCTGACGGGCGGCCTGTGCAGCATTACTCTGTTCATGCTGTTTCCGATGGCGCCCTGGTTCTATACCACGGGCATGTTCGGGTTCATCTTTGCTATCGGTTTCCTTGTCGGTCTGGAGATCCCGATCCTGACCCGGGTTCTGTCGGAAGGGGCAACGCTGCGGGAATCGATTTCAGGGGTCCTGTCTCTCGACTATCTGGGGGCCCTGATCGGGTCCGTGGCCTTTCCTCTGCTGCTCTTGCCTTCGCTCGGGCTGATCTCCTCGTCCTTCGCCATCGGGCTGACCAATGCTGCGGTTGCCCTTTTGAATGTCTTCTGGCTCTGGGACTATCTCGACCGGCCGCGCCGGATGCTGGGCTTTGTGATCGGCACCGTTCTTCTGCTCATCGTCCTGACCCTGACGGCGGGCCGGATCACCGCTTACGCCCAGGACCACCTTTATTTTGACCGGATCATCTGGAAAAAGCAGTCCGCCTATCAGACGATGGTGGTGACGAACACTTGGCGAAAGGACGAGGTGCGGCTGTTCATCGATGGGCACCTTCAGTTTTCGCAAGCGGATGAATACCGTTACCATGAGGCACTTGTGCATCCGGTTCTGTCCTGGGGACACCCGCCGAAGCGGGTTCTGGTCCTGGGGGGCGGGGACGGTCTGGCGGTGCGGGAGGTCCTGCGCCATCCCGGCATTGAAAAGATCGATCTTGTCGATCTGGATCCGGCCATGACGGAGCTAGGCGAACGTTTTGAACCGGTTGTGCGCCTCAATCAGGGCAGCATGCACAGCCCGCTTCTGACCGTCCACAACAAGGACGCCTTTGTCTATGTGAAGGAGACGGGCGAGACCTATGACAAGGTTATCATCGACTTTCCAGATCCGCACAACGAGGTTCTGGCGAAACTCTATTCGGTGGAGTTTTACGCAATGGTGTCCGCCCTTTTGACCGAAGACGGCACGCTTGTGACCCAGAGCAGTTCGCCCTTTTTCTCACCCCATACCTACTGGACAATTTCCCGCACGCTGGAAGAGATTTTTCCCCAGGTGGTCAATTATCAGATCGCGGTGCCATCCTTCGGCATCTGGGGGTTCAATCTTGCCAGCAAGACGCCCGGCCAGAAGCTGGGGCCGTTTCCCCAGGGATTAAGATCCCTCACGCGGAAGGGGTTTGAAGCCGCCCTGAATTTTTCGCAGGACCTGAAACCGAGGCGCGAGCTTCAGGTCAATTCCATCTTCAATCCGGTCCTCTACGCGGAATATGAGCAGGACGTTTTGAACTGACATGACCGGATGTGGCGGGGAGGTCAGTCGAGCTGGGCCGTGGCCTCGATCTCGATCAGCGCCTCGTCTTCGATCAGGCCGGCGACCACGACAACGGACATAGCCGGGAAATGCTTGCCGAAGACCCGCCGGTAGGCCTGGCCGACATCCTTTTGCCGGGCCAGGTATTCCTTTTTGTCGGTGATGAACCAGGTGAGTCGGACAATATCGGTCACCTCGCCGCCTGCGGTGCGGACAATGGCGGCGATGTTGGCCAGTGTCTGTTCCATCTGGCCGACAAAATCGTGGCTTTCAAAGACCTGATCCTTGTTCCAGCCGATCTGCCCGCCAATATGCAAGGTCCGTCCCTTTGTCAGCATCCCGTTTGCGTAGCCCCTGGCGGGCGCCCAGCCGTCCGGCTGGATGAGTGTTGATGGCATTTCCCGTTTCCCTGATGTCTTTAAACGCCGATATGGGCCGTTGTGATGTCGTCGGTCAGATCCGCGACCGGACCGGACCAGACGGTTTGGCCCCGTTCCAGAATGGCTGCGCTGTCGCAGACTTCCCGAAGCTCTTTTAAGGATTTGTCGATGACCAGAAGGGCCAGTCCGGTCTCCGCCTTGAGGGTGCGGATTACCGACCAGATCTCCTGACGAATGATCGGGGCAAGGCCTTCTGTGGCCTCGTCCAGAATAAGCAGTCTTGGATTGGTCATCAGCGCCCGGCCGATGGCCAGCATCTGCTGTTCGCCGCCGGAAAGGGAGGCGGCCTGCTGATGACGCCGCTCGCCGAGCCTTGGGAACAGGCCGGTGACCCGGTCAAATGTCCACTCGCCCGGGCGGGAGGCGGCGGTCAGGTTCTCGTGCACGGTGAGCGCGCCGAAACAGCGGCGGCCTTCGGGCACCAGACCCAGGCCCAGCCGGGCGGCCCGGTGGCTGGGCAGCGCGGACAGGTCGTGGCCGTCAAAGCGCAAGGTGCCCTTTGCGGCCAGCATGCGGCAAATACATTTGACGGTGGTGCTCTTGCCCATGCCATTGCGTCCGAGCAGAGCCAGAACCTCGCCTTCGTCAAGGCTCAGGTCGACGCCGAACAGCGCCTGGCTGGCGCCGTAGGAAGCGGTCAGTCCGGACAGGGTTAAAAGGCTCATCCTTCTTCTCCCAGATAGGCTTCCCGCACGGCGGCATCCTTGCGGATCTCGTCGGCCGTGCCGGTTGCGATGATCTGACCATAGACCAGAACACTGATCCGGTCGGCGAGGGCAAAGACCGCATCCATATCGTGTTCTACCAGCAGGATCGGCGCTTCTGCGCGCAAGGCGTCCAGAAACCCGGTCAATTGTTTGGAGCCTTCCGCGCCCATGCCCGCCATGGGCTCATCCATGATGAAGGCCTTGGGGCTCAGCGTCAGGGCAACGGCTACCTCCAGCTGGCGGCGCTGGCCATGGCTGAGTTCGGCGGTGCGGGCACTGGCGAGATCTGTCAGGCCAACCCGTTCCAGCGCGTCTTCGGCGGTGGCGCGCAGATCCGCATCGCCAAAGGCGCTGCCCCAGAAACGCCAGGGTGTTCCGGCGGCTCCGAGCGCGCCCAAAAGAGCGTTTTGCAGCACCGTGTCTTCCATTGCCAGGGCGGAGATTTGAAAGGTGCGCCCGAGGCCGCGCCGGGCCCGCGCGCGGGCGGGCTCCAGAGTGACATCTTCCCCCAGAAGGTGAACCGATCCGGCATCCGGGGACAGCGTCCCGCAGATCTGGCCGATCAGGGTGCTTTTACCGGCTCCGTTGGGGCCGATCACCGCATGGATCTCCCCGGCTTTCAGGCCGATGGAAATGTTGCGGCTGGCCGCCAGCGCTCCGAAACTCTTGCTCAGGTTCCGCGTTTCCAGAACGAAGTCAGTCATGAAGGGCTGCCTTTCCCGAGATCATCCCGATCAGGCCGCCGCGTCCGAACAGCACGATCCCCAGCAAGAGAAGGCCAAGATAAATATGCCAGTAGTCGCTCAAGCCTCCGAGCCAATGTTCCAGCGCGACAAAGGCCAGCGCGCCGATCACCGGGCCATAAAGGCGGCCGACACCGCCCAGGATCAGGAAGATCATGATTTCTCCGCTGGTCTGCCAGCTGAACATGGTTGGGCTGACGAACCGGTTCAGGTCGGCAAAAAGGGCTCCGGCCAGCCCGGTGACGGCGCCGGAAATGACAAAGGCGGTCAGCTTGAGCCGGGCCGGATTGAGGCCAATGGTCTCCACGCGCATAGGAGTCTGCCGGGCCGCATTCAGCGCCAGGCCAAAAGGGGACTTTGCCAGCCGTGAGGCGCCAAGCAGAACGAGACACAACAGTGCGAAGCAAAGGCCATAGAACTGGACCGGCACCAGCGTGTTGAGTCCGGGAAAGCTATTGCGGACATAGATCGACAGGCCGTCTTCACCGCCATATTCGGCCCAGGAAATGGCGAAGAAAAAGAACATCTGCCCGAAGGCCAGCGTGATCATGATGAAATAGACACCGGCCGTGCGCAGCGACAAGGCGCCGATCACCAGAGCGGCAAGCGCTGACACGGCAATGGCGGCCAACCAGATCACGGGCATGGATTTGGTGCCCTCCAGCACCAGTGGCCACTCGGCCAGCGGCGTATAGGTCTGGGCGTGATGGGCCAGTATGCCCATTGCATAGCCGCCGATGCCGAAAAACACCGCATGGCCAAGACTGACGAGGCCGCCAAGGCCGAGCGCAATGTTCAGGCCGGTGGCTGCCATGGCGAAGATCACGGCCCGGGTCATCAAGGTGATGGTGAAGGGTTCGTCCGCCAGCAGCGCCCAGCCCGGGATCAGCACGAAGAGGGCAAGGGTTAAGGCATTGAGTGTGCTTTCCCGGATCATGCGCGCGCTCCGAACAGGCCAGAGGGACGCAGGATCAGGACGGCCGCCATCAGGATATAGATGGACATGGAGGCCAGCGACGACCCGAGTGACGTAGCCGTGGCAGGCTCAAGCACCAGTTTCAGTGCTTCGGGCAGAAAAATTCCGCCCAGCGTGTCGGTCAGGCCCACGAGTATGGCACCGATCAGGGCGCCCTTGATCGAACCGATGCCGCCGATCACGATGACAACAAAGGCAAGGATCAGCACCGGCTCGCCCATGCCGACCTGCACCGACTGTATGGCTCCGACCAGGGCGCCAGCCAGACCGGCGAGGGCGGCGCCGAGGGCAAAAACGATCGTGTAGAGTTTGGCAATGTCAATGCCGAGGGCTGCAATCATCTCCCGGTCGTTTTCGCCTGCACGGATCTGGATGCCGAGCCGGGTTCTGGAGATCAGCCCGTAAAGGGCAAGGGCAACGGCCAGGCCAACAACAATCAGGGTGAGGCGGTAGAGCGGATATTCGATTCCGCCGGGCAGGGTCACCGGGCCGGAGAGGGCTTCGGGCACATCGAGAAAAAGCGGAAAGGAGCCGAACAACCAGCGGGTGCCCTCTGAAAAGATCAGGATCAGGGCAAAGGTTGCCAGCACCTGATCCAGATGGTCCTTGTCATAGAGGCGGCGAATGACAAGAAGCTCCACCAGCGCGCCTGCGGCGGCGGCTCCGGTCAGGGCTGCGATCAGGCCGAGCAGGAAGGAGCCGGTGGCTGCGGCTGCGGTGGCCGTGCAAAAGGCGCCGATCATATAAAGCGATCCATGGGCCAGATTGATCAGACCCATGACGCCGAACACCAGCGTCAGGCCGGCGGCCATCAGAAACAGCATGATGCCAAATTGCAAACCGTTCAGCACCTGCTCAATGAGCAGTATAAATGACATGTCCCTTTGCCCCTCTGGGAAGTGTTTTGGACATTTTACATCTTGCTTTGGGCGGCATAAGCGCCCGTGTGGCCGTTCAAGCCTGGTTCCAACAGGTTTGTTGGGGGCGAAACCGCTTCCGGACTGTCCCCTGGCGGCTCAGTTCAATCAATGCGATGGTCCTGTCCGGCTTTCCCGTTCGCCGGATATCGTCCGGCGGCTTCGGCGGTCTTTTTGTCCTGTCACGAAGCGGGAACGCACTTTTGGTTATCTAAGGGTCCTTTCAAGCTGCCGATGGGGCCTTTGTGTCATGTGTCTTCCGCGCGCAGGCGGAAGCGTTGAATCTTGCCGGTTTCCGTTTTGGGCAGCGTCTGCGGAAAGACGATGGACCGTGGATATTTGTAAGGGGCGATGGTGGCCTTCACATAGTCCTGCAAGGTTTTGCGCATGGCCTCGTCAGGCTCATGTCCTTCGTTGAGGACCACATGCGCTTCGACAATCGCGCCCCGGCTTTCGTCCGGGATGCCGATAACCGCGGATTCCTGCACCGCCGGATGGGCCAGCAAGGCGGCCTCCACTTCCGGTCCGGCGATGTTGTAGCCGGCAGAGATGATCATGTCGTCGTTGCGGGCGGCAAAGTGCAGATGTCCATCTTCGCTCATGCTGAAACTGTCGCCGGTGATGTTCCAGCCGTCCTGCACATAGCCGTGCTGGCGGTCATCTGCCAGATAGCGGCAGCCGGTCGGGCCGCGCACGGCCAGACGACCGACCTCGCCGGTTGGAACGGGCGCTCCCTCAAGGTCGATGATCTTGACCTGATAGCCGGTGACCGGTTTGCCGGTGCAGGCCGGTTTATGGTCCTCGAACCGGTTGGAAATGAAGATATGCAGCATTTCCGTTGCGCCGATGCCGTCGAGCATGGGTTTGCCGGTCTTGGCCATCCAGGCATCATAAACGGGGGCGGGCAGGGTTTCGCCGGCCGACACGGCCGCGCGCAAGGAAGACAGGTCCGCACCGTCTTCCATCGCCTGCAGCATCACACGGTAGGCGGTGGGGGCGGTGAAACAGACCGTGGCTTTGTATTTCTGGATGATCTCGATCATCTTGGGCGGCGTTGCCGTTTCCAAAAGCGTGGCAGCTGCGCCAAAGCGGAGCGGGAAGATGGCCAGACCGCCGAGGCCGAAGGTGAAGGCCAGGGGAGGCGAGCCGACAAAGACATCGTCCGGGGTCACGCCCAGCACCTCGCGCGCATAGCCATCTGCAATGATCAAAAGGTCCCGGTGAAAATGCATCGTGGCTTTGGGGGTGCCGGTGGACCCGGACGTGAAGCCGAGCAGGGCAACGTCGTCGCGGCCGGTGCCGACCGCCTGGTAGACGACCGGCTTTTCGAGGGCGAGACGGTCGAGTTCCGCGTCATGGTTGGAGGTGCCGTCAAAGCCGATCACCTTTTTCAGGAAGGCAGAGCCCTTGGCACAGGTGACCAGTTCTTCCATCAGCCTGGTGTCACACAGGGCGAATTCTACCTCGGCCTTGTCGACGATCTTTGACAATTCGCCTGCGCGCAGCATCGGCATGGTGTTGATCACCACGGCGCCGGCTTTGGTGGCTGCCAGCCAGCAGGCCACCATGGCCGGGTTGTTGGCTGAGCGGATCAGGATGCGGTTGCCGGGTTTGACAGCAAGGTCATCTGTCAGCGCATGGGCAAGACGGTTGGTCCAGTCCGCAAGTTCCTTGTAGGTTCTGCGCCGGCCATTGCCGATCAGGGCGGTGTGGTCGCCAAAACCCTGTTCGACCATTTTGTCCGTCAGTTCGACCGCCGCATTCAGCCGGTCGGGATAGCCGAACCCCTCAAGCAGAAAGTCCGGCCAGGTGTTTTCCGGCGGCAGATTGTCCCGGGTGAAGGTGTCCACATGTGCGGTCGGGCCAAGCATGGATCAGTCTCCTTCAAAAGCGCCAAGGGTCTGGCGGGCAATGATGACTTTCTGAACATCCGACGCGCCTTCATAGATGCGCAGGGCGCGGATTTCCCGGTAGAGCCTTTCAACGGCGCTGCCGGAGCGCACCCCGTCCCCCCCGTGAAGCTGGACGGCGGTGTCGATGACCTTCTGGGCCTGGTCGGTAGAGAACAGCTTGGCCATGGCCGCTTCCCGGGTCACCCGGGGCGCGCCGCTGTCCTTGGTCCACGCGGCCCGGTAGATCAGCAGCGCGGCAGCGTCGATATCCAGCGCCATATCGGCAATGTGGCCTTGCACCATCTGAAGGTCGAACAGCGGCGCGCCCTGGATCGTGCGGGTCGTCACCCGGGCCAGCGCTTCGTCCAGGGCCCGGCGGGCAAAACCGAGGGCGGCAGCGGCCACGGTGGAGCGGAAAATGTCGAGCACGGACATGGCGACCTTGAAGCCTGCGCCGGGCTTACCGATCAGGGCGGAGCGCGGCACCCGGCAGCCGGTGAAACGCAAGGTGGCCAGGGGATGGGGCGCGATCGTCTCCAGCCGCTCCACCACCTCAAAACCTTCAAGGTCCGGCGTCACGGCAAAGGCCGAGAGGCCTCGGGCTCCGGAGCCTTCGCCGGTTCTGGCAAACAGGGTGTAGAGATCGGCAATGCCGCCATTGGAGATCCAGGTCTTTTCGCCGTTCAGGACATACCCCTCGCCATCGGCCGTGGCGGTCATGGTGGAATTGGCCACATCGGACCCGGACTGCGGTTCCGTCAGCGCAAAGGCGGCAATGGCCTTGCCGCTGCGGGTCAGCGGCAGCCAGCGTTCTTTCTGGGCGTCGCTTCCAAACAGGGAAATCGCACCGGTGCCGAGCCCCTGCATGGCAAAGGCAAAATCGGCCAGCCCGTCATGGCGGGCCAGGATCTCGCGGATCAGGCAAAGGCTGCGCACATCCAGAACACCGTCCGGTGATCCGGATCGGCGCAGGAACCCGGCGTCTCCGAGCATCGCAACCAGCTTGCGGCAGAGCGCATCGGTGTCCTCATGGGGCAGAGCTGACAGATGGGCGGCGGCCCAGCCTTCCAGTTTCTCGGCGAGAGCCCGGTGGTGATCGTCAAAAAACGGCCAGGTGAGGAAGCTCGTATCGGCCATCAGTCGCCCTCGAAAACCGGTTTTTCCTTGGCGGCGAAGGCTTCATAGGCGCGCCGGAAATCATTGCCCTGCATGCAAATGGCTTGGGCCTGGGCTTCTGCCTCAATTGCCTGCTCCAGGCTCATGGACCATTCCTGGGCGAGCATGGTCTTGGTCATGGCGTTGGCAAAGGTCGGTCCGGCGACAACGCGCTCTGCCATGTCAAGGGCGGCTGTTTCCAGCGTGTCTGCGCTGGTGATCTGGTTGAAGAAACCCCAGGCATGGCCCTCTTCAGCCTTCATGGAACGGCCAAGATAAAGGAGTTCGGCGGCCCGGCCCTGGCCGATGATGCGGGGCAGGATGGCACAGGCGCCCATGTCGCAGCCGGCAAGGCCGACCCGGTTGAACAGAAAGGCAACCTTTGCGTCTGGGGTGGCGAGGCGCAGGTCGGAGGCCATTGCCAGAATGGCCCCCGCCCCGGCGCAGACACCGTCGACTGCTGAAATGACGGGTTTGCCGCAGCCGATCATTGCCTTGACCAGATCGCCGGTCATGCGGGTGAAGGCCAGAAGCTGCTTCATGTTCATGGTTGTCAGCGGGCCGATAATGTCATGCACATCGCCGCCGGAACTGAAATTGCCGCCATTCGGCAGGATCACCACCGCATGAACATCTTCGGCATAGGCAAGATCGCGGAACCAGTCGCGCAGCTCCGCATAGCTTTCGAAGGTCAGCGGGTTTTTCCGTTCAGGCCGGTCCAGCCGGATCCTGGCAATGCCGCTCTCGATCTCGCAGCGGAAATGGGTGACGTCGCTACGCATCGGACAGTTCCTTTTCAGTGCTGTGGGCCAGAACCTGCTCCAGCGTGCCGGACAGGGTGTCCAGGTCCTCGAATGTCAGACCTCCCAGCAGGCCGTTGATCCAGCTTTCATGTTCGACGGCAAGAATTTCAAACTCGGCCCGTCCCTTGGGGGTCAACCGGGCGATCTGGGCGCGTTTGTCGCCGGGCACCGCAACGCGCAGGGCCAGCCCGTCCCCGGTCAGCTTGTCGACAATGCCGGTGACATTGCCGTTGGAGACCTTCAAGTAGGTGGACAGATCACTCATCTTCAGCCCGTCCGGGAACCGGGCCAGGGCGGACATGACGTCAAAGCGCGGCAGGGTGGTGGTGTGATGATCACGCAGCTTGCGACGGATTTCCGCTTCGATCTCATTTGAGGTTTTCAAGAGTTTCAGCCACACCCGCAGGCGGGCCTTTGACAGGGGTTCCGCGGCTGTGTTCATAGCTCGCCTCCCGACAGGCTGAGAGCCTGGCCGGTCACGGACCGGGCCGCCTCCGAACACAGCCACATCGCCATCTCCGCCACCTCTTCCGGCTGAATGAAGCGGCCTTGCGGGTTGTCCGCTTTCAGGGTCTGTGCCGCCGCCTCCCGGCTCATGCCGGTCTTCTCGCAAATCGTATCGATGGAGCGTTCCAGCATCGGTGTTTCGACATAACCGGGGCAGATGGCATTGACGGTGATGCCCGTGCGCGCGAGCTCCTTGCCGAGCGACCGTGTCAGGCCGACCACCGCATGTTTGGCCGCGCAATAGCCGCTGACATAAGGATAGCCCCTGAGACCTGCGGTGGAGGCAATGGCGATCATACGTCCCCGTCCGGCGGCCTTCATATCCGGCAAGGCCGCTTGCCAGACATTGGAGACACCGATCAGATTGACGGAGAGCATCGCCTGAAGCGTCTCTGGCGTCATCCTTGAAAACGGCACGCTCTCCACGGCCCCTGCATTGGCGACAACCGTGTCCACGGGCCCTGAGGTGTCCCGGGCAGCCTTGAAAGCGGTGTCAACGGCAGAAGGATCTGTGACGTCACAGATCTGATAGGGCAGGGCCTGGGCAGCAAGGCTGGACTCCGTGCGGCCGATAACCGTCACGCGCGCCCCGTTTTGCGACAGAAGCCGGGCGCAGACCGCACCAACGCCGCTTCCGCCGCCCGTTACGATGATATGCCGGTCCTGAACACTCATGCGCGCAAGGTCTCCGCATCCCGGTCGGCCAGGCGCCAGGCCTGATCCCGTCCGGCCAGATAGGGCGGGGGCCAGTCGGGCGCAGCGCGGTCGCCGATCCGGCCGGCTTCGTGCAATGTCCAATAGGGATCGGCCAGATGGGGCCTGCCAACGGCCACAAGATCCGCCCGTCCGGCCATCAGGATGGAATTGGCATGGTCTGCCTCATAGATGTTGCCAACCGCCATGGTCTTGAGCCCGCCTTCATTGCGGATCTGATCGGAAAAGGGGGTCTGGAACATGCGCCCGTAGACAGGCTTTGCCTCCGGTGTGGTCTGACCGGCTGAGACGTCGATCAGGTCCACTCCGGCGTCGCTGAAGAGGCGGGCGATCTGAACCGCGTCTTCCGGCGTGACCCCCTCTTCACCCACCCAATCATTGGCGGAAATGCGCACCGACATGGGCTTTCCGGCTGGCCAGACGGCCCGCATGGCGCTGAAGACCTCCAACGGCCAGCGCATCCGGTTTTCCAAAGAACCGCCATAGGCATCCGTGCGGATATTGGAGACAGGCGATATGAATGAAGACAGCAAATAGCCATGGGCGGCATGGAGTTCGATCATGTCAAAGCCGGCCCGCTCGGCCATTTCAGTGGCCGTGACGAACTGGTCCTTGATCTGGGCCATTTCGGCCAGCGTGATTTCCCGGGGGGAGGCGTTGCGCGATGACCAGGGCAGGGCGGAGGCGGAGACCAGCTCCCAGTTGCCCTCCTCAAGGGGCTGGTCCATGCCTTCCCAGCCGATCCGTGTTGAGCCTTTGCGGCCGGAATGGCCGATCTGGCAGCAGATCTTCGCCTCGGTTTCCCTATGGACAAAGTCAGTCAGGCGCTTCCAGACGGCCTCGTGTTCGGGAGCGTAGAGCCCCGGACAGCCTGGGGTGATCCTGCCTTCGGGGCTGACACAGGTCATTTCCGTATAGACCAGTCCGGCGCCGCCCTTGGCCCGTTCGCCATAATGGATCAGATGCCAGTCCACCGGGGTGCCGTCCACCGCCTTGTACTGGGCCATGGGGGACACCACGATCCGGTTTTTCAACGTCATGTCCCGCAATTTGAACGGGGCAAACATGGGCGGCCGCACCGGGGCATCGGCGGGGGCACCCGCCTGTTCCATGAACCATCGTTCGGCGGAGCGCAGCCAGTCAGGATCGCGAAGGCGCAGGTTCTCATGGCTGATGCGCTGTGAGCGGGTCAGGAGATTGTAGTTGAACTGCACCGGATGCTGGCCGAGATAGCGCTCCACATTTTCAAACCATTCAAGCGAATTGCGGGCGGCTGACTGGAGGCGCAGCACCTCCAGGCGCCGCTCTTCCTGGTAGCGCTGGAAAGCCTGCTGCATGTCCGGCTCGCTGTGCAGGTAGTCGGCAAGGGCAATGGCGCTGTCAAAGGCGAGGCGTGTGCCCGAGCCGATAGAAAAATGCCCGGTGGCGGCCGCATCGCCCATCAGCACCACATTCTCGTGGAACCAGGTCTCGCAGATCACACGGGGGAAATTCATCCAGACCGCCGAGCCGCGCAGATGGGCGGCATTGGACATAAGATCATGACCGCCGAGATGATTCTCAAAAATGCGGCGGCAGGTTTCGACCGTTTCTTCCTTGGTCATGTCCGCAAAGCCCCAGCCGTCCCATGTCGGCTGCAGGCATTCGACGATAAAGGTCGCGGTGTTGTCATCGAACTGGTAGACATGGGCCCAGACCCAGCCATGTTCCGTCTTTTCAAAAATGAACGTGAAGGCGTCGTCGAATTTCTGGTGGGTGCCGAGCCAGATGAACTTGCACAGGCGCCGGTCGATATCCGGCTTGAAGATGTCCGCAAATTCCGCGCGCACCCTGGAATTGATGCCGTCGGAAGCAACCACAAGGTCGAAGCCCTTCTTGTAGCTTTCCGCGTCCTGAAACTCTGTCTCAAAGCGCAGATCAATGCCCAGCTCGCGGGCCCTTTTCTGCAGGAGCACCAGCATCTGCTTGCGGCCGATCCCGGCAAAGCCATGGCCTCCGGAGACAGTGCGTACCCCGTCATGTTCAACCGCGATATCATCCCAATAGGCAAAATGGTCGCGAATGGCCTGTGTGCTGACCGGGTCATTGCCCTGCATGCGGCTCAGGGCATCATCGGACAGGACCACGCCCCAGCCGAATGTGTCATTGGCGCGGTTGCGCTCAAACACAATAATCTCGTGCTCAGGATCGCGCAGTTTCATGGAAATCGCGAAATAGAGCCCGGCCGGTCCACCGCCCAAACATGCAATTCTCATCAGATCCTCCATTGATGCGCAGGATCAGCGAACCACGATTTTCAAAATCCTTCAAGTTTAAAATTTCAATCTTAAAATGATTTCATTTTAGGCGCCTGACTGCTTCGCCCGTTTGGGAAAACAAGTGGCAAGGCACAGCTGGTTCTGCGGTGTCCCTTAAAGGGCCTCCGCTGTGAAACCAGCTGCCGAGAGTTGCCAGAAAGCTCAGGATGTGTGTCTTGAGTGAACGTCCCTCTCATGCGGGCACAAGAGAGACGCTGCGGGCGGTGATGCTCTTTGCCAATCGGTCAGTTTGGCCGTTCGTTTTGCTGGTGCGGCGCCCGTCAGGCGCGTGCCCGCAGGGCCTTTACAAGGGGCAGGCGCGCTGCGGAAAAGGCTGGCAGCAGGCCACCAACCGCACCTATCGCAAGCCCCAGGACGCCGGCTGTGGCCATCACGCGGGCATTGACGGTCAGCTGAAACGCCATGCTGGCATTGTTGGCCCCGATGGTGCTTGCCTGCCAGCCGTTGAACACAAGCCAGGAGACGGCAAGGCCGATCACCACGCCAATTGCCGCCAGAGCAAGGGCCTCGGTCCAGGTTGCGATGAAAGCAGACAAACGGCTGAAACCGAGGGCCCGGACCGTTGCCATCTCGACCGTGCGGTCGGACACCGAACTCATCATGGTATTGAGCGCGCCGGCTGTCGCGCCGAGCGCCATCAACAGCGCAAGCGGCCATCCGAACACGCGGATGAGATCGGCGGTTCTTGAGGACTGAGCCGCGTAAAGATCTGCTTCCGTCAGGGCGGTGAGGGGTGTTGTGGTGATGGTTCCAAGCGCGGCGTCAAGGTTCTTGAGGCCGTCTGCCCCTTCAAGGCGCAGGCGCAGGCTCTGGACTTGACCCTGCCTGTCGAAGGTGGAGCGGACCGCATCAAGAGGCGCCCAGATTTCAGATTCGAAAGCGCTGCCATGTGCGGAAAACTGGCCGGTGACCGTCCAGTCGACGGCACCGAGCCGCACCTTGTTTCCAACGGCAAAGGACGGGAAATCGCGAGCGAGCCGGTTGCCGACGACAATTTCACGGGCGCCGGGGGACGCGAAGCGGCCAGCCGTCAGCGTGATGCCATCGCGAAGCGAAGGGCCCTCCGCGCTCATGCCGCGCAAGGCCAGAACCTTGCGGGTGCCCGCACCATTTTGCGGCACTTCGACCGGCACAACGATTTCGCGGGACAGGACGAGGTTGCCCGATCCATTGCGCTCAACACCGATGTTTCCCGGCATGGCTTGGAGTGTGCGGATGGCTTGTGCAGGAATGTCGGACCCGGTCTCCTGGTTTGTGCCTCCGCCAAGAACAACTGCGGCGTTGGGAGACCCGGCTCCTTTCAATGCGGCTTCGAACCCTGCGGCCATGGCAAGGAAACCCGCCAGGACGCAGACGACCAGCGTCACGGACAGCACCATGGAGGCGGCAATGGCAAAGCGCCGGGGCAGGCTGAGAAGGCTGGCCCTGACCATGACGTGAATCTGTTGCAAATTGGAGGTCATCTTTATCTCACTCTGAAAGCTTTGCTGATTGGGGTGCGCATGGCGCCGATGGCCGGGAGGAGCCCGGTTGCAAGACCAAAAAACAGGGCAATCACAACGCCCTTGGCCAGCACTTCGAAAGAAAAGACAAGGCCGAGAAGCGGCCCGGTTGCGACCGTTGCAAGCTTGGCCAGCCCAAGGCCGAGTGCGCCGCCTGCCGCGAAGATCAGCAGCGTTTCCCCCAGAACCAGCAGCAGAATATGTTTTTGCGAAAAGCCCAGCGTTTTCAGGACGCCAATCTCGAAGCTGCGCTCCCTGATGGCAAAGACCATGGTGTTTATGATGATCATCAGCAGGGTAATGAAAGCCGCGCCGGTCACAAGATTGATGATCAGACCGACATCGGCATATTGGCGCAAAAAGGCTTCAAGAAACTGCTTTTCCGACTGCGTGCGCGTTGGCTGCACCGTATTGGCGAACAGGGCGTCGATCCGGGCTGCCAGCACCCCGGGGGAAAGAGCTTTTTCGGGGCGTAAGGCGAAGACATCGACCGTGTTTTCACCTGCCGCCCTTGAGCGGTTGACATAGCTGTAATTGGCCAGAATGAAATAGGTGTCGGTGCTGGCGTTTTCGCCGTCAAAGATACCGGCGATCTCAAAGGGCCAGGTGCGGTCCCCGTCTTTTCTCCGCGTGTGGAAGGCGGTGACGGTGATATGTTGTCCAACGGTCCAGCCTTGGGCCTGTGCCAGCGCCCGGCCGACAAGAACCTTGTCTCCGCTTCTGCCTAGTGCGGCGATCAGCTCTGGTGTGAGGCCAAGCTCCTTGCCGCTCACTTTGGCCATAGATGCGGCATCCACGGCGCTGACGGCGACAACATTCCTTTCCACATCGACAAATCCCCGAAGGCGTGTCGAATAGCTGACCGCAGCTACGCCCGGCATGGCGGCAATCCGGGGCAGATAGGCCATTGGCAGGGATTGCGTGCGTCCGGCCGCGTTCATCACGCCGAGCAGGTCTTCGCTTGCGCCGCTTGTGCCTTGCGTTCCGGCAAGGAAACTTCCCGTCAAACCATAAATCAGAAAAGCCACAGCGACACAGAAGGTCAGCATCAAGGTGCGCAGGGGCTTCCGCCAGGCGTTCTTTCTGGCAAGAGTGAGGAAACTCATTACGCGGCCCTTTCTGCTTCGATGAAGGCACCCTTGTCGAGATGAAGCGTGCGGTGGGCATGGAGTGTGGCCTGCGGGTCGTGGGTGACCATCACGATTGTCTTGCCAAGTTCCCGGTTGAGAAGGCGCAGCATGTCAAGAACCTCGTCTGCAGATTTCCGGTCAAGGTCGCCGGTGGGTTCGTCGCAAAGCAGAAGGGCAGGATCAGCGGCGATGGCACGGGCAATGCCGACGCGCTGCTGCTGGCCGCCCGACATGAGCGAAGGATATTGTTTTTCCCGCTCCGCAAGCCCTACGAGGTCAAGCACTGTGCTGACGCGCGCACGCCGTTCCGCCACCGAGAGCGGTTTCAACAAGAGCGGCAGCTCGACATTTTCGGCCGCGTTGAGCATCGGCAGCAGATTGTAGAACTGGAAGACGATGCCCATGTTGTGGGCCCGCCAGGCTGCGCGGGCGGCTTCGCCCATCCGGTCCAGCCGGGCGTTGCCGATGCGCAGCTCTCCGGCATCGGGGCGCTCCACGCCCGCCAGCATGTTAAGCAATGTCGATTTGCCGGAGCCCGACGGTCCCATGATGGCGACGAAGTCACCTTTCGGAATGTCGAGATCGAGTTCGGCGAAAATCGGGATCGTCTCGCCGCCGAGTGTGTAGCTCTTCCTTACAGCTTTTAAGGAGATATAGGGGGTGTCTTGGGTCAGTTCGCTCATGAGTGGGCGTCTCCGGGTTGCGTTTTGGGATTGGGAACGGTGATGCGGATGCGCGCGGCCATGCCGGGGCGGATGCCGTCCGGCGGATTGATCAAGGACAGGCGGAGACTGATCGTGCCTTTGGCCTGCGAGGCAGCCGGGGCGATCCGTTTGATTTTGACTGTGAAGGGATGGCCGGGAAAGCCGTCGAGCACGGCTTCTCCTGAAAGACCGGGCTGAAGCCGGGCAATGTTTGTTTCGGAGACATCGGCGTCGACCACCATTGCGGTGGTATCGGCAAGTGTCAGCAGGCTCTGGTTCTCCCGGACGCTGTCGGCCCGTGCGAGCACTGTGTCGCCAATATGGGCGTTGAGCCGGGTCACCGTGCCGGCAAAGGGCGCGCGCACAACCAGGGCATCTACCTGTTCTGCTGCAACCTTGACGGCAATCTCCGCCTGTTTGACGGCCTGAGCAGCCTGATCGACGGCGTTTTGTGCGGTCTTGAGGCTAAGTGCGCTGTCTTCAAGGGCTTTTACCGATATCGTTTTGCTCTTGGCCAGAATGCGATTGCGCCGCAATGAGGCTGCTGCCTGTTCAAGCGCGATTGTCTTGCCTTGAAGCACCAAGTCAGCAGAAACCCGCGCAGCTTTTGCCTGTGCCAGGGCGAGGCGGGCGGTGGCGTCGTCAAGCGTAACGAGGGTTTGTCCGGCCTCGACCCGGTCCCCGGACTCGACTGCAATCCCGGTCACCTGGCCTTCATATTTGGAAAAGACCAGTGTTGAACGGGGGGCGACGGCAAAACCGGAACCGGCCATTTCGCTTGCCGAAGGCGGCGGCGGCAGGTTGGCGGGGCGGGCGCTTCCCGTTCCGGGAGTTGCACCGGCTGGGTGCGGTTCCAGCAGGCTGTCCGGCTGCGGCGCCTGCCATTTCCCGGAGACGGCGAGCCGGATGTGGTTGGCCATCTCAGCCGGCATTATCAGAACGAGCGCTGCGATGCAGGCGGCGGCTGGAATGCCCGCCAGCCACCCTATGTGGTACTTGCGGGGAGGCAAGGCTTGCGGCACTGGCTCCAGAGAAAGCGAGCGGAGTGTTTCTGCAAGTTTGCGGTCATGTTCGTTGAGCGTGTTCATGACCCTGAGATGACCGCTTCTTCCGGTCAATCTCGACCTTGAACACGATCTGGAACGTCCTTGATCGTGATTTGGTACGCGGGAAGGGCCGGTTTAACCGGGTGAGGCGGCTGCTTGATGCTGCCGCCATTCAAGCGGTGTCATATCTGTCACACGGCGGAATTCGCGGTTGAAATTGGATTTGGTCTGAAAGCCGGCTTCAAACATGATTTCCGTCACAGGCCTGCTGGTTTCAGCCAGCAGACGGCAGGCCTCGGCAATGCGGAATTCGTTGACATATTGGGAGACATTCTTGCCGGTCGCCCGGTTGATCGCGGTGGAAATCTGCCGGGCCGGGATCAGGGCCCGGCGCGCCAGGCGGTCAAGATTGAGATCCGGGTCGCGGTAAAGATGCTTGGCCGTCATCAGGTTTGAGACAATGTCGAGCGTCTGCTTGTCTTCGGCCTCGTCGAACGCGGGGCCGGTGCCGCCTGTTGCGGTCCCGCGCTCGCCCCCGCCCTGGCTCCCAATCCCGCCTTCGGTGGAAGTCCTGCCTTGGACGACCACGAAGCCTGGAATTGAGAGCAGGACGAGGGCCAGAAGGTTGCCGAACGTCACCAGCGCGGGCGTGTATTCGCCATAGGTCCAGACGATGTCGAGAGAAACGCTGAGGTCGAGCAAGGCTGACAGGACCAGCGCCAGCGCAGCGAAGACGAGCGCGCGGTGGGCCGGGACCGCATTTTCAAACGGGGCTTTTTGCAGAACATCCGGTCCCGCCCACATGAGGCGCAGGATCGCCGCAGCGTATGAGAGAAAAAGCAACGGCAGAACGAAATCAATGGCGGCAGGCCAGGCAACCATCAGCGTCAGGATGACGGCGAAGGGGATCGCATACATGGCCAGGTGGACGGGCCGCGAAAAGCCGTCCACCCGGACAAGTTTTGAAACGCCGCTATAGATCAGCGACGGCATCAATGCGGCGCAGAGCGGGGTGATAAACCGCACAGCTTCAATTTCATATCCCCAGCGCAGGCCGGACAGGAAGGCCTGAAAGGCCGCCAGCAGGATCAGCATCAAAAAGGGCTTGTTGCGTGCAGAACCGGGGCCCGTGCTGTCTTCACTGTTCCGGGTCAGGAGCGCGAAGAGGACGACCAGCAAGATGGTGACGACAAAGGAAAGCGGGATGAAGAGCATGGGGATCCATATCAGCTGGACGCATAGTGTGACGACACCCTTGCCGAAATAATCCTCTTCCACGACCTCGAACATGTTCCAGGCCCGATTTTTGCCTCTGCGTTGAGGCTCGAAACACCTTGGGAGCTCTTTGGAACTGCCCGTCCTGTCCTGGAAGAGGAGACGGCGGGTCAGAGTTGGATTGAACTGACCGGCCGGGGCAAGGAACTCAAGGGCGGCGGCTGACCTGTTTCTTGATCCAGCCGACAAACTCATGGGAGAGCGGAGACACTTTGCCGGGCGCGGTGGCCAGATAGTATTTGTGATCGGAGCCGTCGCGCACTGGAGCAAGGACCGTAAGAGACCCGTCGGCGAGCTCGGCCTCGATTAGATAAGTGGGCAGGATGGCGGCGCCGAGGCCGCTGACGGCGGCCGAGATCACCAGCGAGAACCGGTCGAAATAGCTGCCCATCTGCACATGTCCTGCAGTCTCCGGCAAGCTGGCCTGAAACGCGGCCCAGAGATGCGGGCGCGAGGTCATGTGCAGCAGCGGCATGGCCAGAATGTCTGCCCTTTGGTCAATGGGATGCTCCGCCAGCAGGGCGGGGGCGGCCACCGCCACCAGATCTTCCGGGCAGAGCGGGCTCAGCTTGGCGCCAGGCCAGTCATTGGCGCCAAAGTGAATGGCCACATCAATGCCTTCCTCGGCAAGGTCGAACGGTTCGGTGCGGCTGTAGATCATAAGATCGAGATGGGGCCGGGCCGCCTTGAACGCGCTCAGCCGGGGCACCAGCCAGCGGGTCGCAAAAGTGGGCAGGGCAGCGATGGTCAGCAGCTCCTGGGTCTCTCCGGCGGCGACCGCCTGGCTGATGGTGTTGCGCAGGCGGGCGAGATCGGAAAACAGTCCTTCCGCAAGAGACCTTCCGGCGCGCGTGAGTCGGATGCCCCGGCCTTCCCGGCGGAAAAGGGCCGCGCCGATCTGGTCTTCCAGTTCCTTCACCTGCCGGCTGATGCCGCTCTGGGTCAGGCCAAGCTCTTCAGCGGCCGCCGTGAAGCTCTGGTGTTTGGCGGCCGCCTCGAAACAGCGCAGCACTGAAAGGCTCGGTATGGGGATGTCACGTTCCATGGGCGGTCTTTCAATCCATGAGTAATCATCATGAATATAACTCTTTTTCAGGTGTTTTAGGGCGGGTCAAGGGCGGCTAGTCTCTTTGGAGAAACATCTTCGAAGAGAGCGCTCATGCAAAAGATTGCGGTTCTTGGACTGGGAAAAGTCGGTGCGCTGGCGGGCGAACTGCTCCATGACAGCGGGTTTGCCGTAACCGGTATTGACGCTCAAGAGGTGAGTGGCCTGCCCTTTACGGCCCAAAAGGCTGACGTGGGCGATCCGGAGGTCTTGAAATCCCTGCTGTCGGGCATGGATGCGGTGCTGTCCTGTCTGCCGTATTTTGTGAATACCGGTGTGGCCGGGGTCGCCCATGCGCTGGGGCTGCATTATTTCGACCTGACCGAGGACGTTCCGACCACCAAGGCAATCATGGAGCTGTCCAAAACGTCCAAGGGCCTGATGGCGCCTCAATGCGGTCTGGCGCCGGGCTTTGTCGGCATTGTCGGCGCCAGTTTGATCGAGGACTTCGAAAACTGCCGCTCCTGCCGGATGCGGGTTGGTGCGTTGCCCCAGAACCCGGCCGGCCTGATGGGCTATTCCTTCAACTGGTCCCCGGAAGGAGTGGTGAACGAATATCTGAACGATTGTGAAGTTCTGGAAGATGGCGAGATCAAGTGGGTCTCGCCCATGGAGTGGATCGAAAAGATCGTCATTGGCGGCGTCGAGCTGGAAGCCTTCACCACGTCCGGCGGGCTTGGCACCATGTGCGACACCTATAAGGACCGGGTGCCGAACATGGACTACAAGACCATGCGCTATCCGGGCCATGTGCAGTTGATGAACTTCTTCTTTCACGAGTTGCTGATGCGGGACCGGCGTAAAGAGGCCGGGGAGATCCTGGTGAATGCAAAGCCGCCGGTCAGCAACGACATTGTCTATATCCATGTGGCGGCCGAAGGGCGGCTGGATGGGCGCATGCAGCGCAAGGAATTCGTGCGGGGCCTGAAGCCGGTCGAGATTGCCGGCAAGACCCGCACGGCGATTGCCTGGACGACTGCCTCTTCGGTCGTGGCGATCATTGAACTGGTGCGCGATGGCACCCTTCCGGCAACCGGCTTTCTGAAACAGGAAGACGTGCCGCTGGAGGCCTTTTTGAAAACGAGAAACGGCGCCCGCTATAACGGCTAGGCGCCTGCGAAAGACGGCTATGGAACATCATCAGGTTTTGAGCGCCCTTGGGTTCGAGCAAAGCGAACTGAAGGGAGGGACCCTTGCAGTCTGCTCTCCGATTGACGGCGCGGTTGCCGCCAATGTTGCGGAGACGCCGGAGGCGGATATGGCTGCGGTGATTGCAAAATCCCAGCAAGCCTTCAAGGCTTGGCGCACCCTGCCGGCGCCGCGCCGGGGCGAACTGGTGCGCCTTCTGGGCGAGGAGCTGCGGGCGGCCAAGGAGGAACTCGGCGCGCTGGTGACGCTGGAAGCGGGCAAGATCACCTCCGAAGGGCTCGGCGAAGTGCAGGAAATGATCGACATTTGCGATTTCGCGGTTGGTCTGTCACGTCAGCTTTACGGGCTGACGATTGCCTCTGAGCGGCCGGGCCACAAGATGTCGGAGACCTGGCATCCGATGGGGCCGTGCGGTGTCATCACGGCCTTTAATTTTCCCGTTGCGGTCTGGTCCTGGAATGCGGCGCTGGCGCTGGTCTGCGGCAATCCGGTGATCTGGAAACCGTCTGAAAAGACGCCTTTGACCGCGCTGGCCTGCCAGAAGATCTTCGCCAAAGCTGTGGCCCGGTTCGGCAGCGATGCCCCGGACGGCCTGATGCAGGTGGTGATCGGCGGGGCGGGCATCGGCGAGGCTCTGGTCACGTCCCGGGATGTGCCGATCCTGTCGGCCACCGGTTCCACCCGTATGGGCGGCATTGTCGGTCCGAAAGTCGCCGCCCGCTGGGGACGCCCGATCCTGGAGCTTGGCGGCAACAATGCCATGATCGTCGCCCCGTCTGCCGATCTGGAAATGGCCGTGCGCGCCATTGTGTTTTCCGCAGTCGGCACGGCCGGGCAGCGCTGCACGTCCCTGCGGCGCCTGATCGTGCATTCTTCGGTCAAAGAGGACCTTCTCGCCAAACTGGTCAAGGCCTATGAGAGCCTGCCGGTCGGCGACCCGCGCCGGGACGGCACTCTGATCGGTCCGTTGATCGACAAAGCCTCACTGGACACCATGCAGTCCGCCCTTGCCAAAGCCCGCAGCCAGGGCGGAACGGTTTATGGCGGCGCGCCGGTGACGACAGATGTGCCGGATGGCGCCTATGTTGCCCCGGCACTGGTTGACATGCCGGGCCAGAGCGATGTGGTGAAAACAGAGACCTTCGCGCCGATCCTCTATGTGATGCAATATGAGGATCTGGATGAGGCCATCGCCCTGCAAAACGATGTGCCACAGGGCCTGTCCTCCTGCATCTTCACGCTCAACATGCGTGAAGCGGAAACCTTCCTGTCGGCCACGGGGTCCGATTGTGGCATTGCCAATGTGAATATCGGCCCGTCCGGTGCGGAAATCGGCGGGGCCTTTGGTGGGGAAAAGGAAACCGGCGGTGGCCGCGAATCCGGCTCCGATGCCTGGAAGGGCTATATGCGCCGTCAAACCTCAACGGTGAATTATTCCGCTGAGCTGCCCTTGGCCCAGGGTGTTAAGTTCGACATCTGAGCGTTCAAAAGGCCCGCGCCACTGCGGGCCTTTGCCAATTCAGAGTTCCAGACGATAGGCGCGGGCGGCGGTGTGCCCGAAGATCGCGGCGCGGCCTTCGCTGTCCACGCTCCCCAGAAGCTGGTCTGTTGCCTCCACCCAGCGGTCATAGCTGCTGGCCAGAAGGCAGACCGGCCAGTCACTGCCCCAGATGAGACGGTCCGGCCCGAAGGTGGCCAGGAGATGGTTCACATAGGGGGCGAGCTCGTCCATGGTCCACTCTGCCGAGGCTTCCGTGACAAGGCCGGACAGTTTGCAATAGGCCTGCGTGCTCGCGGCCAGATCTGCCATATCGGCAGCCCAGCCGTCGAGGGCCCCGCTCCTGATGTCTGGCTTGGACCCGTGATCGATCACCACCCGCATCGTGCCGTGGCGCGCCAGCAGGGTTTTCAGATGCGGCAGGTGCCGGGGCAGGGTCAGGGCATCAAAGGTCAGCTCCTGGGCGATCAGGGCTTCGAACGCCGGTGTCAGATCCGGGCGCAGCATCCACTGGTCATCGTCAAGATCCTGGATCATCGGCCGCAGGCCGACAAGCTTGGGGTCCTTAGCCAGACCGGCAATCACGGCCGGTGCGTCCGGGCTTTCAAAATCAACCCAGCCGACCACCCCTTTGACCGAGGGGCTGGTTTTGGCGAGGGACAGCAAATAGCGGGTCTCGGCCACCGTCGGGGCCGCTTGCACGAGTACGCTGCCTGAAACACCGTGGCGCTCAAGATGGGGGCTGAGGTCACCGGGGCCGAAATCGCGGTAAATTGGCCCGAGGTCTTCAGTCAGCCAGTGATAGTCGCCCCGCTCGAGCTTCCAGAAATGCTGGTGGGCATCGATCCGGGTCACCGGATCACGCCCTTTTCCAAGATGATGTTGCCGTAAAGACGGCGCTCGCCGGTCTGAACGATCGCATAGGCGCTGGAGGCGCGTTCATAAAAGGCAAAGCGCTCCAAAGTTTTGATCTCGGCCGGGTGGTCGGCCGTGGTGTTGATGATCTTCTGGAAGTCCGCAACTGCCTCCGGGATCGTGTCCGGGTCGCCGACGACCTGCATGGTCAGGGCGGGATCGTCCACGAAGTCATCCAGCGGCATAAGGGCCAGGATCGCTTTCAGCAGATCACTGGCGCTGGAGCCATCGGCCCGGATGCAGGTGGGGCCTGCATTTTCGGCCGGGTAGTTGGCATCGGCCAGAACAATTTCGTCCCCATGGCCCATGGCACGCAGGGCATAGAGCAGTTCAGGCGACAGAATGGGATCGATATTATGCAGCATCAGCGGTCTCCGAGGGCAGGGGGGCATCAGGGCGGATCAGACCTTCGGCCCTGAGATCCGACCACAGGCCGGCGGGAATGGGCGTTTCGAGAACGGCGACATTGGCGGTGACTTCCGCCGCATTTACCGCGCCCGGAATGACGGTTTTGACACTCGGGTGGCCAAAGACAAATTGCAGGGCTGCGGCAATCAACGGCGTGTCATGGGCCGCACAAACGGCCTCGATCTTGCGCACCCTGTCCAGAATGTCTTCTGGAGCGTCTTCATAATTGTAGCGGGCGCCCGGAACAGCGCCAGTCGCCAGGATGCCGGAATTGAACGGGCCGCCCAAGATGATGCCGACATCGCGCTGCGTACACAGCGGCAGGAAACTCTCCAGGGCGTCCTGTTCCAGAAGCGTGTAGCGCCCGGCCAAGAGAAAGCCGTCGAAATCGCCGAGGCCGAGCAGCTTCTCGCATACCTGCCATTCATTGACCCCCGCACCAATGGCGGCGATTTCGCCAGCGGCGCGCAGTTCGCTCAAGGCCCGGTAGCCACCGGCGTCGAAAAGTTCCTTCACCTTGGCGTCGCTGGCCTCCTGCGACCCTTGAGAAAAAACACAGACATCATGCACCAGCAGAATGTCCGCATTGGCCACTTGAAGCCGCTCCCGGCTCGCTTCATAGCTGCGCATGACCCCGTCATATGTGTAGTCGAAGACGATCCGTTTCTGGGGCACGTCGACAAAGGCTTCCGGGGTGACTTCATGGGGCTCGCAATCGAGCAGCAGGCGGCCGATCTTGGTGGACAGTTGCAGCTGATCCCGGCCGAAACGCTTGAGCGCGGCGGAAAAGCGGGTTTCGGAACGGCCGAGCCCATATTGGGGGGCCGTATCGAAATAGCGGATGCCCGCGTCAAAGGCTGCCTGCAAGGCGGCCTGGGCGTTTTCGTCGGAGACTTTCCGGTAAAGATTGCCAAGCGGCGCACCGCCAAAGCCCATCCGGGTCAGTGGCACCGGGCGGGGCGTGCGGCTGTTCAAAAGCGTTGTGTCGGTAACTTTCATACCGGGGTCCTGATCTGGCGGGGGTGAAAGAGTTCCGGCCGGGTGGCGGCAAGGGCCTCAAGGCGCGGCATCAACTGGTTCAAATGCGCGCGCATGGCCTCTTGAGCCGCGTCCGGGTCCCGGTCAGCAATGGCGGCCATGACCTTGCTATGTTCTTCAAACGTGCAGGAGATGAGGCCGGGGGCCGGTAAAAGCAGCTTGCGCGCCCGTGTCACCTGAAGCGAGACCATGCGGGCGATGGCTTTCATGCGGCCATAGCCGGTGAATTCCATGATGAGCGCATGAAATTCCTCATCGGCCTGGTAGAAGCCGGAAAAATCCTGATCTTCCACCAGAAGGGCCTGCAGCCGCACATTCCTGTTCAGCCGGGCAAGCTGGTCTTCTGTCCGGTCGGCGGCCACCTTGGCCACACTGGCCAGTTCCAGGGCCTGGCGCACGAAGGTGCCTTCCCGGATGTCTTCCATGGAAAAATAGGCGACCCGCGTGCCCGATTGCGGGATGACCTCCACCAGTCCTTCCGTGGCCAGGCGCGCAATCGCTTCGGCAACCGGCGACCGGGAGACCCCCAGCTTCTCGCAAACAGGGCCCTTGCGGATGACCTCGCCGGGCAGAAACTGCAGCGACAGGATTGCGTCCTGCAGGGCCATATAGACCCGGTTCGCCAGCGATCCCTCAAAGCTGCTGATGTCCTTAAGTTCACTCACGTTGATATCGATACTGGTCATGTTCGCCCTATGTTGACTAACATGTTAGTTGACAGAGCTGCCAAGTCAAGCTAGTTCGTAAGCTTCAGGCCGCCAGACAACAACGGTGCTGCCGGTGCGGGAGAGACAGACATGATCGGAAGCGGCTTTATCAGGCTCGGGGCAGAGGACAACGTGGTCATCGCCTTGCAAACGCTGGCCGCCGGAACCGAGCTTGAGGGCGTGTCAGGCCCCCTTCTGTCGACAGTCCAGCCGGGACACAAGATTGCCAGCGCTCCGATTGCCGAAGGTGCAAATGTGCTGCGCTATGGCCAGGTCATCGGACAGGCGAAATCGGATATCCGGCCGGGTGAACATGTTCACACCCACAATATCGGCATGGCCGAGCACAGTTTGCAGAGCCATGAATTTGCCTCCCAGAACACCCCGCTGCCCACCATTGAGGCCAGCAGAACCTTCAACGGCTATCACCGGGCGGATGGCAAGGTCGGGACCCGAAATTATATCGGCATTCTGACGTCGGTGAACTGCTCCGGGTCTGTGGCCCGTTTCATCGCGGAAGCGGCCCAAAAGAACGGCTTGCTTGACCGGTTTCCCAATGTGGACGGCGTGGTGCCCATCGTGCATGGCACAGGCTGCGGTATGTCCGGGGTGGATGAAGGCTATGCGGCCCTGTTTCGGACCCTGTCTGGCTATGCGCAGCATCCCAATTTCGGCGGCATCCTTCTGGTTGGTCTCGGCTGCGAGGTCATGCAGATTTCCGATCTGGTCGGTGGCCGGCCGATCCGGGCCGATGGCGCCCTGCGCTACATGACCATCCAGCATGAGGGCGGCACCCGCCGGACCATCGAAAAGGGGCTGCAGGAGCTGGAAGGCATTGCGGCGATTGCCAACGCGGTCGAGCGAAGCCCGGCGCCGGTCAGCGCGATTACGGTCGGTATGCAATGCGGCGGCTCTGATGGGTATTCGGGTGTGACGGCGAACCCGGCCCTGGGCTATGCGTCGGACCTTCTGGTGCGCCATGGCGGCACCACGATCCTGTCCGAGACGCCGGAGATCTATGGGGCCGAGCACCTGTTGACCTGCAGGGCCGAAACCGAAGAGGTTGGCCGCAAGCTGATGGAGCGCATCCGCTGGTGGGAGGACTATACGGCCCGCAATGGCGGCGAGATGGACAACAATCCCAGCCCCGGCAACAAGCGCGGCGGCCTGACGACGATTTTGGAAAAGTCGCTCGGGGCCGTGGCCAAGGGGGGCACGGCCCCGCTTGCCGGTGTCTATGAATTTGCCGAGCGCATCGACAAGGCCGGGTTCGTCTTCATGGACAGCCCGGGCTTTGATCCATGTTCTGTCACCGGGCAGGTTGCTTCCGGGGCGAATATTGTCGTATTCACAACCGGGAGGGGATCTGTCTCCGGATACCAGCCCACCCCTTGCATCAAGCTCGCGACAAATTCTGAAATGTATGGCCGCATGTCGGAAGACATGGATGTCAATTGCGGCGACATCGTCAGCGAAGGTGTGAGCCTTGAGCAAAAGGGCGAGGAGATCTTCGAGCGGATGATCCAGGTCGCGTCCGGCAGTCAGACCAAGAGTGAAAAGCTCGGCTACGGTGGTGTGGAATTCGTGCCCTGGCAAATTGGAGCGGTGATGTGATGCGTCTCGACGGAAAAACCATTTTGATTACGGCGGCCGGCCAGGGCATGGGCCGGGCCACCGCGCTGGCCTGCGCGGCCGAAGGTGCCCGGGTGATTGCGACCGACAAGGACGCGGCCCTGCTGGCGGGTCTTGACGGCATGGAAACCCATGGCCTTGATGTCACGGACCCGGCAGCGATCCGGGACTTTGCCGAGGACCTTCCGGATCTGGACGGGCTGTTTAATGTGGCCGGGTTCGTTCATCACGGCACGGTTCTGGACATTTCCGATGAGGATTGGGCGTTCAGTTTTGACCTGAATGTCACCTCCATGATGCGTCTGAGCCGGGCCTGTCTGCCGGGCATGCTGCGCCGGGCGGAGACACGTGGATCGGCCTCGATCATCAACATGTCCTCCATGGCCGGATCGATCAAAGGGTTCCCGTTCCGCACTGCCTATGGGGCCACCAAGGCTGCGGTGATTGGCCTGACCAAGGGCATTGCGGCTGATTTTGTCAGAAATGGCATCCGCTGCAATGCGATCTGCCCGGGCACGGTTGACACGCCGTCCCTGCGCGGCCGGATCGAGGCGGCGCCGGATCCGGTGCAGGCGGAAAAGGACTTCATCGCCCGCCAGCCCATGGGCCGTCTGGCGGTGGTCGATGATGTGACGCCGCTGGCCATTTACCTTCTGTCCGATGAGAGCCAGTTTGTCACCGGACAGGCGCTGCTGGTGGATGGCGGTGTGACGATCTAGGCCTTTGGGGCACGCCCGGGCGTCTTACCGCGTCAGGAGGAGTGCACACCCGAGGTGTCCGGGCAGCGGAAGCGGGGGAAAACCCGGTTGGGCATGGCAATGGAGGTTGCCGTCAACAAGATTGGGGGGCGTAAGGGTGCAGGACCGCACGCTTCTCAAGATATCATCCTGGGGAGGAGAATGTGACGCCAGTCATCAAGATGACCGGCATTGAAAAGCGCTTTCCGGGGGTTCATGCCCTCAAGAATGTGCAATTCGAGCTGAAGGCCGGTGAAGTCCACGCCCTGATGGGCGAGAACGGGGCGGGCAAATCGACATTGATGAAGATCCTTGCCGGGATCTATCTGCGCGACGGCGGCGACCTTCAGATCGACGGCAAGACCGTTGATCTGACTTCGCCGCGGGCCGCGCAGGACCAGGGCATTGGCATCATTCACCAGGAACTCAGCCTGATGAATGATCTGACCGTCGCCCAGAATATCTTCATTGGCCGTGAGCCGCGCAAGCGCTTCGGCCGTCTGGATGAGGCGGCGCTGAACCGGCAGGCCGCGGATATTTTCGCGTCCATGAACCTGGCGCTGGACCCGAAAGCGGTTGCAGGCACCCTGACCATTGCCAAACAGCAGATGGTCGAGATCGCCAAGGCTCTGTCCTACAAATCCCGTGTTCTGATCATGGATGAGCCGACCGCAGCGTTGAATGATGCGGAGATTGCCGAACTCTTTGTCATCATCAATCGGCTGAAGGCCGAAGGGGTCGGCATCATCTATATCAGCCACAAGATGGACGAATTGAAGCGGATTGCCGACAGGGTCACGGTCATGCGGGACGGGGAATATGTGGCGACGGTGCCGGCCGCCGAAACACCGATTTCGAAGATCATTTCCATGATGGTCGGCCGCGAAGTGACGGAAGAGCCGGTCGAGGTGCCGGACCTGTCGGAGGCCGAAATTGCGCTGGAGGTTCAGGATCTGAGCCGGGGGCGCGATATCCGCACTGTGAGCTTTTCGCTGCGCAAGGGGGAAATCCTGGGGTTTGCCGGATTGATGGGTGCCGGGCGCACGGAAGTCGCCCGGGCCATCTTCGGCGCCGACCCGCGCGATAGCGGTACGATCAAGGTGCACGGCCGTAAGGTCAGAATTGCCTCGCCCCATGATGCGGTCGCGGCAGGCATTGGGTATCTGTCAGAGGACCGGAAACATTTCGGTCTTGCGACAGGCATGACGGTCCGGGACAATATCGCCCTGGCCTCGCTGAAGACGTTTACCGGGCGAGGCGGCGTGCTGAACGAAGCGGATATGCGTGGCACTGCAAGGGACTATATCCGCAAGCTCGGCATCCGCACGCCATCAGACGGCCAGGAGGTCCGGCTGCTGTCGGGCGGCAACCAGCAAAAGGTGGTGATTGCCAAATGGCTTTTGCGGGATTGCGATATCCTGATTTTCGATGAGCCGACCCGGGGCATCGATGTTGGCGCCAAGTCGGAAATCTACAAGCTTCTTGAAAGCCTTGCGGCCCAGGGCAAGGCAATCATCGTGATCTCGTCCGAACTGCCGGAAGTGATGCGGCTCAGCCACCGGATCGCGGTGATGTGCGAGGGGCGGCTGACCGGCATTCTGCCGGGCGGCAAGGAAACGACACAGGAACAGATCATGGAACTGGCCACCCGGCGCGCGGCGGCCATGCAACCGATCGGGGGGACAGCGTGAACACAATGGAGGAAACAAGACCGGGGGCGGCCAAACCGGCCAGCCTGCTGGCAAAACTGGCCGAGACGGGCGCGCATCAAAAGCTGCTCGCCTTTGCGTCACTGATTGTGCTGCTGATCGGGTTTTCGATTGCCTCGCCCAATTTCATGCAGACCTCCAACATGATCGCGATCCTGCAGGCGACTTCGGTCAACGGGGTGCTGGCGGTCGCGGCAACGCTGGTTATCATCACCGGTGGCATTGACCTGTCCGTGGGCACGCTCATGACCTTTTGCGCGGTTATTGCCGGGGTGGTTTTGACCTATGCGGGCATGCCGCTTCCGCTTGGTGTTGTGGCGGCCATCGGGGCAGGGGCGCTGTGCGGGCTCTGCTCGGGCACTTTCGTGGCCAAGATGAAGATCCCGCCCTTCATTGCCACGCTCGGCATGATGCTGATCCTGAAGGGCCTGTCCCTGGTGATTTCCGGCACCCGGCCGATCTATTTCAACGACACGCCGGGATTTGATCAGATTTCCCGGGGCTCGCTGATTGGCGAGGTGATCCCGGCGCTGCCAATCCCGAACGGGGTGCTGATCCTGTTTCTGGTGGCTCTGGCGGCATCCTACATTCTCGGCCGCACGGTTCTGGGGCGCTACACCTTTGCGCTTGGCTCCAACGAGGAGGCGGTGCGCTTGTCCGGAGTGAGTACCGATGCCTGGAAAATGGGGATCTATGCGCTTGCAGGCGGCATTTGCGGCATTGCGGGCATCCTGATCGCCTCACGGCTCAATTCCGCCCAGCCGGCCCTCGGGCTCGGTTACGAGCTGGAGGCAATTGCTGCCGTGGTCATCGGCGGCACGTCCCTGTCCGGCGGACGCGGCACCATTATCGGAACCTTGATCGGCGCGCTGATCATGGCGGTTCTGACCAACGGCCTCAGGGTCCTGTCCGTTGCCCAGGAATGGCAGACGGTCGTGACCGGCGCGATCATCATTCTAGCGGTCTATGCCGATATGGTGCGCCGTCGCCGGGCCGCGTGAGGATCTGGTCTGAACACACAAGAAGAGGGCGGCCGACGCCCCGGTTTGAAAGACGTTTGGCAAAGTGAAGAAAGAGGAGGAGTTTCAATGTTTTCACGTCGTTTTGTCCTGGGGGCGATCAGTGCCCTGACCCTCAGCCTGCCGTCAACGGCGGTGCTGGCGGAGGAAATGTACATCCCGCTTGTCTCGAAGGGGTTCCAGCACCAGTTCTGGCAGGCTGTGAAGCTCGGCGCTGAAAAGGCAGCCAAGGAGGAAGGCGTCCGGATCACTTTCGAAGGTCCGGACAACGAGACCATGGTGGACCGTCAGATCGACATGCTGGCCGCGGCTCTTGCCAACAAGCCGGCAGCCATCGGCTTTGCGGCCCTGGACAGTCAGGCCGCCATTCCGCTGCTGCGTCAAGCTGATGAGGCCGGCATTCCGGTCGTTGCCTTTGACAGCGGAGTTGACAGTGAAATCCCGGTGGCCACCGCTACGACCGACAACGTGGCCGCTGCCGCGCTGGCAGCCGACAAAATGGCTGAAAAGATCGGTGGCAAGGGCAAGGTGGCGGTTGTCGCCCATGACCAGACCAGCCGCACCGGCATTGACCGGCGCGATGGTTTCGTCAACCGCATCAACGAGGCCTATCCGGAAATTGAAATCGTCACGGTCCAGTATGGCCAGGGCGATCACCTGAAATCGACGGAGGTGACCAAGGCGATCCTGACCGCCAATCCGGATCTGAAAGGCATTTTCGGTACCAATGAAGGCTCCGCCATTGGCGTCGTCAATGGGGTTCAGGAACTTGGCAAGGATGGGCTTGTGATCATCGGATATGATTCCGGCAAAGCCCAGAAGGACGCCATCAAGAGCGGTGTCATGGCCGGGGCGATCACCCAGAACCCGGTTGGCATCGGCTATGAAACTGTCAAGGCGGCCGTGGCCGCGGCAAAGGGAGAGGACGTACCGAATCTGATCGATACGGGCTTTTTCTACTATGACGCATCCAATATGGATGACCCTGAAATTGCTGCGGTTCTCTACGACTGATTGACCCGCGAGCGTCCTGCGGTCTTCCGGCCGCCGGACGCTCGGCGCCTGTGACAGTGATCACCGTGCCGCTGCCTGACCTGGTTTGGCCGGGCAGCGGTTGATCCAGAAAAGCCAGTCCGCCGGACCCTCCGGCGGGCCGTTTGCACAACTGAAAGATCTGCTACATGAAACTGCTGAGATATGGTCCCACCGGACAGGAAAAACCGGGTGTGCTGGATGCCGAAGGACGTGTGCGGGACCTGTCCGCCCATGTCGCCGACATTTCCGGCGAGGCGTTACAGCCCGACACGATTGCCAAGCTAAAGGGGCTCGACAGCGCTGCGCTTCCCCTGGTGGACGGCCAGCCGCAGGAGAGCCTGCGTCTTGGGCCTTGCGTCGGGGCCGTCGGAAAATTCATCTGCATTGGCCTCAACTATGCCGATCACGCGGAAGAGTCCGGCCTGGATGTGCCGCCCGAGCCGGTGATCTTCGGCAAGTGGACCTCGGCGATTGTCGGTCCGAATGACGACGTGGAAATCCCGCGCGGCTCTGAAAAGACCGACTGGGAAGTCGAGCTTGGGGTCGTGATCGGTAAAGGCGGCAAATATATTGACGAGGCGGATGCGCTCAACCATGTGGCCGGTTTCTGCGTTATCAATGACGTTTCGGAACGAGATTTCCAGATCAACCGGTCCGGCACCTGGGACAAGGGCAAGGGCAGCGACACATTCGGGCCGCTCGGACCCTGGCTGGTGACCCCGGACGAGGTTGGTGATTTTGATCAACTGGGCATGTGGCTGGAAGTGGACGGAAAGCGTTATCAGAACGGGTCCACGTCCACCATGGTCTACAAGGTGCCGCACCTGATCAGCTATTGCAGCCAGTTCATGAGCCTGCAGCCTGGCGACGTGATCTCCACCGGCACGCCTCCGGGGGTCGGCATGGGCCAGAAGCCGCCGGTCTATCTGCGCGGCGGGGAAACCATGCGGCTCGGTATCGACAAGCTCGGCGTGCAGCAGCAATCGGTCAAACGGGCCTGAGCTTTCTAATACCTGCGGATCGGCCTCACTTGGCCGTTGCAATGAAGACGCCGTCCCAGGGCTCCGGGGGCGGCGTTGTTTTGTAAGCCTCTATGCGCCTGCAAAAGGTCCGGGCCAGCTGAGCAAGGTCCCCGCCGCCCGCGTCCGCCACTGCGTTGGCATGGGACAAGGCCTCGTCCCAGTCCCGGGCCCTGTAGCTTGCCAGCATGGCGCCGAACCGGGACTTGAGGGCACGGAACGCGTCCTCTTGAGCAAGATCTTCATCGCCCAGCAGGCAGAAGATCCGTTCCGGCTCCTGCTTGCCTTTGACGCGGATCAGGTCCGCTTCCACCAGGGCAAACCGGGGTAGGGCCTTTTGAGCGGTTGTCTCGCCGATTAAAATGGTCACACCATAGGTCTTGGTCTGGCCCTCCAGCCGGGAGGCGAGATTGACCGCGTCGCCGAGCACGGAATAGTCGAAGCGGAATTCGGAGCCCATATTGCCGACAACACAGTCTCCTGTGTTGATGCCGATGCCCACATTCAGCGGAAAGAAAACCTGGCCCTCCCCGGCCGCTTCCCGTTCGCGTTCTGCGTTAAGCGCCCGCATGCGGGCCACCATCAGCAGGGCCGCTTCGCAGGCATGGACTTCCTGATTGTCATCGTCCAGCGGAGCGTTCCAGAAGGCCATGACCGCATCGCCCATATACTTGTCGATTGTACCGCGTTTTTCCATGATGCCGTTGGAAAGCGGGGTTAGAAACCGGTTCATCAGGCTGGTGAGCCCTTGCGGGTTGTCGGCAAAGCTCTCGGAAATCCTGGTGAAATCGCGCACGTCTGAAAACAGCATCGTCATGGACCGGTGCTCCCCGCCAAGGGTGAGGCTTTCCGGGTGTTTGGCGATTTGCTCCACATAGTCGGGAGCCAGATACTGGCTGAAGGCGGACCGGATTTCCTGCCTCTGGATTTCCTCCCGGCGGTAGTTGATGAAGACCAGCAGAAGAAAGACACTGAGACTGGTGAACAGCGGATAGCCGGCGTCGATCAACAGGTTTTCGCTGGCAAACAGATACCAGCTGCCCCCGGCCCAGCTGGCCGCCAGAAGGAAGCCGAAGGCCAGTACCGGCAGGGCACCCAGGATCGGGACCAGCAGGATGGCCAGGAGCGACAAGGCCGTTGCTGCGGCCAGTTCGGCACCAAGGGCGAAATTCGGATGGGTTAGAAAAGACTGGCTGAGAATGTTCTCAAGGATCTGCGCATGCACTTCCACCCCGGGCATGACCGGATCAAGGGGTGTGGTCTTCAGATCCAGAAGACCCGTCGCGGACGGCCCGAACAAGATGAGGTGATTGCGGATTTTGGCCCCATCAAACGTGCCGCTCGCAAGGTCGGCGGCAGAGACATACCGATCAGGCCGGGAGGGGGTGAAATGGATCCAGATCCGTCCGTTCCGGTCGGTAGGAACCTCAACGCCGCCAACGACAAGGCTCTTGATGCCGGCGGCATCGCTTTTGATGGCAAAGGCATTCTGGCCAGTGGCCACCCGCAGCAATTCGACACTCAGGGACGGCTGGATCTTGCCGTCGGCCCTTGCTGCAAGAGCTGCACGGCGGACCACCCCGTCCGGGTCGGGATAGATGGAAAAGAGGCCCTTGCCCAGGGCGGCGTCCTCCAGCGGCTGGATGTTGCGCAGCAAGGACGGGTAGTTGAACAGGAAGCCGGTTGGATCCGGGCCAAGCAGGGCAACCGGCGTTTGCGCCTGGTCCGGGCGGGGCGCGCCGGTGCTGTCAGGCCTGCCCGCCTGACCGGCGACTACCCGCATCCGGCGCATGGTGTCTGCCAGAATCTGGTCCGTTCCGGGCAAGGCTGCCAGTTCCTTGCGGGCCGCCGCGCTGAGCCCGTTCACCGATCGGCTGTATTGCGTCGGCGACAGGCGGTCCGGTTCGGCAAAGACAATGTCGAACGCCACCGCCACGCCGCCCGCCTGGGCAATGTTGTTGAGAATTCGGGCGAGGGTGGAGCGCGCCCAGGGCCATTGGCCAAGTTCCGCGAGGCTCTTTTCGTCAATGTCGACAATGGTAACGGGGACTTCCTCATAGGCGCGGGGTTTAAGCACTTGGTAAAAGTCGAAGGTTTTAAGCCGGATCAGTTCGACCAAAAGCGGATCGGCGACCCGGATGGCGAGCAACACCAGCAGCAGCGCCAGCGCGGCTAGACGGGCGACCCCGAACACCGAAGACAGGTTTCGGAACACGGCCTTCATGGGGCCAGGACAGCGGCGCTCCGGCAGGTGCGCCAGTCAGGGGGAAGAACGTCAGGAGACAACAGTGTCGGGCGTTTGAACGCCGTTATCTGAAAAGACAAAATCAATGATCCCCCCGGCATCAATGGATTGAAGAACAGCCACGTCTTTGAAATCCGAAGCGGTGGCCGCGCCATCCCGGTCGACGCTGACAATTGCATTGCTGCCGTCCTGTGTGACCCTGACATAGGCGGACAGGTCAGCGGTGCTGAAATGAGCGTCCAGCAAGGCGGACAGATCGAGACGGTCTTCGCCCGCTTCAAAGTCAACAATGACATCGGCAATATCGGTCCCGGCCAGGCCGAATGTGTCGGCTCCCGCCCCGCCCGTGAGAGTGTCCAGGCCCGGGCCGCCATGGAGTGTATCGTCCAGATGGCTGCCCGTCAGAACATCATCCCCGGAGCCTCCCAGAACCCGGCTGATCCGCGTTCCGGGCACTGTCCCGATTGGTTCGGCTGGTCCGTCCGGCTGCTGGAATGTGCCAAGGTCCAGGTTGACAAGAACTGGTTCGTCCCAGCCGGAGAAATCGAGAATGGTCTCCCCGCCCGCCTCATAAAGCGCTGGCTGAGGCAGGGGGGGCGAGCTTCCGTCAGCGCCGCCGGACAGGTCCGGGGCATCTTCCGTGCCGGTGATGACGAAGCTCACGGACTTGACGATGCTGTCTCCGGCCGCATCCTGCACCGTGACATCGTAGGAAAAGCTGATCGTGTCTCCCGCCTCCAGGAAATCCAGATCCGCTTCTGCGGAATAGGACCATTGCAGAACACCCTGCCTGGCGCTTGTGGTGTAAAGGCCTGTGTCAGGATCCACGCCGCTGATCGCAAATCCCAGGCTCAGGATCGAAGCGAGGTCCGGAGACTGTGCATCCAGGTCGCCGCCGCTCCAGACGGGAGCCCCGCTCATCTCAAAGGAAAGTGTCAGCGTGTCGTCCTGATCGATGTCGTTGAAGATGACGAAGCCGGACCCGGTCAGCACCTGCGCGGACGCATCGGCTGCTTCCGTGAAGGCGGGCGGCGGCGTTACCGTCAGCCGGGGCGGGTCATTGAGGCCAGTTACCGTGATGGTGACCGTTGCCGGAACCTCGGAGACAAGGCCGGTGCTGTCGGTGGCGGTATATTGGAACGTGATGTCGCGGACCGAGCCCGCAGACAGGGAGCCAAAGGCACCATCGGTGCTGAAGGTAAAGGTGCCGTCGTCAAAGACATCAAGCCTGCCCGCCGCCGGAGCGCTGAGGGCCTCAAGCGTCAGGATGTCGCCAATATCCGGATCAGCCCCGAGAAACGGCGCTGTCACGGAGCCGTCGGCAGAGACGGTGAGGGCAATGTCATAGACGATGGGGGCGTCGAACACCGGCTCGATGGCAATGGGGACCTCGGCTGACAGGCTGGTGGTGCCATCAAATACCGTAACGGAGAGGCCACCCATCTCGCTGTCTGGTGCGGGCGTGTACACCATGCCGTCCAGGGCCGCATTGATCGCGCTTTCCGTTCCGGAGAAGGTGACCGTCTCGTCCGCAACGCCATCGCCCGCCAAAAATGTCAGCCCGGTTATCTGGGCAAGCGTGACGGTCGAGCGGGCGGTGATCGAAACGGTCCCATCCCCGTTGCCGGGGATCTCCACGGTCAGGCCGTTCAGGCTGAAGGAGACGTCCTCCCGGGTTGCCAGGGCATCAGGTACAACCACAGCCAGCGTTTCCTCCCCAGAGGGGGGCAGGGAGCTATCACCGGCCGGTTCGGGAGCGGAGGTGCCTCCTGGCGGAGGGGCGCTTGGTAAGGGCGCTGTGTCGGGCGCAAACGGGGACCTGCCGGACCGGTCGCCGGACGTGTCAGTGCCCGCTGGCCCGTCGCTGGCCCCTCCGCCCAGGGGAGAGAGATCTGGCCCCGAAAGGTCCGGCACCGGGCCGCCCTGGATCTGGCCGGGGCCTGCGTCGGTCTGGTCCGGGCTGTTGCCATTCTGCTGGCCGCCGTTTTGGCCATCGTTCTGGCCACCGTTTTGTGGCCCGCCGGGGCTTTGCTGGCCGAGACCTGCCGAACCGTAGGCACTGTAGGCCAGCTGGATCTGCCCTTCGGTTGCCGCGAATTCGGCCGGAGTTCTGGCCGTGATGACCGGCAGAGCGCCTGCCGACTGTACCAGGAAGGTGGAGTCGGTCGTGTCCACCGTGCCCAGGAGCTGGCCGGAGACCCTGTCGAACAATTGGTAGGAGCCCAGCTGCCCGTCGGGGTCGACAGCAAGGGCAAACCGGGTGGCTCCGTCCAGAGCGCTGATCTGTACGACTGGCGTTGTACCGCGAATGCCCATGGTGGCTGTCGGCGTCTCAACCCGCATGTCACCGGTCGGGGCCACCTGTCCGGTGACAAAGACAAAACTCCCCTGCACGAGGTTTATCACCATGGAATTGCCGGAGCCGCCTGGGGAATAGATCAATTCGTCCAGAACCATCCGGGCATCGGCCGACAGGGTGAACAGGGTTTCATCGGCAAAGATGATCACGAGCGACCCGGCGGCCGAAGTCTGGACAACATCGCCTTGAAACACCGGGTCTCCGGCCGCCAGCACCACATTGGTTCCGTCCGTTCGCTGGGCGGTCACCGTGCCGCTGACCGTTTGAACCGAGCCGATGGGGGCACTGGCTGCGGCGCCCCCGGCCTGGGCAAATTGGGTCGAGGCTTGCGGACCGGCGAGCTGGGCAACCGTTTGACCGTCGAGAAAAGCCCCTTCGGGGGTGGTCAGGGAGGCGGGTGGCGAATGTATGAAGTAACCGATGATCGTCAGGCTGCCGTGGTCCGGGTGGGTTATCAGTAAATCCGGTCCCTGACGCGTGTATTCGCCCTGAAACAGCAGCGATGCGTTGGCAATGAGGGGCGGCGCGCTGGCAGTATCCAAAACTGCAGCTTTCTCCGTCTCCGCAGCGGCGCTTTCGGCATTCGGATGACTAAACACGGCCCACGTTCATTTCATCGTAATTTATCACGATAGTCGTGATAACTAAAAGACTATTTGTTGCTTTAACGCTTTTTTAACAAAAAAACTTTGCTGCGTCCAAATAAACTGCGTTAAGCTTATTGTGTGTCTCGGAAATTTAATTTTTCCGGTCTGTCGGGTTTTTAAAAAAACGCTGGGTAACTTTGGCGTTTGAAAAGGGCTGTCCCAGCGGTTTCAAGGGGTGGGTTTCGGGCAGGATGATGTGCAGCAGGAATGCGAGGTCGGCGGTGTCAGGCCTCTATCCGGTGAGGCCGCCTCTGGCGCTGTGGAAGCCTTTTTGGTCAAAGACCTTGCTGTCTCTGGTTCTGTTGTCGGGTTTCACGCTGTCCGGAGAGGCCATGTCCCTCCGCGAGGCGGTCGACCGGGCGGTGTCCACGCACCCTCAGGTTCTGGCGGCTGCGGCCAGCCGGCGGTCTACCGGCTATGACTATGCCCAGGCACAAGGGGCCTATCTGCCAAAGGTGGATCTGGAAGCGTCTTTTGGGGCGCAATATGTCGACCGGCCGAATTCGCTTTCTGAGGCGGATAATCGCGCCTGGCGCAATGCCCGGGATGCAACACTGGTGGCCCGGCAGGTGTTTTTCGATGGTTTTGCACGGGCCAATGAGATCTACCGCCAGTCCGCGCGGGTGGACGGATCTGCTGCGCGGGTGATGGAACGGGCGGAGCTGATTGGCCTGGATGCCGTGGAAGCGTTTCTGGATGTGGTCCGTCATCACCGGATCTTGCAGGCAGCAGACGTCAATATCCGCGAACATGTGCGGCTGCTGGACATTGTGCGCACCAAGGTCGAGGGCGGTTCGGCAACGGAGAGCGAGTTGCGCCAGGCCGAGGAGCGTGTTGCGGCTGTGCATGCGGTGCGCGCGGATGTGCTGCGGGAACTCGGGGCCGCCAAGGCCCGGTTCGAGGCCGTCATCGGAGTGCCTCCCCCGGCACTGTCTGCGCCGGGGCGCCCGGATGCTCTGCCAAAAAGCCAGGCGAAGGCCATTGCGGCGGCGCGCGCCAACCACCCTTCGCTCCGGGCCGGATCTGCGGATGTGGATGCGGCCAGGGCTGATTATGACAAGTCCCAGGCGTTGTTCCTGCCGAGCCTGGGCGTCGAGGGGCTGGCATCCGTGGGCGAGGATCTGGACGGCACACCCGGGCGCAACAACGAATTTGCCGTACGCATGACCATGTCCTGGAACCTATTCAATGGCACGATCGACACCAGCCGCAGGCGGCAATTGGGCGAGCAGGTGACGGAAACCAAGTTGCAGCTCGATTATGTGAGGCGTCAGGTGGATGAAAGCGTGCGCAGGTCTTGGAGCGATATTGCGGCCAACGATCTCCGTCTGAAAGCCCTGCAGCAGCAGAGCGTTGCCGCCAAGGCTGTGATTGTCAGCTATGAAAAGGAATATGAAGCGGGTCTCAGGGATCTTCTGGACCTGCTGATTGCGCAGAATTCGGTCTTCACCTCCCGTGTCCAACTGATCAGTTCTCAGACGATTGACGTCTTTGCGCGCTATCGGCTGCTGGCCTCAACAGGCAGCCTACTTGCTTCCGTCGGTGTTTCTGCCCCATCGGAAAGCCAGCCCGGACCGGAGGAGTTGCCATGGTTTGTCGGGTCGCAAGGGCTGATCGAACCCTTGCGCAAGTGGTGAGGGGCCGCCATGGAAGAGGGGGAACCGATCATCCGGCGGGACAGCCGCCGCGCTGATCTGGATGGGGAGGCCCCTTCCGGCATGGCACTCTCCGGGGGCGCTGCGCTGGCTCCCTTGGCCGATGCGGTTGAGACGCCGCAGACAGGCCTGCTGGAGGCGCTGGTGCATGTGGCCCGGTTTCACGGAATTGCCGTCAATCCGGGCGAGCTGACACGCGGGCTGCCCTCGGCCGGGCCTGGCCTGAGACTTCAGGATCTGGAGGAGGCCGCCCGGCGGGTTGGGCTTGTCGTGCGGATCGAGCAGCGTGCGGTTGCAGGTCTTCCGCAGGTCGCTTTGCCCGTCATCGTTGTGCAAAGGGGGGAACCGGCTGTGGCCGTGGAGGCGGTTGACCGGGCGAAAGGGACCGTGCGGATCCCGGAAGATCTTGTGATGGGGCCAGGGTTTGGCGGCTTTCGGGACGTGCCGCTTGAGGCGTTCGAAGGGCGCGGTCTGCCGGTGGTGGTGTTTGTGGGACTGGTGCCGGGCGGGCGAAGGAGGCAGCAACAGGAGGACACCCCGAAGGACTGGTTCTGGTCGGCGGTGCGCCGGTTCTGGCCGAATTACCTGCAAGTGGTGGTCGCGGCTCTGATCGGCAATCTGCTTGCGCTGGCCAGCCCGCTTTTCATCATGAATGTCTATGACCGGGTCATTCCCAATCTGGCGATCCCCACCCTTTGGGCATTGACCGCTGGTGTTCTGATCGCCTTTCTGTTCGACTTCATTTTCAAGATGCTGCGCATGGGGCTGGTGGATGAAACCGGGCGGCGGGTCGATATGGCGGTGGCGGGGCGGATGTTTGATCACGTCTTGCGGCTGAAACTGTCCGGGCGGCCTGCCTCCACAGGTGGGCTGGCCAATCAGGTCCGGGATCTTGACAGCGTGCGCGATGCTTTGACCTCCTCCACGGTGATTGCGGCAACCGATCTTCTGTTCATCGGTATTTTCGTGTGGGTGATGTGGTTCCTGGTTGGTCCGCTCGCCTGGGTGCCAGCCCTTGCCGTGCCGCTGGTTGTTGCGGTGACGGCTCTGGTGCAGCGGCCGCTCTCAAAGGCGCTGGCCCAGAGCCAGGCCGATGCGGCCCGCCGCCAGTCGGTTCTGGTGGAAACGGTCGGGGCGCTGGAAACGGTCAAGGTGAGCGGCAGCGAAAGCTGGTTCCGGCGGGCCTGGGACCGGTCCGTGGCTGCCACCAGCCGCTCCACCACCCGGGCCCGGTTTTGGGCCAATGTCGCTGCCGCTTTCACCGGTGTTGTCTTTCAACTCGTGTCGATTGTCATCGTGGTCTGGGGCGTCTTTCTGGTGTTGGAGGGCCGGATCACAATCGGCGCCCTGATTGCGGCAAATATACTGGCTGGCCGGGTGTTGAGCCCGTTGAACAATATTGCCCAGACCCTGGCGCGCTTGCTGCATGCACGCAGCGCCCTGCGCAGTCTCGACCGGCTCATGGAGGCGGGCACGGAAACCGGCGTGAGCGCCCGCGCCCTGACCTTTCCGGCTGACCCCGGCCTTGCCTTTCAGGATGTCTGCCTGACCTATCCGGGCAGGTCCG
Source organism: Roseibium sp. AWQ4_290 (assembly GCF_056160985.1). NCBI lineage: Bacteria > Pseudomonadati > Pseudomonadota > Alphaproteobacteria > Hyphomicrobiales > Stappiaceae > Roseibium > Roseibium sp. AWQ4_290. The sequence goes on from NZ_JBSWYG010000016.1 coordinate 71,505, forward strand.
TGCCCGCGCTGGACAAGGTCAGCTTTGCTCTCAAGAAAGGCGAAGCGGTCGGTGTGATCGGCCGGGTCGGCTCGGGCAAAAGCTCGCTGGTCCGGGTTCTGGCCGGTCTTTATGAGCCGCAGGCAGGCACCTATCTGCTGGGCGGTGTCGACACGCGCCAGTTTTCCGCTGCAGATCTGAGGGCCTCTGTCGGCCTGTGCCTGCAGGATGCGGAACTGTTCACCGGCAGTCTCAAAGACAATATCCTGATGGGCGCTGCCGATGCCTCGTCCGCAGATCTTGAAAGAGCTGTGCATCTGGCCGGTGTTGATACTTTTTCCGCCCACCATCGGGAGGGGCTGGAGATGGCGGTCGAAGAGCGCGGGCGCAGCCTGTCAGGTGGCCAGCGGCAGGCGGTTGCGCTGGCCAGGTGTCTTATCCGTCGCCCGGACATTTTGTGCCTGGATGAGCCGAGCGCCTATCTCGATATCATGTCGGAGCGCCAGCTGTGCCAGCGTTTGCGCCGGATTGCGGAGGAGGGGGTGACGCTTGTCATCGCCACCCATCGGGACGGGCCTTTGGACCTTGTTGACCGCCTGCTTCTGCTCGACCGGGGCAAGCTGGTGATGGATGGGCCAAAGGAAGACGTTCTGGCGCGGCTCAAGGCCGGTGCGCAGACAAGTCTCCGGGGAGGTGATGATGTCCCGGCTGGATGAGGTCTTTGCCAATGATCTCAGGGCCGCACTGGACCAGCGGCGTCAGGCCGGGCTCTGGGGCGTGCTTCTGGCGGCTCTGGGGCTGCTTGGCGCTTTGGGGATCTGGGCGTCGCTGGCGGAACTGGAAGAGGTGACGACGGGAGCCGGGCGGGTGATCCCGTCGAGCCAGATCCAGGTGGTGGAAACTCTGGAGGGCGGGCTTGTTGCCGAGATCTTCGTTCGGGAAGGGGATGTGGTGGCACCCGGGGACCCCTTGCTCCGGATTGATGATACCGGCTTTGCAGCGCGGCTCGGGGAACTTGAAAAACAGCGCGCGGCCCTCAAGATCCGGGTTCAGCGTCTGCAAGCAGAAGCAGAAGGACACCAGCTGGACCTGAGAGAGGATGGGCAGGCGCCACCGGAAGCGGCCCGGGAGCTGGCGCTTTTTGAGGCGCGCCGGATTGCCCTGCGCCAGGAACTGTCGGTGATCGAACAGCAGCTGTCCCAGCGCCAGCTGGAAAAGGCCGAATTGCAAACCCGGCTGGAAAGCGCCGGTGTTTCAGCATCGCTGCTCGACGAGGAACTGGCCCGGGCGCGGGAGCTGGCGGAGGCAGGCGCCTATCCGAAAATGGATCTGCTGCGCCTGGAACGGGAAGCCCGGGGCGGGCAGTTGGACGTGGCGGTGTTGAAGGCGTCAATCCCGCGCGCTGAAGCCGCCATTACGGAAGCTTCCGCGCGGCGCGACAGCGCTGTGCTTGGTTTCCGCGCCAGGGCGCATGAGGCCTTGATCCAGACCCAGACCGAGTTGACCATTCTGGAGGAAACCATCACCTCAGCGCGGGACAAGGTGCGCCGTACAGTGCTGCGGGCACCGGTGCGCGGCATTATCAACAAATTTTCCGTTGCCACCATCGGAGCTGTTGTCTCACCGGGTGAGAACCTTTCAGAGATCGTTCCGCTGGAAGACACGCTCCTGATCGAAGCCCGTATCCGGCCTCAGGATGTGGCTTTCCTGTATCCCGGGCAAAGTGCCCGTGTGCGGGTAACAGCTTATGATTACACGCTTTATGGTGACTTGCCCGGTACGGTGGAACGCATTGGGGCGGATACGGTCACGGATGAGGACGGGCAGACCTATTACCGGGTCATTTTGAAAACCGAGCGCAACTGGCTCGGAACGGAAAGCAGTCCTTTACCAATCCTTCCGGGAATGGTTGTCAGTGCCTCCATTTTAACCGGGAATAAAACGGTCCTCGACTATCTGTTGAAGCCCATTATCAAGGCGCGTTCGGAAGCTTTTCGCGAGAGATGAGCACAGACCGGCCCGCCTGAACCGGGCAGGGTCGATGGCATTTGCAAAGGGATACCGCGTCGGGCTGACGCTCCTTCTGGGGCTCTGCGGTGCTGCAGGGCTGGCGACCGCTGGTCTGACGTCTGCGGGCGCGGCGGCTGCTGCCGAGTTTAGCCGGGCCGCCAATGCTGGCCGGCATTTTCAATTCACTGTTGCGCCCGGCCGTCCTGATCCACAGCTGAAGCAGGCTGCCTTTTCAAGTGATGTCTCAGGGTTTGAAAAACGGTCCGACACGGTTCTGGCGCGGCGCTGGTCGCGTGCCCGGGCCAGGCTGGCGGCTGAGGCAGGGTGGCTTTCGTCTTGTGGTCACGGTGCGTGCCGGGACCGGCGGGCAGCGGTCTGGCAGCGCGCGGTGGCGCGTGTCAAGTCCAGCCCCCGTCATGGGCAACCGGCTCTGGTGCAAGCGGTTCTGTCGCAGCGGCTCCGCTATGTGCGGGACAGCGCATTGGATGACCATTGGGCCAATCCGCTGGCGACCCTTTTGTCAGGCGCCGGGGACTGCGAAGATCATGTTCTGCTGAAACGGGCGCTGCTGGTGGCTGCAGGCTACCGGGAAGACACCTTGCGCCTGATGGTGCTGGAGACAGCGCAGGGCCAGGGGCATATGGTTCTGCAGATCACGGGTGATCAGTCCTTTGTGCTCGACAACCGCTCCCGCTATCCGGTGCCTGCCGAGGCGCTGAAAGACGACCGGGTTGTCGCCGTTGCAACGGGGGCGGGGTTTTTCCTTGTCCAGACTGCCGGTCAGAGACCTGCACTTTAATAGAGCACATTCTTTTTCAAAAACTGAATATGGTGTGATATAATTTTTCAGAGGTGCCTTTCATGCCGACTGACCCGTTTGACCTGCAGTCCAAAGCCGCCGTTGATACGGTGCCGCGGGCTCCTGCCTTTATCGTGACGCTTTATGGGGATGTTGTCGCCCCGCGTGGTGGGACCCTTTGGATGGGTGATGTGGTTGCCTGTTGTGCGCAGCACGGCATCAATGAAAGCCTGGTGCGCACGGCCATGTCGCGGCTGGTGGCCGCAGGCAAGCTGCGCGGCGAACGGGTGGGGCGCAAGAGTTTCTACCGGTTGACGGAGGCGGCAGAGGCCGAATTTCAGACCGCAGCCCGGGTTCTTTATGCCCCGCCGCCGCTGGCGCGGGGCTGGCTGATAGCACCCGGCGCACAGGGGCCTTTGCCTGACGGATGGGCGTTTTTGGGCTCCGGTCTGGCCATTGGCCCGAACCGCTCCGATCTGCCCGCTTTGCCCGGCCTTGTTCTTTCCGCCGAGACCGTCAGCACGCGGCAAGAGTGGCCCGCGCTGAGCCGGGCGCTGTGGGATCTGGACCTTGTTGCGGACCGATACCGGTCCTTTTTGCAGCGGTTTGAAGGGCTGGTGGACCTTGCCGCCAGCGCTGACCCAGGCAAGGCCATGCCGGGAGAGCGGGCGCTCGCGCTGCGTCTTCAGCTTGTGCATCATTACCGTCATGCGGCGCTCAAAGATCCGCGTCTGCCAAGAGAAGCCTGGCCGGATGGGTGGCCGGCGGAAACGGCCCGCCAGCTCTTTGTGCGCCTTTATCTGGCGCTTGTGAACGAGGCCGATGCCTTCATCGGGCACGGGTTCCGGGATATCGGCGGACTGCTGCCGCACCGGACGGGGGCAACCTGCCTCCGTTGCGACCGGCTTTTGCGGGAGGCGGCCGGGTTTGCTTGACTGCGGAAGTTGGGACGGGCTCGTTAATACATCACATTTTTTAGAATTTTTGTTTTTAGTGTGATGTAATATGCTATCGTTGGTCAGCTGCCGGGCAGGAGGAGTGTCCGGCAGACCCGCATGGGAGGAGAGGCCATGTATGCGCAGCTTGTGAAATCTGAGGGGCTGAAACCCCGCTCAGACATGACGCCGGAAGAGCAGTCCTTTCAGGACCGGGTCGACCGGGGCGATAAGATCGAGCCGAAAGACTGGATGCCGGAGGGCTACCGCAAGACTTTGATCCGGCAGATCGGCCAGCATGCTCATTCGGAAATTGTCGGCCAATTGCCGGAAGGCAACTGGATCACGCGGGCGCCGACCCTGGAGCGCAAGGCGATCCTGCTGGCCAAGGTGCAGGATGAGGCGGGCCACGGGCTTTATCTTTATTCGGCCGCCGAGACCCTGGGTGTGTCGCGGGATGAGTTGCTGGAGAAGCTTCATTGCGGGCAGATGAAATACAGTTCCATTTTCAACTACCCGACCCTTAACTGGGCGGATATTGGCGCGGTCGGCTGGCTTGTGGACGGAGCGGCGATCATGAATCAGGTGCCGCTGCAGCGCACCTCCTATGGGCCCTATAGCCGCGCCATGATCCGCATCTGCAAGGAGGAAAGCTTCCACCAGCGCCAGGGCTATTCGATCATGATGAAAATGGCCTCCGGGACCGAGGCCCAGAAGGAAATGGCGCAGGATGCCCTGAACCGGTTCTGGTTTCCGGCTCTGATGATGTTCGGTCCGTCCGACAAGGACTCGGTCCATTCAGCCCAGTCCATGGCCTGGAAGATCAAGATGAACACCAATGACGAGCTGCGCCAGAAATTCGTCAACGAAACCGTGCCTCAGGCCGACTATCTGGGGCTGAAAGTTCCGGATGAGAAGCTTGCCTGGAACGGAGACAAGGGCGGTTATGACTTTTCAGAGCCGGACTGGACGGAGTTTTTCGACGTGATCAAGGGCAATGGGCCATGCAACCGGGAGCGGCTGGAGGCACGGGTGTCCGCCTGGGAGGACGGCGCCTGGTTTCGGGAGGGCTTGAGTGCCTATGCGGACAAGGCGGCGCAGCGCCGTCAAATGGCTGTGGACGCGGCGGAATAGGCTGGATCAAAGACGAGGGGAGGACAGGCCGTGAGCAAAAAGGAATGGCCGCTTTGGGAGGTCTTCATTCGCGGACAGCACGGGCTGAACCACCGCCATGTGGGCAGCCTGCATGCGCCGGATGCGGAAATGGCGGTCAACCATGCGCGTGATGTCTATACGCGCCGCCGGGAAGGTGTGTCGATCTGGGTGGTGCCGTCAAAGGAGATTACGGCCTCCAGCCCTTCAGACAAGGGACCGTTGTTTGATGCGGCGGACAGCAAGACCTACCGCCATCCAACCTTTTTCGACATTCCGGAAGACGTCGGGAAGATGTGATGGAAACGGCCGTTAACACGAAAGCACCTTTATTGCCAGAGACCGGGGCGGCAGACCCCTTTGTGCGTGATGCTGCCTTGCGGCCAGCGCTGTTCGACTGGCTGTGCCGGATGGGCGACAATGCGCTGATCCTGGGCCACCGCACCTCTGAATGGTGCGGCCGGGGGCCGGTGTTGGAAGAAGATATTGCGCTGGCTAACACGGCGCTTGACCTGATCGGCCATACCCGCCTGTGGCTGGAGCTTGCAGGGGAGGTGGAGGCGGCCGGACGCAGCGCTGACGACCTTGCCTATCTGCGCGATGCTATCGCTTTCCGCAATTGCCTGCTGGTGGAACTGCCGAAGGGCGACATGGCCGTGACGATGATGCGTGAATTTCTGTTCGATGCCTTTCATCATCTGCTGCTGAGCTGGCTGGCAGCGCAGTGCCGCAGCGCACGCATCCGCGAGATCGCGGCAAAGGCCCTCCGGGAAGTCAGTTATCATCTGGACCGGGCGTCCGATCTGGTGGTGCGCCTGGGTGATGGCAGTGCGGAAAGCCACCGGCGCATGCAGGACGCACTTGATCGCCTCTGGCCCTATACGGGCGAATTGTTCACCGCAGACGCGGTTGATACGCAGATGATGGACGCCGGTCTTGCCCCGGACTTGCGCGCCTTGCAGCCGGAGTGGGACCGCCTTGTCCGCGATACGCTGGAGGAAGCCACGCTGACAGCGCCTGCTCCGGGCGGCTATGCCCACCTGGGGGGCAAGCAGGGCCGGCATACGGAACATCTGGGGTTTGTTCTTGCCGAAATGCAGTTTCTCCAGCGGGCCTATCCGGGCGCGCAATGGTAGGGGGTGCGGCCATGCCAGCGATGTTGACACCAACCAAGGATATGTTGGCTGAAGGCCTGCCTAAGATTGAGGAAATCTGGGCCTGGCTGGCCGAGGTGCCGGACCCGGAAATTCCGGTTGTCTCCATCACCGACCTTGGGATCGTGCGGGAGGTCCGTTATGACGGCGCCACCCTGGTGGTGGCAGTCACGCCGACCTATTCGGGCTGCCCGGCAACAGCGGTGATTGATCTCATGATTGAGGAGAAACTGCGGGAAAAGGGCATGACAGCGCTTGCGCTGGAGCGGCGCTTGTCGCCGCCCTGGACCACAGACTGGGTAAACACTGCGGCGCGGGAAAAGCTGCGGGCATTCGGAATTGCCCCGCCTGTCGATGGCACGGCGCCGGACCGCATGAGCGCGAAGGCGGCCCGGCTTTCCGGCACAGCGGGTCTTGTTGTGGCCTGCCCGCGCTGCGCTTCGGCTGAGACGGAGCGGGTGAGCCAGTTCGGCTCGACCCCCTGCAAGGCCGCCTGGCGCTGCCGGGCCTGCCTGGAGCCCTTCGATTATTTCAAATGTTTTTAGAGCTCCGGCACATACCAAAGCCCGGGGCCGGGCAGGAGATAAGAAAATGGCACGGTTTCATGCCCTGGAAGTGACCGACATTCGCCGGGACACCCGGGATGCGGTTGTGCTCACCTTGAAGCCGGACGCAAACGCGGCCAAGGATTTTGCCTTCATTCAGGGCCAGTATCTGACCTTCCGGCGGGACTTTCACGGCACGGAGCTGCGCCGGTCCTATTCGATCTGCGCCGGGCTTGATGACGGCCTGCTCAAGGTGGGCATCAAACGGGTCGAGGGCGGGGCCTTTTCCTCCTGGGCAAATGAGCATCTTAAGGTCGGGGACCGGCTGGAGGCCATGGCCCCTATGGGCCGGTTTTTCACACCTCTCGACCCGGAGCAGCCCAAACACTATCTCGGCTTTGCGGGCGGGTCTGGCATCACGCCGGTTCTGTCTATCCTGAAGACCGTGCTGGCGCGGGAACCGGAGAGTTCATTCACGCTGGTCTATGCCAACCGGCAGACAAGCTCCATCATGTTCCGTGAAGAGCTGGAGGATCTGAAGAACCGCTATCTTGGCCGCTTCTCGCTCATCCATATTCTGGAAACCGATGCTCAGGAGATCGACCTTTTCTCCGGCCGGATCGATGCTGAGAAAATGGACGGGCTCTTAACCCATCTGATCAATCCGGAGACGGTCGACACAGCCTTTATCTGCGGGCCGGAGCCGATGATGAAGGTCATCTCCGGGCGCCTGAAGGCCCATGGGCTTGGGGACGACCAGATCCGCTATGAACTGTTCAAGTCGTCCCAGCCTGGACGGCTCAAGCAGCGGCCAAAGATGGCGGCTGAGGACCGTCACGCGGGTGCCTGCGATGTCTCGGTCACGCTGGATGGAACCACACGGCGCTTTTCCATGGCGCGGGACGGGACGTCCGTTCTGGAAGCGGCGCTGGAGGCCCATCTGGACGCGCCCTATGCCTGCAAGGCCGGGGTCTGTTCCACCTGCCGGGCCAAGGTGCTGGAGGGCTCGGTGGAGATGGAAGCCAACCACGCGCTGGAGGATTACGAGGTTCGCGCCGGCTATGTGCTGTGCTGCCAGAGCCGCCCCACCTCCGCCCGGCTGGTCCTGAGCTATGACGATTGAGCCTGCGGGCCAACATCAACGCATGCCAAATAAAAGAAAGGACACTCCATGAGCGGAGCGGGAGCGAAGGTGCGCCGTCTGGAAAGCTATCTGGAAGGGGCCTGGCGTCCGGGGCAGGGCGAAGGGCGGCCGGTGCTGAATGCCGCAACGGGCGTTCCCCATGCCCTGATCGGAACAGAGGGGCTGGACTTTGCGGCCGCGCTTGATTGGGGCCGGGCTGTGGGCGGTCCGGCCCTGCGCGCCATGACCCTGCACGAACGGGCCTTGATGCTGAAGGCAGTCGGCTTGAAGCTGATGGACGAAAAAGAGCTGTTTTATGCGGAGAGCTTTGCCACCGGTGCCACGCGTTCGGACGGCTGGATCGACATTGAAGGCGGCATCAGCACCCTGTTGACCTTTGCCTCCAAGGCCCGTCGGGATTTGCCAAACACCAAATTGCTCACCGAAGGCCCGGTAGAGCTTCTGTCCCGGGATAACAGCTTTTCTGCCCAGCATATTCTGACCCCGTTTCAGGGCGTTGCCATTCACATCAATGCTTTCAACTTTCCCGTCTGGGGCATGCTGGAAAAAATAGCCCCGGCACTGATTGCCGGTATGCCCTGCCTGATCAAGCCCGCCTCCCAGACCGCCTATCTGGCCGAGCTGGTGGTGCGCCGCATTCTGGCCACCGGCCTGTTGCCAGAGGGCGCACTGCAGATCGTGACCGGGTCGGCCGGGGGGCTTCTGGATCATGTGAGCGAGCAGGACGTGGTCACCTTCACCGGGTCTGCTGCAACCGGGCACAAGCTGAAATCCAGCCCGGCAGTACTGGCCCATTCGGTGCGGTTCACCATGGAAGCGGACAGTCTGAATGCTGCGATCCTTGGCCCGGACGCAGGACCCGGCACGGCGGAATTTGATCTCTTCGTGAAAGAGGTCTGCCGGGAGATGACGGTAAAAGCCGGACAGAAATGCACGGCCATCCGCCGGGTGATCGCTCCGCTGCGCCATGAGGGGGCTCTCATGGAGGCTATCTCTCAGCGTCTCGCCGCCACGCCGGTTGGCCTGCCGGACGATGAGCGCGTGCGCATGGGCGCGCTGGTTTCGCTCAAGGACCGGGAGGATGTGAAAGCCAAGGTGCAGGCGTTATCCTGCGAAGCGGAGATTGTCTGCGGCGGGCTGGACTTGGTTGATCTTGTTTCCGGCGATGTGAAGCACGGCGCCTTCATGGCTCCTGTACTGCTGCACTGCGCAGATCCACTGTCAGCCGGGGCGGTTCACGCGGTGGAGGCCTTTGGGCCGGTGGCCACCGTGATGGCCTACCGGGAGCCCGAGGAAGCTGTGGTACTGGCGCAGAAAGGGCGGGGCTCTTTGGTCTCTTCTCTCTTCACTGATGATGCGGCAGTTGCCCGGGAGATTGTCGCTGGCCTTGCGGCTTTCCACGGCCGGGTGCTGATCGGCAACCGCCGCTCGGCGAAAAGCTCCACCGGGCATGGCTCGCCACTGGCACCTCTGGTTCATGGCGGACCGGGCCGCGCCGGGGGCGGCGAGGAAATGGGCGGCATGCGCGGGGTCAAACATTTCATGCAGCGCACCGCCCTTCAGGGCACGCCGGAGCTTTTGTCTGCGGTCACCGGCCAATGGATGGAAGGGGCGTCTGCCCAAAGCGGGGGGCATCCGTTCCGCAAGTCCCTGGCCGGATTGGCAATCGGGGATCAGATCGTGACAGAGGCGCGCGAGGTGTGTCAGGAGGATGTGGAGCATTTCGCGGAGTTTACCGGCGACACGTTCTACGCTCATATGGACAGCGATGCGGCCAGGGCCAATCCGTTTTTTGATGAAAGGGTCGCCCATGGCTACCTGATCGCGTCTTTTGCTGCCGGTCTTTTTGTCGATCCGGCACCGGGGCCGGTTCTGGCCAATTACGGCGTCGATAATTTGCGCTTCCTGACCCCGGTCTATTTTGGCGACAGCCTCAAAGTGCGTCTGACCTGCAAGGAGATCAACCCGCGCGCAACCGCCGATTATGGCGAAGTGCGCTGGGACTGTCAGGTCACCAAGCAGACCGGTGAGATTGCCGCGCAATATGATGTTCTGACCCTGGTAGCAAAGGACTGGGCGGCGCCAAAGGACAGCACCTGATGCCAACCTCACCATCCAATAGGGTCTTATTTATTGAGGCTTGTGTGAGGCGCGGGGGGATAAGGCGCAGTCCCCCTGTCTCCTGCCCTTCTTGAGAAGGGCGCAACTGCCGGAAATGCGCGGCAACTTGGTAAAATCATCAATTTAAGCTATTATAGGGCCGGTTTGATGAAGATGCTGGCCGCAGACGTTTTTTTGGCAAGCAGGCATCCCCCGGGCTTGAAGATGGGGCCGGCAGGAAATTGACAACGGACCAGAGCGCGCCGCGTTCTTGGGGAAACAAACCGGTTTGTCATGTGTGTTGAGTTTTTTGTTTTCAGGCGGCCAAAGGCAATCCGATGAGTTTCGGCTTGTGGCCAACGACGCGGTAGCGGCTTTTTTGGAGCCTTTTTCACGCGCTCCGGTGTGCAATTGGACAAGTGGGCAGTCGGCTGGCCGGTCTTTTGCCAGCCGGGACGTTGGGCGCAGGCCGTGTGTCATTGAAACTGCGGTCTGCTGTGATCGACTGAACCGAAGGATTTCAGATATGCAGACGCGTTTTAATCCTGCGACACACGGGTTTCATTTCAGCAACAAGGACATTCGCTGGAGCTATTTTGGTGCCAGCGGGCGGCAATTATGCGGCGGTATGTCCTTTGCAGCGCTTGATTTTTACTATTCCAACACCCCGATACCCAGCGATACGACACCGCCCGCCGAGCACTCGACCTTGCATGGATATATCAACCGCCGGCAGTTTGATGCCCACGGATTTGCCTTTCCCTATTTTACCGGCTCCGCCGCGGATACGAGACCGCAGCAACGGTACGAGGACAGCAAGAGGCAACAGTTCAGGTTGTTGAAACCTTACCTGGACCGGGAACAGCCCTATCCCATTCTGCTGGACGGGGGCGGGACGCCCTCCCGCAGCCACTGGGTGGTTGCCATCGGCTATGATCTTGTCAACGGAAGCCGGGACAGTGTCGCGCGGCTCCATGTCTATGACAACAATCAGCCAGATACAGTTCGCCAGCTGACGCCCATGGACAGCGTCCATCGCTGGCAGCTGCTTGGCGGATCGCAATATGATGCCTTCGTAGCAGGCACATGCTACCGGCTGGTCCGTCCGACGGCGGAGGAAATGGCACGGCCTGCACATGCAGGCCAGGCGCTGCGTGGCACCAGCCCTGGCGGGCACGGCATTGGGCCGTTGTGATTTGAACGTGGCGCAAGTGTCGGCTGCGAACAGGCAATGCGGGCCCGCCCGGCCGAGGTGGCCCAGTGTCAGGTCCTCCAGTGTCAGCTGGTCCGGTGCAGGGGGCGGGTGAAACCAAAAAGGCTGCAGCCTCATGACTGTAGCCTCTTTGTGTCTGTTGCGTTGAAATCTGTGATTTCAGGCTGCGAACGGCCAAGCCCTTGAGGAGCGGCTGGCTTTAAAAATCCCAGTCTTCGTCTTCGGTCGCCACCGCCTTGCCGATGACATAGGACGAGCCGGACCCGGAGAAGAAGTCGTGGTTTTCGTCCGCATTCGGGGAAAGCGAGGCCATGATGGCCGGATTGACCTGGCAGACACTGTCCGGAAAGAGCGGCTCATAGCCCAGATTCATCAGCGCCTTGTTGGCGTTGTAATGGAGGAAGTGTTTTACATCCTCGGTCAGGCTCACCCCGTCATAGAGGCTTTCGGTGTATTTCGACTCGATCTCGTAAAGGTCGAGCAGAAGCGAGAAGGCAAAGTCCTTGATCTCCTGCCGCTCCGCGTCCCCGGTCTTTTCCAGCATGCGCTGGAACTTGTAGCCGATGTAATAGCCGTGAACGGCTTCATCGCGGATGATCAGGCGGATCAGATCGGCCGTGTTGGTCAGCTTGGCCCGGCTGGACCAGTGCATGGGCAGATAGAAGCCGGAATAGAACAGGAAACTTTCCAGAAAGACGCTGGCGATCTTCTTTTTGAACGGCGAAGACGCAGCGTCATATTCCTGGAGGATCAGTTTGGACTTGGCCTGAAGGAATTCGTTTTCCTCCGACCAGCGGAAAGCCTCATCCACATCCGCCGTCCGGCAGAGGGTGGAAAAGACAGAGGAATAGCTGCGCGCATGGACCGCTTCCATGAAGGCAATATTTGTCAGCACCGCTTCTTCATGGGGCGTGAGCGCATCGGCCATCAGGGTGGGCGCCCCGACCGTGTTCTGGATCGTGTCGAGCAGGGTCAGGCCGGTGAACACGCGGATGGTGAGCTGCTGCTCGTCCTCGTGCAGCGTTGCCCAGCTCTGAATGTCGTTGGACAGGGGCACTTTTTCCGGCAGCCAGAAATTGACCGTGAGCCGGTTCCAGATTTCCAGGTCCTTGTCGTCTTCCAGCCGGTTCCAGTTGACGGCCCGGGGCACGGGCCGGGCCAGATTGGGAAGGGGTGTGTGCAGGGTCATTTGGGCTCTCCTAAAGCGAGCAGGACACGCAGCCCTGCACTTCGGTCCCTTCCAGGGCCATCTGGCGCAGGCGGATGTAGTAGATGGTCTTGATGCCCTTCTTCCAGGCATAGATCTGAGCCCGGTTGATATCGCGGGTGGTGGCGGTGTCGCGGAAGAAAAGGGTCAGGGACAGGCCCTGATCCACATGCTGGGTCGCCGCCGCATAGGTGTCGATGATCTTTTCCGGGCCGATCTCGTAGGCATCCTGATAGTAGTCGAGATTGTCATTGGTCATGAAGGGCGCGGGATAGTAGACCCGGCCGATCTTGCCTTCCTTGCGGATCTCGATTTTCGACACGATCGGATGGATCGACGAGGTCGCGTTGTTGATATAGCTGATCGACCCGGTGGGTGGAACGGCCTGAAGGTTGCGGTTGTAAAGGCCGTGGGTCATGACGGCTTCTTTCAGGGCGCGCCAGTCGTCCTGCGTCGGCAGGGTGATGTTGAAGGCCGCGAACAGCTCCTTGACCCGGTCCGTCTCCGGCACCCAGGCCGTGTCGATGTATTTGTCGAAGAAGGTGCCGTCCGCATAGCGGCTCTTTTCAAAACCCGTGAAGCTTGTGCCGCGCTCGCGTGCCAGCGCGTTCGAGGCGCGGATACAGTGATAGGCGACCGCGTAGAAATAGAAATTGGTGAAGTCGACCCCTTCTTCAGAGCCGTAGTGGATCTTTTCGCGGGCCAGAAAGCCGTGCAGGTTCATCTGGCCGAGGCCGATGGCGTGGCTTTCGTCATTGCCCCGGCGCACGGATGGCACACTGTCAATGGCGCTCATGACCGAGACGGCGGTCAGCGCGCGCACGGCCGTTTCCACGGTGGCGCCCAGATCGCCGCCATCCATCGCCTTGGCAATGTTCAGGGAGCCGAGATTGCAGGAGATATCCGTGCCCAGGTGGGAATAGCTGAGATCGTCCCGGAACTCGGACGCCTCGTTGACCTGCAGGATTTCCGAACACAGGTTCGACATGTTGATGCGCCCGTCCACCGGGTTGGCCCGGTTGGCGGTGTCCTCGAACAGGATATAGGGATAGCCGCTCTCAAACTGGATTTCCGCAATCGTCTGAAAGAAGCTGCGGGCGCGGATCTTGGTCTTGCGGATGCGCGGATCGTCCACCATCTCGCGGTATTTCTCGCTCACCGAAATCTGCGAGAACGGCATGCCATAGACCCGCTCCACATCGTGGGGCGAGAACAGGTACATGTCCTCGTCCTGCTTGGCGAGTTCGAAGGTGATGTCCGGGATCACGACCCCGAGGGAGAGGGTCTTGATGCGGATCTTCTCGTCCGCGTTTTCCCGCTTGGTGTCGAGAAAGCGCAGGATGTCCGGATGGTGGGCGTTCAGATAGACCGCCCCCGCGCCCTGGCGCGCGCCAAGCTGGTTGGCATAGGAAAAGCTGTCTTCCAGAAGCTTCATCACCGGAATGACGCCGGAGGACTGGTTTTCAATGCCTTTGATCGGGGCGCCGGCTTCGCGGATATTGGTCAGAAGCAGGGCGACCCCGCCGCCGCGCTTGGACAGCTGCAGCGCGGAATTGATGCCGCGGCCGATGGATTCCATGTTGTCTTCAAGGCGCAGCAGGAAGCAGGAGATGAGCTCGCCGCGCTGCTGCTTGCCCGCATTCAGGAAGGTCGGGGTCGCCGGCTGGAAGCGGCCGGACAGGATCTCGTCCATCAGCCGCATGGCCAGGTTTTCATCGCCGTCGGCCAGGGTCAGGGCCACCATCACCACCCGGTCCTCGAACCGCTCCAGGTAGCGCTTGCCGTCAAAGGTCTTCAGCGTGTAGCTGGTGTAATACTTGAAGGCGCCCAAAAAGGTTGGAAACCGGAATTTGCGGGCATAGGCCGCCTCGAACACGGACTTGACGAAGGCCGCGTCGTACCGGTCCAGAACTTCCTGCTCATAATAGCCTTCTCGTACCAGATAGCCGAGCTTTTCTTCCAGCGAATGGAAGAACACGGTGTTCTGGTTCACATGCTGCAGGAAATACTGCCGGGCCGCTTGCCGGTCCGCATCAAACTGGATCTGCCCGCCGCTGTCATAAAGGTTCAGCATGGCATTGAGGGCGTGGTAGTCAACGGCAGCAGCCTGCTGGGCAGGCCGGTCTAGGACATCTGTTGCCAAAATTTCGTCATCCCGTGGTCAACGCGGGCAAGGTCCGTGTCGGTTCCGGCCAGCTCGAAGCGGTAGAGCACCGGTACGCCGCATTTTTTCGACACGACTTGCCCTGCATAGGCGAAAAAAGACCCAAAGTTGCGATTGCCGGAAGCAATCACCCCCTTGAGGAGCGCGCGCGTGGGCGCATCATTCAGGAACCGGATCACCTGCTTTGGAACGGCCCCGCGTCCTTCCCCATCCGCATAAGTCGGAAGGACGAGGACGAAGGGCCCGGCGACGTCTGGAAGCGCTGCGGACGCATTGCGGGGAATGCGCAGGGCGGGCGCACCGAGCCGTTCGATAAAGCGGTGGGTGTTGCCGGAGGCGCTTGAGAAATAGACAAGCGTTCCCATTGGATCAAAGCCGCCGGAGGTTTAGCTGAGCGCTGCAATCTTGTCCGGGCGGAACCCGGCCCAGTGGTCGCCCATGGCTTCAACAACCGGCACCTGCTGATAACCGAGGGACTGAACGTGCTCGAACGCTTCGCTGTCTTCGCTCAGGTCGATAATGGTGTAGTCGACGCCCTTTTTGTCGAGCGCACGGTAGGTGGCGTTGCATTGCACACAGGACGGCTTGCTGTAAACGGTGATGGTCATTGTTTCTTGCACCCCGAGTCGGTCTTTTCATGGGAACGGCAGCGCGCAAGAAGGGCCTGTGCCGAGGCACATGGTCATCCCGCCCCGCGGACCCGCCGTCCGTTAGCGTTTTTACATTCAAGGCAGGTCTCCTGGCTCACAGGTCAATGCCGGTTTGATCCGCCTTCCCGGAGATCTCCAGTGGCGTCTGGATCCCAGCTTCCTGTTCACAGTTGCGGGGGCAGCACCGGGTTTGCATCTGCCTGCGCACCGGTTTCCCTCTTAGCCGGCAATGCAAAAGAATCGCCGGGCCCTGAACACTAAATACAGTAGGTAAGTGAGTTCTGGTGTCAATCTGTAGGTGGTTCGGGATTTTGCTCAAATCAGAGGCAGAATGGACCGGGACGCTGTTTTGGGCCGGATCAGCAGCGGAAACCGGAGGACGGACCCCGTTGCAAAACCGGTGGACAATTGTTGGTGCTGCTGTGACTGATGGTCAGTCGTTGGGGCGTCTGCCGGATACGGGGCCGGGACCGTCAAGATGTTGTGCCAGAGAGCCTCTGGGCAATTTGCACCGCAATCTGGCTTCACAGAAGGGAGGGCGTCCATGATCAGTCCTCCATGTCTGCGAAGATCGCGTCCTGGTGAACCAGGTCGCCCAAAAGGCTGTGGGTCAAGGCGAGGGAAAACAGGAAACGGCCGCCGCCAAGGTCCCGGTGGGTGATGGCAAGCGCGCCCGGGCTCAGCCAGGCGGGCAGCCGCAGCCGCACGGTTCCAGCTTGCAGGAAATAGTGGTCGCTCGTGAAGACCAAGGCGTTGGGGCGGGCGCTGACGCGCAAGGCCATGCCGATGCCGCAGCCGATATATTCTTCCAGGCCGGTTGGACCGGCGAAGCGCTTGGAGCTGTGAATGACCTGCGGAAACCCGCGCGCCCGGCCATATTGGCGCAGCCAGAACTGGCCGTCTCCGGCACAGTCCTCCGTGACGGAGACGACGGCGGGCTGGTTAAGGCAGCTCAGGTCATGGGGCAGCGGGGCGCCCACCAGCCGTGCCAGCTGGGAGAGGCAGGCTCCGGCCCGGCTCCTGCGCATGGCAACCACCTGGCCCTGATAGACTGTGCTGGCCCCGCCGCGCAGCCGTTTGCCAAAGCGGCGGCGGATGGCGGGGGACAGGCTGGCCCAGGCAGTTTCGCCCAGCAATTTGCGAAAGCGCAGATCGGCCTGCTGTCCGGTCCCGCCAGGAGGCGGGCGCCGGGGGGCGCAAAGACGGGCTGCGGGTGGTGGAGGGCTCGTTGGGATCTGCATGATACACCCTTTCCTGTTAGGTTTGTTGTTTCTGTATAAAGAGAAATTAATAGACAAAAATTTTTCGACTTGTCCTCAGCCAGTTCTGGTTCTGGTTCTGGTTCTGGCGACAGGTTCAGGACTTGGCCTTGTTTCCCGGAGGGCCTTTGGCCCGAAGGGCTGGCGCCATGAGGACCCGGAGAGCGACGGGGACAGGGGAACTGGCATCTGCTGGCTCCTGTCTCTTATCCGGCCTTGCGGCCACTGATCTTCGCTAGGGACAGGACCTTGGTGCCCAGTTTCATGAGGGCGGCGAGGTTTGATTTCGGCACGCCCAGCATCTGCGCCGACCAGCTGTCAGCCGTTGCCAGAAACTCTTGCATCGCCTGTATACGCCCCAGAACTTCCGGATTCAGGCCGGGCTCGGTCCTGGCCTGGCTGGCGCACATGTCGATGGCCCGGATCGCCGGATCGATCTCCCGTTCCTTGCGGCCTCTGGCAATCAGCAGGGCCATTTCCCAGACATCGGTTTCGGCAACAAAATGCTCGCGCCGGTCACCTGCGACCGGAACCCTCTTGATCAGCCGCCAGCCGGCGAGCTCCTTCAACGAGTTGGAGACATTCGAGCGTGCAATGCCCAACTCCTCGGAAATCTGTTCCGCATTCAGCGGATCGGTGCTGAGATAAAGCAGGGCATGGATCTGGGCCACGGAGCGGTTGACCCCCCACTGGCTGCCCATATCCCCCCAATAGAGGATGAATTGCGCTTTTGCGGTTTTATCAGATATTTCTGTCATAACAGAAATATCTGACTTTCATGGGCAGGAGTCAAGGGGGGAGATGAGGCAGCGACGGCAACGGGGGCCGTGGCGGGGCTGGTGTCATATGCCGGTGGCCCAAAAGGTCTTCCTCTTGGGGTGGGACAGCGGCCCGTTCCGAAAGAGGAGCCCCCTCTCAGACCAAGTCGCTATCGTTTGAGAGATGAAAGCGCGGTGTTTCAAAAAGGACAGAGGCGGGAAAGACAAAGACCCGGTTCAAACGTTGCGCAAGGCTTTCTGGATGATATCCACGCAATCCTCCGGTGATTGCACGGATGTATCAAGCCGCACACGGTGTTCCTCCTCCCAAGGGGCGAAGAAGCGCCCAGCCACGTCCTGCCATGTGGGCACTGTGTGTCCGGGAAGATCGCTTTTGCGGCTTTCCACCCGCCTGCGGTGTTCGGCCCGGTCGGAGCAGACCAGTTCCACCAGGACAAGATCGGCCCCGCAAGAAGCACTGCAATCGGCAAACAGGTTCCGGGTGACGGCGAGGGAATTCACTGTATCCGCAATCACGTCGAGACCGCAGGACAGATTGTCCTTGGCCACGGCAGCAAGGGCGAGATAGCCCGCGTCCCCGGCCTCTTGAATGTCGAGACAGCTGGTTTCAATCGCTGTTTCAAGGGAATCAACACGCAGGTGTACGGCCTTGATACGTCGGGCCAGAGCCCGGGCCACGGTGGTCTTGCCGACGCCGGGCAGACCCGACAGGGTGATCAAACTGGTCATGATGAGGACATAGCAAACGGTTGGCTCAAACGGAAGATATTCCGAGGCCCATGCGTCCGCTATCGCTTTGTTTCAGACACACTCAGGGAAAACGGAAGTCTGTCTGCGCGCGCAAAGGCGAGCATCTGGTCTGTAGCATGCCAGATGCGGTCAAACAGAGGTCTGGGTTCCTGACGCCGCGCAGCCTCTTTTGTACGGTGCCTGGCGGCGGAGATTTGGCTTTCTGCTAATATTGATGTGTCCTCCGCAGGTCGTCCCCGGCTCGACCGGAGCCCCACTCTTTGTCCAGCGCCGGGGCGGTTTCATTCGGCGTGCGCGGATGGCAGGCTGCAAACGGTTTTCGTCTTGGCGGGCCTTGAGGAACAGGAAAGCCCGATTCCGGGATGCTTCCCGCACGACACATGACAGTGTCTGGTGGACAGGCGCGTAGATCCCCGATCAGGCCGGGAATGACCTTTTGGGCAGGCGGCGGCCTTGGCCGCAATCCGTGCCACCTGCTCTCCGACATCGGTTTGTCATTCCCGCAAAAGCAGGAATTCAGCACACATCTGCGCGCCTATACACAGCAAGGCTTGCGGCAAGCCGGATCCCGGCACTGCGCTCCGCTCCGGCAGGGACAGTTGAAGGGATGGAGCCTTGACAGGATTGTCGTCAGGTCGCCTTCTTCAGCCCGTCCAGGATCAAGGTGGTGGCCAGGGCCGCGTAGTCGTCCCGTGTGATCGGGCCGTCGTCCCGGAACCACATATAGACCCAGTTCATCATGCCGAAGAGGGACATGGTGACCGGCATTAACAGCGGGCGGGAAGGGGTGTCGAGCGCGGGGTGGATTTCTTTCAAGACAGTGGAAAAATACCGCACGATCCGGCGCTCAATCTCGACGATCTCGGATTTCTGGGCCGCGTTCAAGGCCGGACCGGCATTGAGCTGGACCTTGTGCTGATCGTCTGCCCCGCGATAGCTGTCCAGCACAGTAGCCACCAGCAGCTTGAGGCGCTCTTCGGGTGGGTAGGCGGCAAGCCGGGGAGCGGCCAGAGTGTCTGCAAGAGCGGTTTCCACGTTCTCCAGATGGGTGCGGATGATTGCAAAGATCAGCGCGTCCTTGGAGGGGTAATAGTGATAAAGCAGCGATTTTGAAACGCCAGCTTCCTGGGCAATCTGGGACATGGACGCTTTTTCCATGCCCTGGGAAGCGAAGACAGTGGCGGCCGTCAGCAGCAGCCCGTGTTGTTTTTCTTCAAAATCTGCGGCGCGGGGTCTCGCCATGCCATCAAGTCTCCGGGGTTTGACGTGTCTTGTTTGTCCGTGCGGTCACCCTGCTGTCTCGGAAAGGCAGGCGCTGCGCCAAAGTCAGTCCTCCTTCGGCCGGTTGTCCTGCACCCTCTGGGCCTTGCCCTGGGAACGGGGCAGGCTGCCGGGCTCATGCACCTTCACCTTGGCGCTGATGCCGATGGTGGATTTGATGTGGTGCGCAAGCTCGGTGGAGGCTGCATGTCTGGCCGCACTGTCTGCAGCGTCCGGCGCGGCTTCAGCATGAACGGTCATGGCATCCATACGCGCCTCGCGCACCAGCTCGATCCGGAAATGGGCGTTCAAGCCGCCGCATTTAAGGATCTGCTCTTCGATCTGGGTGGGAAACACATTGACCCCGCGCAGAATGATCATGTCGTCGCTGCGGCCGGTGATTTTTTCAATCCGCCGCATGGGCCGGGCGGTTCCCGGCAGAAGCCGGGTCAGATCTCCGGTCCGGTAGCGCACCATGGGCAGGGCTTCCTTGGTCAAGGTGGTGAAGACCAGCTCGCCCTTTTCGCCGTCCGGCAGGACTTCGCCGGTCGCCGGGTCGATGATTTCCGGATAAAAATGGTCTTCCCAGAGATGCAGCCCGTCCTTGGTTTCCACGCATTCCTGGGCCACCCCGGGCCCGAGAATTTCCGACAGGCCGTAAATGTCGACCGCATGCATGTCGAAAGCTTGCTCGATTTCCCGGCGCATGGCGTTGGTCCAGGGTTCGGCGCCGAAAATGCCGACTTTCAGGGATGAGCGGCGCGGGTCCAGCCCGAGCCGGTTGTATTCGTCAAGGATCGACAGCATGTAGGACGGGGTCACCATGATCACGTCCGGTTTGAAATCCTCGATCAGGGTCACCTGGCGCTCGGTCATACCGCCGGAGACCGGCACAACCGTGCAGCCGAGCTGCTCGGCGCCATAGTGGGCGCCAAGGCCGCCGGTAAAAAGGCCATAGCCATAGGCATTGTGCAGGAGGTTGCCCTTTCGTCCGCCGGCCGCCCGGATCGAGCGGGCCACCAGCGCGGCCCAGTTGGCAATGTCACCGGCGGTGTATCCGACCACTGTCGGCTTGCCGGTCGTGCCCGAGGAGGCATGGAGGCGCACAAGCTTGTCCCGGGCCACGGCAAACATGCCAAACGGATAGGTGGCGCGCAGGTCCTGTTTGACGGTGAAGGGGAACCTGGCCAGATCCGCAAGACAGTTGAAATCGCCCGGATGGACGCCATGGGCGTCAAACCGCTGCCGGAAGAAAGGGGCATTGTCATAGGCGTGGGCCAGAGTTCTGGCGATACGCTGTTCCTGCAAGGCCGCAATCTCGCCGCGGCTCGCACGTTCAATTGGATCGAGATCGGCGCGATCCGGTGTCAGGTCTATCATGAAGCTCCTCCCAAAGCTTGCGTCAGCCTGTCTGGCCATCCTCCGGCAAGAGAGGCTTGTTGAGGGCCCGGGACTGGCCCCGGAATTCGGCAATCACGGCGCCGTCCGCGCGGCTGACGCGGATGTCGTAAAGGCCCGACCGGCCCGTTCTGGAAATCTCCCGCGCCTCAGCGGTCAGAACATCGCCCAGAGCGCCGGGGGTGATGAAGGTGACCGCGCAGTGCTGGGCCACCGTCACCTGGTTGTAGCTGTTGCAGGCAAAGGCAAAGGCGCTGTCGGCCAGGGTGAAGAGATAGCCGCCATGGGCAATGCCGTGGCCGTTGGTCATGGTCTGCGTCACTGTCATGCGCAGGGCCGCTTCGCCCGGGCCAACGCGCACAAGCTCCATGCCGAGCGCGCGCGAGGCCAGGTCATTCTCCCAAAGGCGGGCGGCGCAGGCCTCTGCCAGGGCCTGAGGGGTCATGTGCTCGGGAGCGGTCATCTCAGCGTCCCTTGAAGGCGGGCGGGCGTTTTTCCAGAAAGGCGGTGACGCCTTCGGCATAGTCCCGGGTTTCCCCGGCAAGGCGCTGACAGTCCCGTTCCATGTCAAGATGGGTGTCCAGATCCTGGGACGCGGCGGCCTGGATCAGTTTCTTGGTGAGCCCCAATCCGGTTGTGGGGCCTGCGGCCAGCTGTTCGGCGAGGGCCGTTGCCGTGCCGCTCAGGCTGTCATCGTCCACCGCTTTCCAGATCAGGCCCCAGTCGGCAGCCTGTTCGGCGCTGACCGGCTCGGCCAGCAGGGTAAGCGCCTTGGCCCGGGCTTCGCCCAGCAGGCGGGGCAGGGCCCAGCTGCCTCCGGCATCCGGCACAAGGCCGATTTTGGAAAAGGCCTGAATGAAGCGGGCCGAGCGGGCAGCCAGGACAATGTCGCAGGCCAGGGCGATATTGGCGCCCGCTCCGGCAGCAACTCCGTTGACGGCACAGACAACCGGTGTGTCGAGGCTGCGGATCAGCCGCAGGAGCGGGTTATAGAAGGTCTCCAGCGTGTGGCCGAGATCGGGCACGCTGGCGCCTTTGCGCGGGTCCCGGTCGCCAAGATCCTGACCAGCGCAAAAACCCCGTCCGGCTCCTGTCAAAAACACCGCGCGGATATTCTTGTCGTCCCGGGCCCGTTCCAGCTGGCTGCGCAGGGCCAGATGCATGTCTTCGTTAAAGGCGTTCAGCTTGTCCGGCCGGTTGAGGGTCAGGCGCAAAACACCTTGTTCCAGGTGTGCAAGGACGGTCTCAGTCTCGCTCATGTGTCCTCCCGGGGATCTTGTCGAGCGTTCTCCCTGACCAGCATTTTACATAAACCGTCCGGTCGATCAATTATTGAGCGTGAGTCGGTTCGGCAATTGGCTGCGTTTGAGCTTTTTACCGGATTTACGCGGTTCTACATACGGGAGCAGACCTTTTTCGCCTTTCAAATCCGTTCCGGTGCCGAAATGGATCACAGGAAAGGTAATTTATTTTATTATACTTTAGTCTAATAATGCAGATGGTTCGGAGGAGGTGGCAGCGGTGGTCGCAAGCGTGTTTCGCGCTCTGGTTCGATCAAAAGTTGTAGGTGTTTTTGGCCTGAAAACACTTCTGGCAGGTCAGGATAATCGATTTTTGTAGGTATTGCTGAGGAAGCAAACCGGTAAAATTAAATTGAATATAAATATCGTGTTCGTTCGCTCTGATGTTTGTGAGCTTAAAAAACTTCGTATTACGCTTCCGGCGTAAGTTTGGATCAATTTTTTATTTACTTGACCATGCGTATGAAATTTCAACTGAAATCCGTTCTCACAGGAGAGAACTCCATGTCCTTTTCCGCAACAGCGCCCAGGCTGTTCTTGAAGCGTTCAGCCGGTCCCAGGCGATCATCGAGTTTACACCCGATGGCCGGATTCTGGACGCTAACGAGAATTTTCTGACTGCCATGGGCTACAGCCTGTCTGAGATCAAGGGTCAGCACCACCGGCTCTTTGTGGATCCGGCCTATGGCGATAGCCAAGAGTATCAGGCGTTCTGGGGGGAGCTGGCAGCGGGTACATCTAAAACGGCCGAATTTCTGCGGTTTGACAAAAAAGGCAACGAGGTCTGGATCCAGGCGTCCTACAATCCGGTGCTGAATGGGTCTGGCAAGGTGGTCAAGGTGGTCAAAATCGCCTCCGATATCACCGCGCAGAAACGGCGCAATGCGGATTTCGAAGGCCAGATTGAGGCGCTGAACCGATCGCAGGCTGTGATTCACTTTGAGCTGGACGGCACCATTCTGGACGCAAACGAGAATTTCACCGGAGCGGTCGGATATTCGCTGGACGAAATCAAGGGCCGCCATCACAGAATGTTCGTGGAGGATGAGTACGGGCTCAGCAGCGAGTATGCCCGTTTCTGGGAAGAGCTTGCAGTTGGCGCGTTCAAGGGCGGTGAATTCAAGCGTATCGCCAAGGGTGGCCGGGAAATCTGGCTCCAGGCCACCTACAATCCGATCATGGACACGGCCGGGCGGCCGTTCAAGGTGGTGAAATTTGCCACCGACATTACCGAGCAGGTTCTGGAGCGCCAGCGCCGGAGGGAGGTGCAAGGCAGCATAGATTCGCAACTGTCTGACATGGCGCAGTCGATTTCCGCAGCCGCGCAGCAGGCGGGAGAATCCGCCTCGGCTTCCGAGCAGACCTCGTCCAATGTTCAGACCGTTGCAGCCGCCTCCGAAGAGCTGGTTGCCTCGATCCAGGAAATCAGCCGTCAGGTGCAGGTTGCGCTTGAAGTCTCCAACAATGCGCAAGGGGAGGCGGAACGTTCCAGCGAGATCATGTCCGGCCTGTCTGAAGATGCCAAGACCATCGGGTCAGTCATCGAGCTGATCGACGGAATTGCGGATCAGACCAACCTGCTGGCCCTGAACGCGACCATTGAAGCGGCTCGGGCAGGCGAGGCGGGCAAGGGTTTTGCGGTGGTGGCCTCCGAGGTGAAGAGCCTGGCTTCCCAAACGAGCAAGGCGACGGAAGAAATCTCCGCGCAGGTCAGTTCGGTTCAGGAAACGACGGAGCGGGCCGTGGTGGCCATCAGCTCCATTCTGGATGTGATCAAGAGTGTCGCGGAAATCGCCACCAGCATTTCAACAGCGGTCGAACAGCAGACGGCGGTCACCAACGACATTTCGTCCAACATGCAGTCGGCCGCCCAGGGGGTGGAGCTGATTACCTCCAACCTGCAGTCAATTACATCTGCAGCGGTTCAGGTGGAAGAGGCGACCGGATCTGTGCGGGAAGCTTCAAAGTCACTTATGTAGCGAAAAGAAATGGCCGGACCGGAAAACGGTCCAAGCCGGGACCTCCTATTGTGCCGCGTCGAAAAGCTCCGGTCCCGGATGTGGTGCGGCGGTGCGCGAGCGTCCATGGGTGCTGATCAACCGGGTCAACAGCCGCTGCAAACGGACGGTGCACTCTCCCAGCTCATAGCGCGCCAGGATCGTCTTTCTGGCTTCCTTGCGCATGTCTTCAAAGCTTTGGGGGGCTGTCAGGGCCTCATGGATCCGTGCGGCGGTCTGATCGGTATCCCAGAAGGGCACGAGCCGGCCGTTCTGTCCATCGCGGACGACTTCCTGCACCGGTGCGGTCGCCGAGGCAATGATGGGAGCGCCGCAGGACATGGCTTCCAGAAAAGACCAGGACAGCACGAAGGGATAGGTCAAATAGACATGGGCGGCAGAGACCTGGAACAGGCGGATCAGGTCCTTGTGAGGGATTTGCCCGAGAAAGTGGATCCGCTCCGGCGCCAGTCCCGTTTCGGCCAGAAGCCGGGTGCGCCAGTTCGAACCATCTTCAGGGCCGTTGCCATAGCTGACCCCGTCGCCGCCAGCAACCACGAACCGGGTCCGGGGATCTTGGTCTGCGGCGCGGGCGGCGGCGCGCATGAATTGCGGAAAGCCCCGGTAAGGTTCCAGATCGCGGGCCGCGAACGTGACCACCGGGTCGCCTGCCCGCAATAAGGAGCCATCCGGCAGCCGGAAGGTGGCGAGGGCATCGGCGCGCGCGCGCGCAGTGTCGATGCCTTCATGCAGAGCGACAATTTTCGACTGATAGGCATCAGGATATCGGCTCTTTTGCCAGTGTGTCGGGCTGATGCCGTAGTCCATCTGGTCGAGCGTGGCCAGCTGGATGGTGTTGCGCAGACGCATTGTCTGTCGCTGGGCCATGTCGCGTGTGTCGCTGGGCGCAAACCCGACATCCCCGCCCTCGGGCTGGAAATAATATTCGCAAAATCCCAGCATGGGGGTGTCCGGCAGGGCGTCTTTCACGAACATCATGCCGCCCCAGGCAATATGGCCCACCACAAGGTCCGGTGACCGGCCCGCACGGGTCAGACGGTCCAGAATGCCGGCAACCCGCCGGCCGGCCTCCACAAAGGGAACCGGGGCGGCCGCCTTGGCGGCTTGTCCGGTCCCGGGCGCTGGGGCATTGCCATACCGCAGCACCCGGAGCCCGGGAACGGGCCGGTCAACAGTTTCGCAGACAAGGGTTACGGTCCAGCCATCCAGAATCAGTCGCCGGGCAATATGAACAAATTGCCCGGGACCATGCCGGTGCACAAACACAATATGCATTTGGCTGTGACCCTGGTTTAGAAGCCGTTATTGGCCAGGTGGCCATTGCGCTGCTGGAGATCCGTTGCCCAGATGACTTCCAGCTTGCGCAACAGGGCAAAGGTTTCCTCAAGGGCGGCCCGGTCGCGCTCATTGCGCACGATCTGGGCTTCGTTGACCTCATCGGCCACCTTGATTGCCTTGCACAGCGCTTTGCCCTTGTCCGTCAGGCTGATCCGCGCCGATCGCTTGTCCCGCGCGGAGGCGGTCCGGTCCACATAGCCGGATTGAACAAGCTGTTTCAGGCTGTATGAGGCATTGGAACCAAGATAATGGCCCCGGTCCATAAGATCTCTTACCGACAGATCGTCATCGCCAATGGTGAACAAAAGCATTGCATGAGAGGGAGAGATGTCATCGGCGCCGATCCTGTTGAGATCGACCCGTAGACGGTCAAGATACCGCCGGTACATTCTCTCGATAACCCGGACAAGTTCGAAGTGACTCGCATTCGCGAAGGGGCTGACTTCCGTGTCCCGGTTTGAATCTGACATACCGTATGCAACTTTTTCTGCTTTTGAGTGTGGAATGTCGATTCTTCCATTTAATTGGTGTGGTGCATCAGTGAATATTTTGTGCATACGCCCCAAACTCCCGCCAATTTTCGAATTAAATTCGAAATAACATCATCGTAATGTTGCTCCCTGTCTTTCGCACAAGCGTCATTTTTTATTTATAATTTTATCTTTCAGTTGGGAATCAGCTGCCTGCCACAATTAAATCCCAAATTCCTCTCAGTTTAGACTACAAAGCCTCGTCATTCATAGGGAAAAGATGTGTCGTTTTCTAGGCAAATACTAAATTTTTTCGCACCTGCGAGCGCATCTTTGGGTTGAAACCTTGGAGTTTTTTACATGGAAGATCGGGGTAACTCAGCGGCGGAAGACCCGGTGAAGCTTGTGCGGGAGGCCCGGAAGACATTTGCAACTGGTCTGATCGTTGCAGCGGGGCTCAGCGGCTTCATCACGCTCCTGCAGCTCACGACACCTTTGTTCATGCTTCAGGTTCATGACCGGGTTTTGAACAGCCAGAGTCTCGACACGCTCGGAATGTTGCTCATTATCGCGGCCGGTGCGCTGGTGCTGTTCGGAATTCTGGAGTTCATCCGCAGCCAGATTTTTCAGGTGATGGGGACAGAGCTGGTCCGCCGGCTCAATCACTCAGCAATTGAGGCCGGTGTGAAGTCCTCGCTGGAAAAGGGGGGCAGCCTGGCCTCCGAAGTGCTGCGGGACCTCAATGATCTGCGCAGCTTCATCACCAGCAACGCCATCAGCGCCCCTCTGGAAGCCATCTGGGTGCCGCTGTTTCTGGTGGTGCTGTTTCTGCTGCATCCGCTTTATGGCCTGATGGCCGTCATTTCAGCCTTTATCCTGATTGGTCTCAATCTGGTGTCTGACATGGCGACACGCCCACTTTTGAAGGAGGCCAATTCCGCCAATCTGGAAAATGTTGCGACCATGGCCTCCACCCTGCGCCATGCGGAAACAATCGAGGCCATGGGGCTGATGCCGGCCCTGGCCCGGCGCTGGCGCAAGAAGCAGGTCCATGCCAGTGAGCTGATGGCCTATGGCAGCCGGCGGGGCAAGGCGATCCATGCCTTCACACGCAGCTTGCGCTTCGGCATGCAGATCGCGGTTCTGGCCCTTGGTGCAGATCTGGTGATCCAGGGGGAGGCAACGGCGGGCACCATGATTGCCGCAAGCATCATCACCGGGCGCCTGCTGATGCCTTTTGACAACATGACTGAGAACTGGCGCCAGTGGGTTTTTGCCTTCACCGCCTGGGGGCGGGTACGCGACATTCTGGAAAACCATGCCTCCCAGCGCCAAAGCATTCCAACACCGCCAAGCCAGGGGCCGCTGACGGTCGACAAGCTGGTGTTTGCCGTGCCCAACACGCCGGTGCCGGTGATCAAGGGGATCTCGTTCACCCTTGAGCCGGGGGACGTTCTGGGGGTTGTCGGCCCCTCGGCTGCAGGAAAATCCACGCTGGCCCGGCTGCTGGTGGGGGCCTTGCAGCCGACGACGGGCGGCGTTTTCCTGGACGGTCACAATGTCTATCTGTGGGAGCGGGCGTCCTTCGGCGCCATGACTGGCTATCTGCCGCAATCCGTTTCGCTGCTGGACGGAACCGTGCGGGAAAACATTTCGCGCATGTATGAAGCCGATCCGCAAATGGTCATTGATGCGGCCCGGGCGGCGGGCGTCCATGAAATGATCGGCCGCATGCCGCTTGGCTATGACACGCCTGTGGGGGACAACCGGTTCACCTTGTCCGGCGGGCAGAAGCAGCGCGTTGCGCTGGCGCGGGCGCTGTTCGGCAAACCGCGCCTTCTGGTGCTGGACGAGCCCAATGCCAATCTGGATACGGAAGGCGAGGTGGCGCTCTTGCGGGCCATTTCCAGTGCCAAGGAAGATGGAGCGATTGTGGTGGTGATTGCCCACCGCCCGGCCATCATGGAAGCGGCCGACAAGATCCTGGTGCTCGAAGATGGCCGGATCAGTCAGTTCGGCGACCGGACAGATGTGGTCAGCAGCATTTCCCGGCGGCTGCCCAAGCCGGGCGCTGAAACTGCCCGGAGCTCTAGCGGAGAAGTAGCATGATGCGCCATTCGGATCAGGACAGGCACAGGGGCGGCGGCCAGAATGGGGAGGGTAATGGGAGCGGTGAAGGCACTTTGCCCGATCTTGTTCAAAAACCGTTCTGGCAGCAGGACGATGCCTTGGGAGACGAGCGGGGGCAGGGGTTGCGTGGCCCGCTGGTGGCTGCAGCGCTGGCGATTGTGGTCGGGTTTGGCGGTTTTATGCTGTGGGGCTTTACCGCTGATCTCGACAGTGCGGCGGTGGCCACCGGCAAGGTGGTTGTGGACAGCAAACGCAAGACCATCAGTCACCTGGAAGGCGGCATTCTGCGCCGGTTGCTGGTCCAGGAAGGCGACTTTGTGACCGCGGGCCAGCCGCTTCTGGAACTGGATGACACACGCGCGCGCGCAGAGCTGGCGCAATTGCGCGGCAAGAGAATCAGTCTGCTGGCCAGGCTGGCGCGGTTGCGGGCCGAGCGGGACCTGAAAGACAGGATCGAGATGCCAGCAGAACTGGCCGGAAGCGACGCAGACACCGTGGCTGATGTCATGGCGGCAGAAGAGCGGTTTTTTGAGAAGCGGCACAAGGTCTATGAGGGCAAGGTCGCC
Source organism: Roseibium sp. AWQ4_290 (assembly GCF_056160985.1). NCBI lineage: Bacteria > Pseudomonadati > Pseudomonadota > Alphaproteobacteria > Hyphomicrobiales > Stappiaceae > Roseibium > Roseibium sp. AWQ4_290. The sequence goes on from NZ_JBSWYG010000016.1 coordinate 99,826, forward strand.
TTCCAGCAAAAGGAAATCGAGCAATTCGCGGCCCAGATCGAGGCCGCCGAAGCGCAGATCAAGGCCAACACGGACCGGCAGGCCTTGCTGAACGAACGGGTGGAGGCCTTGAGTGGTCTTGCCAAGAAGGGCTTCACCTCCAAGGCGATGCTCAATGATGTGCAGCTTGAACTGAGCGAGCTGATCGGGGATGGCGGCGAGCTGGTGGCGCAAAAGGCGCGGGCGGAAAAGGCCAGGCAGGGGGCGGAGGTCGCGCTGCTTCAGGCCGAGCAGGAATTGCAGAGTGACATTGCCAGCAAGATCCTGGACAGCCAGCTGGAACTCAACATCACCAACGAGAAGATCATTTCGGCCAAGGATGTGCTGGACCGGCTGGTGGTGCACGCACCCCAGGGCGGCATTGTCTATAATATTGAGACGCGCACGCCGGGCGGTGTCATTGAGCCTGGGCGGACCATCATGGATATTGTTCCCCAGGACGAGAAGCTGCTGGTGGAGGTCCGGATGAATCTGAAAGACATTGATCAGGTCCGTGTCGGGTCAGAAGCGAGAATTAGGCTCACAGCCTATGACCGGCGCAATGTGCAGCCGCTGGAGGGGGCGGTGACCTATGTGGGGGCGGATCAGACCGTGGACCAGCAAACCCAGGCGGCCTTTTACGTGGTGCGCGCGGAGGTCAGCCCCGAGGAACTGGCAGGCAATCCGGTGGTGGCCCTTTATCCGGGCATGCCGGCAGAGGTGCTGATCGTCCGGCGGGCCCGCAAGGCCATGGAATATCTGTTCGAGCCGATCACAGACAGCTTCAACCGGGCCTTCCGGGAGGACTGACCGCCCTCTTTCAGGCTCTTTCTCCGCAGGGCGCGGCGACCGCGCCTGCCGGGGAGGTCTTACCCTTCGGCTGGTGCGCTCAGTGCGTTTTTCTGTCGCCAGGCGCGTCAAGGGGGGCTCTGTGCGCAAAAAAAATCTGCCCTGCCAGAAATTTGTGCATCGCAATAAAACGCGCTGCCGAATACGAATTTTTGATAAAATTCGTTCCTTTCGATTGCTTATTTTAGCGTGTGGGCAGGTTGAATCGGACTTCGCGCAAATTTTTCATAATTATCTGAATTAAAAGGATTAAATGGGTTAGAGGTCAAAATTTCGCCAGCTTCAAACGATAAAATTGCATCGAAATTCGAAGCAAATAAAATTCATTAGTCTTGTATATTTAAAATATCATCTTTGTAATATCTGCTAAAATATAGATTAATCAAAGCTTTGTCGTAATTCCTTCAATATTCTTCTCTTTTAATGACGTAAGAGTCGTGTATTGTAATTTTGCATCGCAAGAGACGGGGTTTGTGCGGTGCAGGGTGCCGCGGTTTCCGGGGCGTTGTTTAAGTGAGGTAAACTTCAGGAGTAAGCTATGGCCACGATTGAAGGCAGTGCTTTCCAGGACTTCCTGCAAGGGTCAAGTGCCCAGGATTTCATTTTTGGTCTGGGTGATGCCGATGTGATCATCGGCAACGAGGGGGATGACTTCCTCTTCGGCGGTACGGGCAGCGATCTGATCGCTGGCGGAGACGGCGCAGACAAAATCTTCGGTCAAGGTGGCGATGACGTCATTCTCGGCGGAGATGGCGCGGATACCATCAATGCAGGTGCCGGCAACGACTATATCGAAGGCGGTGACGGCGGTGACATCATTCTTGGTGGTGCCGGCAACGACATCATCGACGGCGGTGCCGGCAATGATCTGATGTTCGGCGGGGCCAGCAATGATGTGTTCGTCTTTTCCGGCGGCGGTGGCAATGACATCGTCATGGACTTTCAGGACGGCGACATCGTTCAGATCTCGGCGAACATCAACAACACCGGAATTGGGTCGGCCGAAGATGTTGCAGACCGTGCCACGCAGGTCGGTAGCAACACGGTTATCGATCTGGGCAATGGCGACACCGTCACGCTCAACAATGTCGATGCGGATGATCTGAAAGACAGTCCGGACAGCTTTATCGTCGTGTCCTAACACGGCCTTGCCCGGGCGCCTGCATGTGCAGGCGCCCGGCTCACTGCGGCTTTGCCGGCAGTCTTCTTTGCGCGCACTGAAGTTGGAATATGCTCGAAACTCTCGGCACCTATGCGGAAACCGCCTATGAGGCGCCGCAATTCATGCAGCTGACGCCGGATGTCCATTTGGTCGTCTGGGACCCTCCGCATGCCGTCAATGCGGCCCCGAGGCTGGAAGAGGCGTCGGGCAAGCCTTTCGAGGCCATGGCGAGTGTCCGCCTTGCTCTTCTGGACGGCCGCTCCCGAATCATCTGGGCCCTTTCTTTGAAGGGCAGAACCGCTCTCACCCTGAAACTGACATCCGGTGTGTTCGGCTCCGGGGCCGAACTTCAGGCCGATGCCGGCAAGGCGCAGGCGTCAGCGGACCCGTTCGCGCTGACCAATGGCCTCACCCAGACCGCCTGTGCCTCTCTGGTCACCACCATATTGAACACCTGGTCGGGCATGTTCCGGCTAACCCGCTCACGCAGCTTCATCGGCTTTGCCGGCAAGCTCCTGCGCTCGGTAAATGACACGCCGCCTGTGGCTGAATGTGTGGCTTCGGTCGGCGATGTCCGTCTGGTGGAAACGCTTCTGAATAGGGAGTGCACGGAGATTTTCTCCGCCGTTCTGATCGGGGACACCGGGCTGGTCCGGCTTGATGGGGATGCGTTCAACGCGGCCTATAACAGCGGGCGCAACCGCCTGTTTCTGGGCATGGCCGAAGCGGCTCAGCTGCCGTCGCGCGGTCATCTTGTCCTGTCCGGACCTTGGGGTCTGGCAATCCGCCGCCTGGAGACGGCGGCCGCCGGTCGCTCGCTCGTCAGCTGGTGGGGCGCAACAGCGCGCAAATTGCCGGACTTGCGCGACTATCTGATTGCGCGGCTGGCCAAGCGCACAACCGCCACGCGCGCTGCGCTGCGCGATCTTCAACTGTCCGAGCCCATGCCTGCCCGGCGCCACGGGACGCTTGGGGAAACAGCTGCCTTTTGTGCGGTCGAAACGGCTCTGGCGGTCGAAAGCGGGGTCCTTGTGGGCGGCTGGCTGCGCGACCCGGGCAGGTCCTATCAGGGCTTGAACGTGCTTGTGCCGCAAGGCGAGCCGGTGCCCTTGCAGCTGCACAGTTTCGACGGCGTGCTGCCGGAGAGCCAGGGCGGTTACCAGATCAAGCGGTTCGTGGCTTTTGCGCCGGTCCGCGACGGGCTGCAACATCACATCCAGCCGCGTCTTGAAGTGACGCTGGCCTCCGGGGACCGGTCGCTTCTGGTGCCGCCGCCCCAGCCCTGCGATCCGGGCGAACGGCGGGCGAGCGCGCTCTCTGTGATCCCGACCCGGCAGGCAACGGATGCCGTGATGACGGGTTGTCTGGCCCGTCCGTTTTCCGACCTTCAGGCGGCCTTCCGCAACCAGGTGGGCCCGCCGGACGAAATCACCATCGGCACCCCGCCGGATACGCCGCTCGTCTCCATCGTGATACCGCTCTACAAGGTCTACGAGTTCATCAAGGCGCAGCTTGCGGCCTTTGCGGCCGACCGGTGGCTGGCGGAAAATGCCGAACTTCTCTTCGTGCTGGATTCGCCGGAGCAGGCTGTCCATGTGGAAGATCTGCTCATCGGATTTCATCTGCTTTATGGCCTGCCGGTGCGGCTGATCGTGATGGACCGCAACGGCGGCTATGCGCTGGCCTGCAATGCCGGTGCGTCCCGGGCCAAGGGGCGCTATCTGGCGATGATCAATTCCGATGTGGTGCCGCTGGAGTCCGGCTGGCTGGAGGAACTGTGTGCCTGTCTGATGACGGATGGCCAGGCCGGGGCGGCTGGAGCCAAGCTGCTTTATGCGGACAACGCCATCCAGCATGCGGGCCTGAAATTCATTCAGGACGAAAAAGGGCGCTGGTTCAATCACCACTATTTCAAGGGCTTTCCCCGCGGCTTTGCCGGGGCCAGCACGTCGCGGGAGGTGCCGGGTGTCACCGGGGCCTGTCTGGTTCTCTCCCGTGCGGATTTCGACGATGTCGGCGGGTTCAGCACGGATTACATCATCGGCGATTACGAGGACAGCGATCTATGCCTCAAGCTGAGGCGCAAGAACAAGAAGATCTACTACCTGGGCGATGTGGAACTCTATCATTTTGAACGGGTGTCCATCAGCAAAAGCGGAGATTATACGCGCGGTGTTGCCTCTCAATACAATCGTTGGCTTCAGCAGTTCAGATGGGAGAAGGACATTCAAGATGTCATGGCTGCCATCGGGGCGCGAGATGAGGTGACGGCCAGATGAATTCACTCGTGAAAATCAGAGATGCGGTCAGACTCAAATCTGCTGCCATGGGTGCGGACCGGATGGCGGATCTGCAAAACGCGATCCGGCGGAACCGGTTTTTGCCTGTGCCGCCGCAGGAAGACAATTTTGTCGGCGATGGTGACTATCTGGGCATTGGAGCGGAGTTTCTCGGGTATTTTGCAGGGCTTGGCGGATTGCAGGAGCATGAGCGGGTGCTTGATGTCGGCTGCGGCATCGGGCGCATGGCTGTGCCGCTGACCCAGTATCTTGATCCGGACACCGGCACCTATACCGGGCTGGACCCGGCTTCCTCCGGGATTCAGTGGTGCACGCGCAACATCAGCCCGGCTTATCCGTCCTTCCGTTTCATGCATCTGGACATTGCCAATGCGCTCTACAATCCCGACGGCTATATCAAAGGCTCCGAGATTGCACTGCCCTTCGCCAACGGCTCGTTCGACTTTGCAATCATGACCTCTGTGGTCACCCACTTGCCACCCAACGAGATCGAACCCTATTTCCGGGAAATCTCCAGGTTGCTGGACCTGGGCGGGCGCCTGTTTCTGTCGGCCTTTGTGATGCTGCCAGAGCAGGGCGGGGCAGAGAGCGGCCTGACCCCGCGCATCACCTTCCACCGTGCGGGCAAAGGCCCCGGCTGGTACATGGATGCCAACGCGCCGTTGGCAGCAGTTGCCTTCGATGACGGGTTTCTGGATGCGGTTCTGAAGGCCGCCGGATTTCAAATCGCCGTCAAGCAGCTTGGCCATTGGCGCGGCGCGACAGGCCGCCAGCATTACCAGGATTTGTTTGTGGCGGTCAAAACCGCAAAGGGGCAGGGGGCATGAGGATTCTCGTCTGCGCCCATAACCATCCGGCGCTGCATCCTGGCGGAACGGAGACGGTCGCGCTTGATCTGTCCAAAGCTTACCGGGAGGCCGGGCACGAGGCGCTGTTTGTGGGCGCCACCAACCAGCTTCACCGGGAGCCCCATCCGGGCACCAGTTTCCAGGCGATCAGTGACAGCGGCGATGAAGTGCTGATGTGGGCGGGGCATTTTGACCGCTTCAACATGAGCCAGGTGGACTTGCGTGCCTTTGTGCCTGACATGACCGCGCTGCTGGAAAGCTTCCGCCCGGATGTGGTTCACATCCATCATCTTCTGCTGTTTGGCGCGGAACTGCCGGTCCTGATCCGCAAGGTCCTTCCTGGCGTGCGGATCGTGATGACACTCCATGACTATTACGCGATTTGTGCCAATGACGGCGTCCTGATGAAGAGCCCGGAGGAACCTTGCGCGGCATTGGGGCCGGGAGGCCTGTGCAATTGCCTGGAGGCGGCGGCCCCCAATGACATGCGCCTGCGGGAGCGCTTCCTCAAAACCCATCTGGCGGCGGTCGACCAGTTCGTGGCGCCAAGCGCATTCCTGCGGGATGTATATGTGCGCTGGGGACTGCCTGCGGACAAGATCTCGCTCATTCGCAATGGCCGGCCTGCGGAGACGGCAGCGCCGGGCCGGGCCGCAAGTGAAGAGCCCAAGCGGGTGTTCGGATTTTTCGGCAATCTGACGCCCTGGAAAGGGGTGGAGGTCCTGTTGCAGGCTGCACGCCTGCTCAAGGCGCGTGAGGTTGCCTTTGAACTGCGGGTGCATGGTGGGTCGCCGTTTCAGAGTCCGGACTTCGTAGCACGGCTGGAGGCGTTGTTTGAAGAGACAGCGCCTCAGGTGGTGCGTCTTGGCCCCTACAAGCCGGAGGACGTGGCGGAGCTGATCAAACCGGTCGACTGGGTCGTGGTGCCTTCGCTCTGGTGGGAAAATGCCCCTCTGGTGATTGCCGAGGCCCAGCAGCACAAGCGCCCGGTGATCACGACCGGCATTGGCGGCATGGCCGAGGCGGTGCGCGACGAGTTGGACGGGCTCCATGTGCGCAAAAATGATCCGGCCGGATTGGCCGAAGTCATGGCCAGTGCCATCGAGGATGCGAAGCTTTACCGGAAACTGGTGAAGAACACCCGCAAGCCGCCAACCGTTGCGGCGGTTGCTGAAGATTATCTCCAACTCTTCCGTGACGGCCCGGAGGCCGTGCGGGACCCTGCAGCCTGAAAAGAGCGCCATGACCGCCGCCAACCTGGAAAAACGACCCGAGACCAACGTGGACACCAAGGCTCCACAGACCACCGGCCATAAGAGTGAGAGCGTCGTCTCCGGCGAAAAGACCCCGAAGATCCAGGGCCGTGTCGATGCATTCGAACAGGGCCGTCTTCTGGGCTGGGCCTGGGATGCCGCCAATCCGGGCGACCGGATGACAATCCATGTCTTGCATGATGGCGAGCGGATTCTCAGCAAATTGGCCGAGACGAAGCGCATCGACCTGCAGCGCAACGGCATTGGCGATGGTGGTTATGCGTTTGACTTTGAGCTGCCGCAGGCGGCCGCTGCGGCGCCGGATGGCTTGTCGGTGATTGCCGAATCCCCGAAGGATGGTGTGCAGCTGACCTTGCCGCGCCCAAGTGCGGAAGAGCGCGCAGCAGAAGCCGCTGTTGCCCTCCCGCTGGCGCTGGTGATGAAGAAGCTCGACCGGGTCATTACCGTTCAGGGACAGGCTGCGCTCGGTCAGCGCGATGCCACTGAGCTCTTGAAAGAAACCACGGCGCGGATCGATACGCTTGCCTCCAAGGAAGGCGAACTGGGCGAAGCGCTTGGCCTGCTCAAAGGCGGGCAGAGCGACCTGTCGCAACGGGTCAAGGAAATCGAGGTCTTTCTGCTGCGTTTCGATGCCACTTTGAAGGGCTTTGACGACCGGCTGACGGTGCTGAAGGACCGGAACCGGAATTCGCTGCGGGTGCATATGCTGATCCTGGCGGTTTTGGTCGGCTTTGTCGGCGGCATGGTGGTGGCCGCTGCGGGCGGTTTATGGAGGTAACGGCAATGGACCAGATTGTCCGTCTGGAGGGAGCGCGTAAAATGTCCGGCACAGCGCCGGACACTCAGGCGGAGCCTGCGGCGGCGTCTGCTCCGGCTGAGGCGGTTCTGCCCCTGGATGGGCGCACTCTGGTCTTTGCGGCGCTTGACCGCGACACGGTTGTGATTGCCGGGGCCGGTGACACGTTTGCGGTCAATCTGCCGGTCATCTTGAATGAAGACCCGCAGCAGACGGTTTCCGGCACGTTTGTCAGCTTCCCTGACAAGGCCAAACCTGCAGATGGGCGGGTGCCCTTTGCCGCCGTCCTGTCCCTCGCCGGGTGTGCGCCAGGCCGGATTGGGCGGGTCACCATCCGCAGCAACGGCCGGTCCCATGTTTATAATATCGCGCAGGGGCCAGTCGAATTCGCGGTGCTTCTTGCGATGGTCTGCGCCACAGTGCCCCAGACCGAGATGAGCATCGTCGATCTCTTGGTGGATGCGCTGTTCTCCGAGCGCTCCGCCCAGGCCAATCGGCAAGCGGCCCCGAAAATCCTGCAGCGGGCGGCGCGGGCCGACGGATTTGTCGAAGTGTTGGGTGGGTTTGATGAAGGGGAGCTGTATCTTCAGGGCTGGTCGCGGGATCTGACCGCCGGGGCGAGCCGGGTGTTTGCCGTTACAGAGGCCTTGCATCTTGCCGAGCTGACCTGCTGTCTCTTTGAACGCAAGGATACGAAGGGCAAGGCGGCCGGATTTGCCGGACTTCTGGAGACGGGCAGCATCCTGGACACAGGCTCCTTGAAAGGGCTTTTCTTTCGTGGCCGCAGTGGATGGAACCGGATTGACGTGCATGAGCGCTGCGCGCGCCCGCCCGTGCGAAGTTTGCCCGGTCAGATCCGGGCACTGCTGCCCGGGCTCGGGCCTTCCGGGGATAGCCGCAGCAGGCTGGAGCAGGCCGCGCAGCGTTTTGACGGCAGCGAAACCGTCAGCGCTCTGGATGTGCCCGTCCGGGTCGGGCTGGATCTTTCAACGGCCGCTGAAGGGGCCGGTCTTCTGCTCTCCGGCTGGCTGTTGGATCCCGAAGGCCATGTGGAGGCAGTCCATTTGCGCAGCCCGTCTGGCCAGGTGCGGCTGGATACGGCCTGGACCCCCCAGACCCGCCCGGATGTGACACGGGCCTTTGAGGATCTCTCTCCTTTTTTGGCCGGAGCGTCCGCCAGTGACCGGTCCAGCCACCGGCATGGGTTTTTGGTGTTTGTTCCCTTCGACGAAATCCATCCAGCGGGGGAGAGGGCCGCGTCAGACAGCGCTTATCTTGAGATCAGGCTCAAGGACGGGCGCTCGGCCTATGCGCCGCTGGCGCTGGGCAAGACATCCTTGCGCAGCGCATTCCAGCGGCTGCTGGCAGGGCTCAACCCGGCGGTCTGTTCTGAAACAGACGTCGTGGAACGCCAGTTCCTGCCTATGTTCCAGGGGGCGGTGTGGCCGGAGCCGAAGGTCGACACAGTTCTGGATATTGGTGCTGTGCCGGAGACAGCCCCGCGCGCGCTTGTGATCGGCCTTGATGAGGCGGTTGAAAAGCTCAGGACGCTCCTGCCGGTTCTGGCGCTTGACCCTTTTTTGAAAGGGACACCTCTTGTTTTGAGCGGAGCTGCCCCCGTGGTCAGCGCCCAGTTACAGGAAATCCGCCGTCTGGCAGGGTTCTACGCTATGGCTGTGCGCGCAGTTCTGGCCAATCATGTGGATGACACGCTTGATGCCCTCCAGATGGGGATGGACGCTGCCCCGGCCGCAACGGTGGTGTGTCTTGGCGCAGGCGTTGTGCCGCCGGGGCCCGGCTGGCTGGAGCCGCTGATGCTGGCCTATCAGTCCCGGGCAGAGGACTGCCTTGTGACCCCGACCCTTCTTTACGAGGACGAGACCATCCGCTGGGCAGGCAGCTGGATTGAGCGCGAGGACGGGGCTGCGGCCTTGAAACAGCATTATCTCGGCTATCCGCGCCGCACGGTGCACGGCATCAAGACCCGGGAAGTGATCGCTGCGCCCTTTGACTGCTGTGTGCTTCCCAGAGAGGCGGTCGCCGCGGTTGGCGGGTTTGCCCGCTGCTATCTGGGTACGGATGAGAAGGGCATGGATGCCACCTTGAGGCTCAGGGCCAAGGGGCTGAAGTCGTTCTGGGTGCCGGAGGTGGAAATGGTGCATCCGGAAGCGGCAACCGGAGGCGGGCACCTGTGGACCCGGCTTGCGGGCGAGATGGACCGCAGGCAATTCGACCTGGCCTGGGCAGGCTCTCTGGACAGTTTGAAAGGGGAGACGTGATGGCGGAGGCCCGGAAACGCAAACTGGCGCCGATGGCTGATACGATGCGGGTGCTGATCATTTCGCATGGTCATCCGGCCCTGTCGCTCGGGGGGGCGGAAGTGGCCTCTTACAATTTGCATCTGGGGTTCAAGGAAGCCATGGATGCTCAGTCGTTTTTTCTGGCCCGGGTGGGGGATGACTATCCCCGGCACGGCCGGTCCGCGCTGATGGGGGTGCCGGAGGCTGATGATGAGCTGCTCTTTCACGCTGACGACTATGACCCGTTCCTGATTTCCAACAGGAACACCAAGGATCTGAAGGCCGATTTTCACCGGTTTGTGCGGTCTCTCGGGCCGGATGTGGTGCATTTTCATCATTTCATCGGGCTGGGGCTGGAAATGCTGCATCTGGTGCGCGAAGCGCTGCCGAAATCGGCGCTTTTCGTAACGCTGCACGAGTTTCTGCCGATCTGTCATCATCATGGGCAGATGGTCAAAACGGGCAGCAATGCCCTGTGCCGGGCGGCTTCTCCGATTGCCTGCCATGGCTGCTTTCCGGACATTGAGCCAGGCGCCTTCCTGCGCCGCAAGAGGTTCATCCAGTCCTTGCTGGACCTGGCGGACGGGTTCATCTCCCCGAGCGGCTTTCTGGCGGAACGTTACCGGCAATGGGGGCTTCCGGGCGACAAGATCCATGTTCTGGAAAATGGGCTGAATGTGGCGCAAATGGCGGAGCCAAGGGCGTTGAAAGGGGAGGGCGACCGGCGCTCCCGCTTCGCCTATTTCGGCCAGATGACGCCCTACAAGGGGGTAGATGTGCTTCTGGAGGCGGTTCGGCGGATTCCGGAAACCGTATGGGGCGAGGATGCCTGCCTGACCATCTTTGGCGGCAATCTGGAACGCCAGCCGGAGGCGTTCCGGGAGACAATCGCCAACAGCCTCAAAGCCGCTGGTGTCCGTGTGCGGTTTGCCGGAGCCTATCAGAACAGGGACATGCCCGCCCTGATGCGTCAGGTGGACTGGGTCATGATGCCCTCGGTCTGGTGGGAGAACTCCCCGGTCATCATTCAGGAGGCGTTCTTTCACGGGCGTCCAGTTATTTGCAGCGGGATCGGCGGCATGGCGGAAAAGGTCCGTCATGGCGTTGACGGCCTTCATTTTCTGGCGGGCAGTCCGGAAGATCTGGCCGACCGGATGTCAGAGGCCCTGCAACAGGACACGCTGTGGGAGGAGCTGAGGGCGGGCATTGCCGCTCCGAAGGATTATCAAAGCTGTGCGCTAGAACATCTTGAGGTCTACAGGGCGGTTCTGGCTGGCCGTTCCGCTCCGGCAGAAGATCTGCCGGAGGACCTGCAAAAGAGCGCGTAAATATTAAAGGAAAAACATATGTCACGCGTTTTGGTCATGATCCCGTCAGGGGAAGTTTATAACCACGACAATGTGCGCTGGTATGGCTGCCAGGATGTGCAGAGGAGTATCAATCACTATCACAATATCGGTGATGCCTTTGTCTTCGATTCCACCCTGAAGCTTTTGAATTTCACAAAGCTTGAAACCCTCACCATCAAGGCTTTTGTGGAAGAGGATGTGGACCGGCTGCGCGAGTCTTTCGACTATGTGGTCCTGCGCGGGTCCAACTACATTCATTCTGGAATGAACTGGGAACTGGCCGAGCCGGTTCTGCGGCGTCTCGGACTGCCGGTGCTGGCTTTCGGCATCGGGGCGCAGGCGCCGGTGAACGGGCGGATCGAGTTGAGTGAGAGCACCAAGTCCGTGCTGCGATTGATGGCTGAGTCAACCCGGAGCATCGGGGTGCGGGGCGCCTACACGGCCGAAGTTCTTTGGGAAATCGGGATCCGCAACACGCGGATCATCGGCTGCCCGACTGCCTTCCGCAGGAATGACCCGGACCTGAAAATCATGCTGCCCAAGGTGGAAAATGTGCGCAAACTGGGGCTGACAGTCCGGCGGGAAGTGTCGCCTGCCTATGCGCAGGACATCAAACAGTATCTGACCTTTCACCGGGACCTGATCAAGTCCTTCGCCAAGCGCTTCGACACAACGCTTCTCGCCCAGGGGGAGGTGGAAGAAAAGAAGCTGGTTCTCGGTACGCCGGAGCAGAAGGAAGAGGCATTGGCCGCGCTGAAGGAAAGTGCCTGGGTGTCGCAGTGGTATCTGGATGAGGAGGTTGAGGCCCTTTACCGCAGCCGTCTGTTTTATTCCGATGTGGTGGCCGACTATGACGACGCGGTAAAGGCCTGTGATCTGGTTCTGGGCTACCGGCTGCACGGCAATCTTATGGCGCTCGCCAACGGGGTGCCGTCCATTTATTTCACCTATGACAGCCGCACGCGAGAATTCGCCGAAACGTTCAAAATTCCCAGCTTCGACGTGTTTTCCGAACAGGTCTTCCGGTTGAGCGACTATTGGGACCAGTCCCGGTTTGACGGGTTTAACAGGGCCTATCAGGCTGCTTATGCTGCAATGCAGCATTTTTTGAGCGAGAATAAAATCGACCATAAAATGGTTCCTTCTCACGGTGTCCTTGATAAAGGACGCGCCTTCGCAGCTTGCTGAAAGTCAATTTAGTGCGAATTTAGAAGTAAATAATAGTAAAATAGAGCATAAATATATTATATTTCGCGATTAATTTATGTATCTTATTTTAAATGCATAAAAGATTTGACTTTTTACTGTATTGCGCCGCATTATTGTCACAAAGAAACATGAAATTTAAGTCGTTGTATTTGGTGATCTAGCTGTGGGGAGCTGTGGATAGGCTGCCCATGCTGAGCAAAACTGGGGGCTCCTATGACAGTTGTGGCCACGCAAGAGGCATTTCCCGTCGACACGCAGGTAAATGAGGAGAGGCTCCTGAAGGATCTGACTCTGATTGCTGTCGGGGTAGCGCGTCACGACCTTCCGGCTGCCCTTTTGGGTGCAGTGCAAACTGTCTGGTTCGAAGGGGTTTCAGAGGGGCAGGCCGTTTTCTCCGACGAGACCGGGGCGGTCTTTCAGGTGATCGAAGCACCGCTTTTGCCCGTTGCGGTTCTGGCTGATCCGGGGGCGTCTGGCGAGACGGAGATCCTGACCAAATGGCTGCAGCGGCACGGTGTTGTGCAAATGCCTGCTACCGTCGGCTGGAGCCGGGGCCGGGAGAATGAAGCCCTGTCTGCGGTTCTCGGGTTGGTGGCCGACCATGTGAAGGCTGGGGCGCGGCGTCTGGTTCTGTCCAATCGGGAACTGCGGACCCTGCGCAGCCTCAATGACGATCTGCAAAACAGGTTCGCCGCGCTTGAAGCGTTTTTGAACCGGCACGGCCTGCAGCCGCTCGACCTGATCTTCAGCAACGAACCGGCGGAAAACCCACTCAACGCCAATGTTCTGGCCAGCGCCTCTGATGAAGGCATCAGCCAGATCCTGCCCGTGCCGAGTTCCGGCGTCAGCGGGGTTGCGCTCCATGTGGACCAGACGGGCAGCCGTCCGGATCTGAAATTGCGGGCCCAGCTGGTCACGCTTGAGGATTTGCGGATCGTCGATACGTGGCAGATTTCCAGCGGCGACCTGACGACGGGCTGGAATGTGTTTGGTCTGTCCAAATCCACGGCGGGTCTCAACAGGACGCTTGAATTCCGGCTGCTGGCCGAAGCGGGGGATGACGAGGTGCCGGTGCTGTCGGTGGGCAGTCTGCAACCCATCGAAATGTTCCAGGTTCGGGATGCCTCAAACGGCCTGCCAGTGCTGAAAAACAGTCTGGCGCTGCAGGTCTGGGGTGGCATTCCCGGGGTCTCCATGCCGCCGGCTGCCAACTATATCCCGGCTCAGTCCCAGGATGTGGGCAACAAGGAAGGGTTCCGGGACATGCCGATTGCGCCGGGCATTCTGGAACATGCCAGCCTGGCCAATACGGATGAAGTGTCCTTTGACTTTGAAGCGATCATGCCGCTGCCGTCTGAACGGGCTATTGGCTGTCATCCGCCTGCGGACGGCATGACCATCGGTGAGCTCCCGGCCGCCTGTCCGCCACAGATCATCCGCCTGTCCGCCAAGGCGTTTATCGACAATAGCCGGGCGGCCGATATCGAATTCGCCATAGCAGTGGCCGGGACGCTGGAGGCCGCCAAAACCCTGCTGCGGGAAGAGCGCCAGGTCAGTGTCGGCGAAGCGTTTTCCGGTTGGAAGACGGTGTCGTTTGGGGAAAGCACCCAGTTGAGCGCCTTTGCGGCCGAACAGGTTGGGGCCTGGCAGAATGTCTATTTCGCAACGCGCATGAGTGAGGCGGGCAACAACGACTTCGCCTGGGCCAAATTCGCCAATTTCCGCGCCGTTGTAAGCGGGTGACGCACGTGCTTAACAAGCCCCTGCCCCCGAAGGACCTGCCGAATGTGCGTTATGCCCAATTCGGCAGTCACGAAAAACCGGCGGCAACGATCGCCATTTTGATCCCGGTCTACAAGCACTCGGTCCTCCTGACGGAGGCCGTGGATGCGGCGCTGGCCCAGGATGCGCCGTTCAACATTGCCGTTGTGATTGTCGATGACGGCTGTCCCTTTCCCGAAACAGCCCAGACCGGCCAGGCCTATGCGCTGGCCCATGACAATGTCTATTACCTCAGAAAACCCAATGGGGGCCTGAGTTCGGCGCGCAATTACGGGATCGACTTTGCGCTGAGAACCTTCCGGGACCTGGAGGCGGTCTATTTTCTGGACGCGGACAACCGGATCACCCCGACCGCCATGCGGGTCCTTCTGGACTATATGCGCGCGAACAAGGGGGTGGACTGGATCTATCCCAATATCGACAAGTTCGGGATCGAGTGGAACGGCAATTATACGGCGCAGTATTCCCGGCTTTTGCATGTCACCTTCGACAATATCTGCGAGGCGGGCAGCTTGGTGTCCCGGGCCATGCTCGATGCGGGCATCCGGTTCGACGAGACGATGAAGGCTGGCTTTGAGGATTGGGAGTTCTGGCTTCAGGCGATCTCCAAGGGATTCAAGGGCGCCAATTATCCGTTTTTCGGCTTTGAATACCGCCAACGGGCGGAAAGCATGCTGCGCGATTCCAACCGGACGCGGGAAAGCATTCTTGGTTATATCCGCACCAAGCACAAAGACCTGTTTTCCGCCGATACGCTGTTGCGCTGGGAACATGAAGAGACCCCGCGCTATGTGGCATTTGGCACCGATTCCTATCTGGTCGACCTCTTCACAGACCCGGCTGTTGCCCATGAGCGGCGCGGGTTTGAGGAATTTGTCAAAATGTTCTGGGCGGCCAAGAGCGAGCCGGAAACCTTTGGGGTGCCCCCCTTCTGGCTCTGGATGTCCCCCGCGCACCGGGATGCTCTCAAGGGCTTCGGCCTGCTGCATAATGTGCTCTGGCTCGGCGAGCGGCTCAGCAAGTCCCACAATTTTGTGGCCATCCGGTTCGAGCATGACAAGGACCGCCTCGGCGTTGAGGTCGCAACGCTCGGCGAGGGCAAGGAACTGGGCAAGCGCCCGCTCGGCTGGATGTGTTCCCTCGGTATCTTGAAACAATGCGTTGAGGACAAGTCGGACGACTGGGTGCGGACCTTGCGCAAGGCGCAACCCTCTCCCAAAATTGCGGAGGTCGTGGTGCGCGGGCCGTTTTCCGCCGACGACATCCAGGGCACGGCCCTGTCCTCCACCAACAGTCTTCTGGCCACCCTTGGCGCCTTGCGCGATTCAGGCTACCGCAACGGGCCAGATGCACGCTGGATCTGGCGCTCGGCCTATTTTCCGGACCGCAGCACCTATCACGAATTGTTGCGCCACACGCTTGGGGCCTCGCCGGTGATGCCGCGGCTGGCCACGGAAAACGGCCCCTTGCGGGTCGGTCTACTGCTGCCGATTGCCACGTTCGGCGGGGTGGAAAAGGTGGCCTATGCGGCTGCCCGTGTGTTGAAGAATGCCGGTTGTGAAGTGCATCTCTATGTCTTCGGCAAACCCGTTTATAACCGCATTCCCGACAATGACGGGCTCTTTGACAGCCTCAATTTCCTGGCGGATGACTATCCGCTTTGGGGCGGCCCGAACACATTTTCCGGCCATGAGCTGCTGATGGGCCATGACGAAAACGCCAAGTCTGAGGAAATTCTCGGCTTTCTGTCCGGGCTTGATGTGATCGTCAACAACCAGTTGGCGCCCGCCAACGCCGTCTTTGGCGAGTTGCGGCGCCGGGGCGTCAAGATCGTGAATTATGTGCATGTGCTGGATGCCTCGGACATGGGGCGGGCAGCTGGCCATCCCTATCTGGCGCTGGCTTATGAGCACATCTATGACAGCGTGCTGACCTGTTCCCGCGACATGGCCGAATGGCTGCATGGAATGGGGGTTCCGAGCGCCAAGCTGCTGCATATTCCAAATGCGCCCGGCTATCCTCTGGACCCTGAGGAGGTCCGCAGCCTGACCGCAGGCCGGGCCGGGGGGCGGGGCGGCAAACTCCGGGCCTTGTTCCTGGGGCGTCTTGACCGGCAGAAGGGCATTGAACGCATCCTTGCGGCTGCCCGGACGCTGAAACGGCGCGGCATTGCCATTGACTGGCGGATTGTCGGCTCCGACGTCATGGATGACGGCGCGGGCAGCTCTTGGAAGGACAGGTTCGCGGATCTCGGCATCCGGGTGGAGGCGCCAGTCTATGACAGCCGCCACCTGAGCAAGCTGCTGTCCTGGGCGGATGTTTTTGTCCTGCCGTCCCGTTGGGAAGGGGCGCCGCTAACAATCATCGAGGCACAGCGGCTTGGCTGTGTTCCGGTCGCAACGGATGTCGGAGCGGTTCGCGAGCTGATCGACCACAAGCGCGACGGCCTTTTGCTGCGGGCCAGCGACGACGGGGTTGTGACCCACGACCTGATTGCTGCGCTGGAAGGGCTCGCCGGCGCGGGAGACCAGGTCAAGGCCCTTTCCGGCCGCGCCTCTGCCAGAGCCGCAGACCGGAGCTGGGACAAGAGCCTGCAGCCATTTTTAAGACAATTGCACACCTGGTTTCCGGAGCGTTTCCAGACGATCCGGCGCACCAAGGGGGCGCAAACGCAGATGGACGATGGGACCGGGGGAGCCGGACCGCGCCGGACCAAAACACCGCGGCGCCGGGGTCTTCAAACCTCAGTCCGATAACCGAAGGGCGCTTGCAGCCCGATAACTGGAAGGTGCAGATCACATGAAAAAGCTCTTCGTGCTGAATGGCGGCGCGGCCGTCAAACCGGGGAACAAATCAGCATTTCTGAAGATTGACGATCCGCTCTCAGCCTTTGCTCGCGGGGGGATCAACACAGGCGACGTGCTCGTCTATGATGCCATGCTGAAGGCGCTGGCTTATGACCAGATCAAGAACCTGCAATTCGCCCATGCAGGTGATGAGAAACTTTGGCCGGAGGGGGAGTATGACGCCACCGTTATCCGGGGGTCCAACTACCTGACCGAGACGGTCGACATCGGCAATGTGATCCCGCTTCTGAAAAAGCTGAAAGGCCCGATTGTGCCGGTCGGAGTTGGCGCCCAGGCCGCCAAATACAAGAAGCTGGAAATGCCCAAGGGCAGTATCGAGGCCTGGAAGATCATCGCCGACAAGTGTGAGACCATCGGCGTGCGCGGTGTCTACAGTGCGGAGGTGTTCAACGACATCGGTATCAAGAACATCCGCATTATCGGCTGCCCGAGTTTCTACCGGAACCTGCGCCCGTCCATCGAGATCAAGCCGTTTGACCCGGCCAAGGCCCGGGTTGGCCTGACGCTGAACCGGTATCTGTCGGCGGATTACGCCTCCAATGCCACCAAGACCAACCGCATGCAGCGGGCTCTGATCCAGGCGGTTGCCAAACGGTCTGCCAACCGGCTCTATTCGCAAGGTGAGCGGGAAGAGACCCTGGCCATTTTTGAAAGCGGCGAGGCGAAGCAGAAACACATCTCCTCGATCCTGCAAAAATATGGTCTGAGCGGCGACAAGGATGTCGAAACGCTGCTAAGCGAGCGCATGCAGGCCTTTTTCGACGTGGATGAATGGGCGGCCGACGCAAGAGAGAATGTCGACGTGCTGGTCGGCTTCCGTCTCCATGGCAATGTCATCGGTCTGCATCAGGGTATTCCGGCGGTCTTCTTCACCTACGATTCGCGCATCCGCGAACTCTCTACCCTGTTTGCCATCCCCTCCATCGAGGTGGAGGACTACATGCCGATCAATCTGGAGAAGATCTTCGAAAGCGCAGATTTCTCCAAGGTGCAGCATGTCTACCGGCTGAACTATGCCGAATATCACCGCTTCCTGAGCGAGAACGGCCTGAACCATGTTCTGGCCAAGCCGGTCGCCGCGCCGCCCAGCAATCCTCTGACCAAGCCCAATCTGGTTCAGCGCGAACAGGATCTTGGGGAAGTAACCGGCTGGTTCCAGGACGAGGTCGAGTACATGACCAGCGAGATCGAGGTGCTGCGCAAACGGGCGTGGAACCTGGAACTGAAACTGCGCGAAGTGACCGGCCCGAAACCGGAAGCCAAACTGGCAAGCTGATGGGGATCATCCGATCCTTGCCGGACGTTTCGCCTGCCCGCCGCCGGTTCTTGAAATCGGTTGCGGGGGGGCTTCTTGCTGCGGGCAGTGTTGGGGCCTTTCGGCCCCGGTCCGCTTTGGCCAGAGCGCCGCTCCCGGTTCCTCTGACAACGTTGCCGGGCGACTGGCAGCTCTCCTTTGAAGATGATTTCAACGATCCGGTCCGGTTTCTCAAGACCTGGGAATTGCTGAAGCGCGGTGGCCATCAGCACCAGACCATGCGCTATCCCAAAAACGTTCTGGTGGAAGATGGCGAGCTCGATTTGCGGCTGGGCCATCAGAATGATCCGGACCGGCCGTTCACTGGCGGTTATGTGCGCACCCGCATATTCCGGCAGACCTATGGCTATTTTGAATGCGAGATGCGGATTGCGGCTGAGGCCGGTGTCAACAATGCGTTCTGGATGGTTTCCGATCCTGAAACTCAGGGGAACACCCAGTTCGAGCTTGATGTAGCCGAAGCCAAACACCCGAATGTGGTTCAGGTGGCCGCCCGGCGCTGGAAGCCGGACAAGATTGTGTTGGCCGCAAGCTACCGGTCAGAGGCGCGGCTGGAGGAAACCTTTCACCGCTTCGCCATGTTGTGGACCGGGGAGATCTTCCGCTTCTATGTGGATGACCGGGAGATCTTCCACGTGGCCAACAGTTTTGCCCACACGCCGGCCCTGCTTTTGTTCAGCAATGCGGTTGCTCCCTTTGCCGGAAAGAATGATGGCGATGTGGCAGGCGCCGCGACCTCCGTGCGCCATGTGCGGGTGTTTCAGAACGTGGCGGCGTGAGCGCGCGGTTTTGGATCTTGACCCTTGATCGTAACGTCACCGGTTCGTCGGCTCCGCAGATCCACTTCGCGTTGGCCTATGGTGGCAGGTGGTCGTCGGATGCGCCGACGATTGTGGCAGAACCGTTGACGCAAAACGTTCAGTCTTTCTTGCCAGACGCATGTCCTTAGGGAAGTCCGGCAGCCATTTTGGGTGGGCTTCGTTCAAACATCCGGGCTTTCATACCCGCGCGGGTTCTTGCAGACCCAGTTCCAGGTGTCACGGCACATGGCGTCCAGATCCCGTTCTGCTGTCCAGTTCAAAAGCGTCTTTGCAAGCTCCGTATTGGCATAGCACTCGGCCACGTCGCCTTCCCTGCGGGGGGCGAAGGAAAAGCGGATTTCCTTGTTTGAGGCGCGTTCGAAGGCCCGGACCATGTCCAGCACGCTGTAGCCGTTGCCGGTGCCCAGATTGACCGCAAAGCAATTGGCAGGCGCGGAGCCGGAGGCCAGAACCTCATGGGCCCGCAAATGGCCCTCCACCAGGTCCGTGACATGGATATAGTCCCGGATGCCAGTGCCGTCTGGAGTGTCATAGTCCTTGCCGAAGATGGACAGCTGTTCCCG
Source organism: Roseibium sp. AWQ4_290 (assembly GCF_056160985.1). NCBI lineage: Bacteria > Pseudomonadati > Pseudomonadota > Alphaproteobacteria > Hyphomicrobiales > Stappiaceae > Roseibium > Roseibium sp. AWQ4_290. The sequence continues at coordinate 119,279 of NZ_JBSWYG010000016.1, forward strand.
GCGGCCATCGGCCACTTGGGTGATGAAGGGCATCAGATTGTTGGGAATGCCGAGCGGATTCTCGCCGATCTGGCCGCTTTCATGGGCGCCGACCGGATTGAAATACCGCAAGATGCCAAAGCGCCAGTCGGCATTGCTGGCGGCCACATCCCGGAGCATATCCTCAATCATCAGCTTGGTGCGCCCGTAAGGATTGACGGCGCGAGTCGGGTGGTCTTCGGTCAGGGGCAGGAATTCCGGTTCCCCATAAACGGTTGCGGAGGAGGAGAAGATCATCTGATAGACACCGCAATTGGCCATGGCCATCAGCAGGCTGTGGGTGCCGACAAAATTGTTTTCATAGTAGGCAAGCGGAATCTGGCTGGATTCGCCAACGGCTTTCAATCCGGCAAAATGCACCACAGCGGTGCACTTATAGGTCTTCAGAATCTGTTCCATAGCTGCCCGGTCACGGATATCAGCCGTTTCGAAGCTGACTGTCTGGCCCGTGATTGCGGCGATGCGCTCAATGCTGAGTTTGTTCGCATTCGACAAATTGTCAACCACAACAAGGTCATATCCAGCTTTCTGGAACGTGACGCAGCAATGTGATCCGATATAGCCGGCACCGCCGGTGATAAGAATAGTCATGAAACCCCAGTCCTGCCACTGATCCGTTTGCGAATCTTCAAACATGATGAAATTATCTTGATTTCAGTTTTTTGTCTAAGGTTTGACGAAAAAATATTTATATACGAGAAAAATGTACTTAAATTAATTCGGATATACTTAAAAGTTTGCGCGTATTTATCATATTGTTTGTTTCGGGGCAGCCTATTAGGCCAAGCTTATTGTGGTTCTGATAGCCGTTCCAGGCACCTGGAAAATCATGACGGCACGGGATCCCTGCTTGCAAGGAAGAGCCAAGCTTTGCTGCAAAACCGGCCTGACAATTCCAGGTAGTTTGTTGTCGTTATGGGCAAGTATATATCTCAATATCTCATTTTACATTCCAAAGTCATTCAGTGAGGATAGCTGGGAAATGTGTGCTGTGCACGTTCAGCCAGTTGCACCGGATCGCGGTGTTTCCAGGCTTGACCGGGGAGCTTCAGGCTGTTTCTGATTGGCGGAGCGTTGCATGGGAATGCAGCACGGGTGGCCGCTGGTCCGTGAGAGAAACAGGCCGACCGCTAGCAGCACGTTCGCTGGAGGAGGAAACATGTTCAATCTGAAAACCGCAGCTTTGGCTGCTGCTGTCATCGTTGCCGGAACAGTATCGGCGACGGCGGCTGAGTATGAATTCAAGCTGCATCATTTCCTGGGCGAAAAAGCCCCGGCCCACGCCAAGATGCTCGTGCCCTGGGCCAAGCAGGTGGAAGCAAATTCGGGTGGCAAGGTGGCCATTGAAATCTACCCGGCCATGACCCTTGGCGGGCGCCCCCCGGAGCTGATCAACCAGGTGCGCGACGGGGTGGTGGATCTCGTCTGGACCGTCAACGGCTATACGCCGGGCCTGTTCCCACGCTCTGAAGTGTTTGAGCTGCCGGGCATTCACAAGAACGACACAGCTGCCACCAATCTGGCGCTTGCGGATTTGTTCGAGGACGATCTGAAGGAAGACTACAAGGGCGTGGAAGTCATGTTCCTGCATGTCCATGCAGGCCAGGGCATTCACATGCGGGACACGGAAGTGCATTCCCCAGCGGATCTGGCGGACAAGAAAATCCGCATTCCGACCCGCACGGGCGCCTGGGCGATTGAAGCGCTCGGGGCTGCGCCTGTGGCCATGCCGGTGCCCGAATTGCCGCCTGCGCTGCAGAAGGGCGTGATCGACGGAGCCATGATCCCTTGGGAGATCATTCCGCCGCTGAAGATTCAGGAACAGACCAAATACCAGATCGAGGGCGCCGACAAGGAGCGGTTCGGCACCACCGTGTTCCAGGTTTCCATGAACAAGGCCCGTTGGGACAGCCTGCCGGAAGATGTTCAAAAGGCGTTCCGGGATGCATCCGGCCGCGATTGGCTGACGGAAGTCGGCAACATCTGGGCTGCGTCGGATGACTTCGGCATTGCCCTCGCCGTAAAGGCGGGCAACAAGCACATCATCTTGACGCCGGAAGAAACAGCGGTCTTCAACGAGGCCCTCGCCCCCGTGGTCGGCCGCTGGGTGGACGAAGTTTCCGAAAAAGGCATTGACGGTGCCGCGCTCGTCGAAAAGGCGAAAGCTGCGGTCGCCAAGAATGCGGCCAACTGATGACCGCATCCCAGCACAGAGGCAGCTCCGGGTTTATCGGGGCTGCCAGCCGGCTGATCACGCTGTGGGCCCTGCTGGGCGGCGGCGTTTTGCTGGTCGTTGTCGGGGTCAACATGCTGACCATAATCAGCGGTCAGTTCGGCAAGCCCTTTCCTGGGGATTTTGAACTCACGGAAATGGGCGTCGCGATTGCCGTTTTCAGCTTTCTGCCCTACTGCCAGCTCTCCGGCGCGAATGTCTCGGCCGATATCTTCACCGCATCTGCTCCGCCGCGCGTGGTGGCGTTCTTTACTCTTTTGGGCTCGGTGGTTGCGCTTGGGTTCGCCTTTCTTTTGATCTGGCGCATGTATCTGGGGCTGCTTGACCAGAAGACCTATGACTACACCACGACCATCCTGCAGATCCCGCATTGGATGGCGTTTGTACCGATCCTGATTTCCCTTGCTTTTCTGGCCCTGGCCGCCTTTGTCACGCTGATCCGCGATGTGAGCGCCCTGTCGAAAGGATAACCCGAAAATGGCGGATGCTCTTGTGCTCGGGCTCGGTGGCTTGGCCGTTCTCATCGCCCTTATCGCAATAAGAATGCCGATTGCCTATGCCATGATCCTGGTGGGTGCGGGGGGCACGATGCTGCTCAACGGTCCGGCACTGGTTCTGAGCCAGTTGAAGACGCTGGCCTATGGGCAATTTTCCATCTACGACCTGTCCGTCGTGCCCATGTTCGTGCTGATGGGGGCGATTGCCTCCAAGACCGGGCTCAGCCAGGCGCTCTTCCGGGGCGCCAATGCCTGGCTCGGCTGGCTGCGCGGCGGCACCGCAATGGCGGCCATTGCAGGCTGTGCCGGGTTCGGGGCGGTTTGCGGTTCGTCGCTTGCCACGGCCTCCACGATGGGCAAGGTCGCCTTGCCCGAACTCAAGCGCTACCGCTATTCCGGCGCCTTGGCGACCGGAACGCTGGCTGCCGGCGGCGTGCTCGGCATTCTGATTCCACCTTCCGTGGTCCTGATCATCTACGCAATCATCGTGGAAGCCAACATCGTGACCATGTTCATGGCCGCGTTCCTGCCCGGTATTCTGGCGGTTATCCTGTTTCTGCTGACTATTGCGATCTATGTGGCTGTCAGGCCCGATGCGGGCCCGAAGGGCGGGGTTGCCGACAAGAAAGAATTCGCCGAAGCCACCGTCGGCATGATCCCGGTGCTGTTTATTTTCGGGCTGGTGATCGGCGGCATCTATCTCGGCCTCTACAACCCGACCCCGGCAGCGGCCGTTGGCGTGTTTCTGGTGCTGGCTTTCGGCCTGGCGCAGCGCAAGCTTTCCTGGCACGATTTCATTGCCGCGCTCAAGGAGACCGCCGGAACATCCGGCATGATCTATCTGATCATCCTGGGGGCGGAGCTTCTGAAGATTTTCATGTCCCGGGTGGGTCTGCCGCAAGAGACGGCGGCCTGGATCGTCGCCTCCGGGCTCGACCCCATGACGGTCTTGATTCTGCTGCTCGTGGCGTTGATCCTGCTCGGCTGCCTAATGGACAGCCTGTCCATGATTCTGCTGGTGATCCCGTTTTTCTGGCCGGTTCTGGTCGAGGTCAACGGCGGCATCTATCAGGGAGCTGATGGCGCTGGCTTCGGTATGAGCACGGAGGACCTGAAAATCTGGTTCGGGGTGCTGGCGCTGATCGTGGTGGAGCTTGGCCTGATAACGCCGCCGGTGGGCATGAATGTTTTTGTGATTTCCTCCCTCGACCGGGAAACGCCGATGATCGAGACCTTCAAGGGGGTGGCACCCTTCTTTGGGGCGGAGATCATTCGCGTTATTCTGCTGGTCAGCTTCCCTGCGCTGACACTCTGGCTGCCAAGCATCCTGCAATCATGACAAAGCGGGCCGGACACCTCATATTAGGCTCAGGAGAGTGGCCGCCGGAATTACGTTATGTATCAGGACGGTGATCTGCTGCGCTGCGCGAAAATGCGGGTGGCCATGGCCTTGGCCTCTGCAACCGCGCTGTGCGGGTCCAGCACGCTGGTCCAGTCCAGGCCGGGGGGGGCAAGTGCGCTGAGGGTTTCGGCAAACGGGGCCGGGCCTGCGGCGGCCTTGGCCACCAGATCCTTGGCCTTGCTCTTGGAGATCCCGGCCCGGGCCAGAGCGAAGCTGGCCGCCTCGGCCATCATCTCCGGATTGCCGGTGATTGTCCTGGAGAGACTGCTGGCATCCGGCCGCAAGGATCCTGCCAGATCCTGCCCGTGGCGCAGGGCCGTACCCGTGGCCAGCAGAATTTGCGGCACAGCCATCCATTCCAGCGGCCAGCTGGCGCCATCCCGTTCTTCTGCCGGGGCAGCGGCGGCCGCAAGAGAAGTCTGGGCCGACAGCGCGATCTGAAACAGCACCTTGAGCGTTTCGGCCTGAACCGGATTGGCTTTCTGCGGCATGGTGGAGGACCCGCCACCGGTGCCGCTGGACAGTTCATTGATGTCCGAGCGGCCCATCAAAATGAGATCCCCCGCCATTTTGGCAAGTCCGGCGCAAACGCTGACCAGCCAGCCCGCAAGGACAAGCCGGGGTGTGCGGTTGACATGCCAGGACGGGCTGTTTTCCAGGGCAAGCTCTTTGGCAAGGGCCGCGGCCACCCCTGCGCCATCCGGGGCAATCGCACTGTTGATGCCTGAAGCGCCACCGAATTGCAGCCGCAAGACTGTGCGGCGCAGCTCCGGCAGGGCAGCTTCTGCGTCGATCAGCGGATGGGCCCATTGGGCGATGCGATAGCCAAGGGTGATGGGGGTGGAAACCTGGCTGCGGGTGCGCCCGGCCAGCAGTTGCTCCGTCTGGGTGTGGCTTTCCCTTTCCAGCGTGTCGATCAGCGCGGTGAGACGCGGGCCGATCAGATCGAGGCAAGCTCGGATTTGAAGGGTCTGGGCCGTGTCGATCACATCCTGGCTGGTGGCGCCCCAGTGAAGCCAGCGCCCGGCCTCGCTGTCCACATGGCGGCGCAATTCCGCAACCAGGGCAGGCACCGGCACACCGGCTGAGGCCGTCCCGGCTGCCAGGGCTTCCGGGGCGACCTGAACCTCCCGCAGGCCCGTCTCAATCCCGTCCGCTGCTGTTTGCGGGATCAGGCCAAGCTGACCCTGCACCTTTGCAAGGGCCCGCTCAAAGGCAATCATATGCGCAAGATCGGCCGCATCATCCAGATGGGCGGCAAGATCCTCGTCACAAAAGAGGCCTGCATAAACAGGGCTTGAAAACAGGGATAGGGGCATGGCTCTCAACGGTCAGGGTCTTGCTCCCATTTGAGAGCCAAGGGCGGGGCAAGGTCAAGCGGCCTTGAGCGGAACATCCAGGATCTCACGGGCCTGCTGCCAGGTGGCCACCGGGCGCTCGTATTTTGCGCACAGATCCGCAGCCCGTTTGACGAGGGCGGCATTGGAGGGGGCAAGGGTCTGCCGGTCCAGGCGCACATTGTCTTCCAGACCGGTGCGGGTGTGGCCGCCTGCAGCGATGCACCATTCATTGATGGTCAGCTGATGCTGTCCGATGCCGGCCGCGCACCATTCCGCGCCTGGCACGAGTCGCCCGACCGTCCTGATGTAGTAGTCGAACACATCCCGGTCGACCGGCATGGCGTTTTTCACGCCCATGACGAACTGCACATAGAGCTTGCCCGGAATTCGCCCGTCCTTGTTCATGGCGGCGGCCTGATGAATGTGGCTGAGATCGAAGGCCTCGATCTCCGGTTTGATCTTGTGGGTCTTCATCTCCCCGGCGAGCCAGTCCACCAGATCCGGCGGGTTCTCATAGACCCTGGTGGGAAAGTTGTTGGAGCCGACGGAAAGCGATGCCATATCCGGGGACAGCGGCAGCATGCCGCCGCGCATCTGGCCTGCGCCGGAGCGGCCGCCAGTGGAAAACTGCACGATCATGCCGGGGCAGTGTTTTTCCAGCCCTTCCTTCAGCCGCGCGAATTTCTCCGGATCAGAGGACGGGGTCTCATCGTCATTGCGCACATGGGCATGGACAATGGACGCCCCGGCCTCGAATGCGGCCTGGGTGCTTTCCACCTGCTCGGCAACGGTGATCGGGACCGCCGGGTTGTTTTCTTTTTTCGGCAGGGAGCCGGTGATGGCAACGCAGATGATACAGGGTTTGGTCATGGTTTTTCTCGTAGCGGGTCAGATGTCGAAGAAGACGGTTTCATCTTCGCCCTGCAGCTTCACATCAAAGCGGTAGACGGGTTTGCCACCGCGTTCGGTTCTGCGCGCCAGCAGGGTTGCCCGGCGCCGTTCCCATTCGATCAGGTTCAGGACCGGGTCGCCTGCATTGGCGTCTGTCTCGTCCTCAAAATAGAGCCGGGTCTGGAGGCCGATATTGATGCCCCGGGCGACAATCCAGAGGGTGATATGCGGGGCCATAACCTTGCCGCCCGCGTCTGTCACCTTGCCGGGCTTGATGGTGTCGAAGCCCCATTCGCCGGTTTCAAAATCGGTGATGACACGCCCCCAGCCCCGGAAGCCGTCCTCAACCTCGCCCGGATGTTCCGGATGGGCATAGATGCCGTTGGCATTGGCTTGCCAGGCTTCCAGGAGCACGTCCTTGATGGGTGAGCCCATGCCGTCAATCACCTGGCCCTCAATGCGGATGCGTTCGCCTTGCGCGTTGGGCCCGGCAATGTCCCAGCCAAGCTCGTGTTGATAGATGTCGAAACCGGCAGCGCCCGGAGCCAGGCCGATATGGACGTAAGGTCCGGCGGTCTGGGACGGGGTCTCTTTCAGATAATCCAGTGTCTGGCGCATGGTCAGTTCCCTTCCGGCCGGTTCTCAAAAAGGGTCGAGCGGCGGCCGCGCAGAACGATGTCGAACTTGTAGGCAATCGTGTCGAGAGGAATGGTGGCATTCAGATCCAGCTGGGCCACCAGCTGTTCAATGGCATCCGGATCCGGGATTGTTGCCACAATCGGGCATTTTGCAATCAGCGGATCGCCCTCGAAATAGCATTGTGTGATCAACCGCTGGGCAAAGGCGCTGCCGAAGATCGACATATGGATATGGGCCGGGCGCCAGCTGTTGACCCAGTTGCGCCACGGATAGGCCCCGGGTTTGACTGTCCGGAAACAGTAATACCCTTTTTCATCCGTCAAGGTGCGGCCGCAGCCGCCGAAATTCGGATCAATCGGCGCTAGATAGGTGTCTTTCTTGTGCCGGTAACGTCCGCCTGCATTGGCCTGCCAGATCTCCACCAAAGTGTTGGGCACCGGCCGGGCGTCTTCGTCCAGCACCCGGCCGTGCAGGATGATGCGCTCACCAATGGGACCTTCGCCGGGCTTGGCATAGTTGGTCAGAAGATCATTGTCGCCCGGATCAATGTCCTTGTGGCCGAAGACCGGACCGGTGCTTTCGCTGACCGTGGTCTCCAGGCTGATCATGGAATATTGCGGCGATCGGGACACGCTGGTTTTGTATTCCGGCGTCAGTGCCGGGGGCTGCCAGCGGCGGTCCCGCTGGTAATAAGGGCCCGGTTTCATTGTCTCTCCTCCCTCGCTGCGCCAATGGGCACAGCCGCATGCGGAGCGTTCCGCTCCATTTCCGCGTAGGTTTCCTTGGCGATCTTGAGGGCCTGATTGGCCCGCGGAACGCCTGCATATATCGCAACATGCTGAAAGGCTTCCAGCACATCTGTCTTGCTGGCCCCGGTTCTGGCAGTCGCGCGGATATGCATGGCAATTTCCTCAAAATTGCCAAGCGCGGCCAGCAGAGCAAGGGTGAGCATGGACCGGTCCCTGGGCGTAATTCCGTCCGACGCCCAGACCGTGCCCCAGGCTCCCTCCGTGATCAATGTCTGAAACGGTTCGTCAAAGGCGGTTTTGGCGCTTTCCGCGCGCTCCACGTGGGCATCACCCAGCACGCTCCGCCGAACGGTCATGCCGTTTTGAAAGCGGTCAGTCATGAAGCTGCTCCTTAAAAAATGACAGGAGATGGGTCGTAAAGGCGTCCGGCTGCTCCACACAGGGCAAATGTCCGGCCGCGCCGATCTCCTCAAAACGGGCGCCTGGAATGCGCGCCATCGTATCGCGTACCAGATCGGGCGGGCTTGCCAGGTCCTCCCGGCCGCACAGGCCAAGGACAGGGCAGGTGATCCCGCCGGCCGCATCTCTCAGGTCGGCCCCGGCAATGGCTTCGCAGCTGCCAATATAACCCTCCACCGGCGTCCGCTCGAACATTGCCTGCCAGCCCAGGCAGGCGTCCGTCTCGCGGAAGCTGGAAGTGAACCAGCGTTCCATCACCGGCGCGGTGATTGCGGCCAGGCCGCCGCCGCTGCGGATGAGGCTGATCCGGTTTTGCCACATGCCGCTGGTTCCCATTTGTGCGGCGGTGCTGGACAGAACCATCCGGCGGATCCGCTGCGGCTGAAGCAGGGCCAGCCGCTGGCCGATCATGCCGCCAATGGACAGCCCCACAAAGAGGCAGGAGGAGATCTTGAGCCGGTCCAGAAGGTCGGCCGTATCCTGCACCAGAGCGTCCAGTGTGTAAGGATTGGGAGGGGTGGAGGAGAGACCATGGCCGCGCTTGTCAAAGCGGATCAACCTGTAGCCGTCGGGCGGAAAGCGCGCGACCACCTGATCCCACAGCCGCAAGTCCGTTCCCAGCGAATTGGCAAACACCACGGGAACCCCCTCAGGGTCGCCATCCTCGCGCCAATGAATATCAGCCGATGTCAGCCGCGCGATCCGCATCAGTAGGGCAGCCCCACATAATTCTGGGCGAACCACTTTTGGGCCGCTTCATTGTAGTGGAGCGACTCGATTTCCGCCCGCTGCATCTTCAGGTCGAAGCCGGTCTGATCCGGGAACCGGTGCAGCATATTGGTGGTCGCCCAGCTGAACCGCTCGGCCTTCCACACCCGGGCAAGTGCCTTTTGCGAATAGGTGTCAATGCCTTCGCTGTCCTTGTCCAGATAGTAGCTGCCCAGGGCCTCCTGAAGGTAGTGCACGTCCGAGGCCGCTGTATTGAGGCCCTTGGCACCGGTGGGCGGCACGATATGGGCGGCGTCGCCGCACAGAAACAGCCGTCCCCAGCGCATGGGTTCGCAGACGAAAGAGCGCAGCGGTGCGATGGATTTTTCCAGCGTTGGCCCGGTGACAAGCCGGTCTGCAACAGACTGGGGCAGGCGGCGCTTCAACTCGTCCCAGAACGCCTCGTCGCTCCAGGCATCCACCCGGTCGTCCAGATCGCACTGGACATAGTAGCGCGACAGGTTCTCGTTGCGCATGGAACATAGCGCAAAGCCCCGGGTGGAATTGGCATATATGAGTTCGTCATGGACCGGAGGGGTTTCCGACAGGACCCCTAGCCAGCCGAAAGGGAACACCTTCTCATATTCTGTGCGCACGCTTTCCGGGATGGTGGTTCGGCTGACCCCGTGAAAGCCGTCGCATCCGGCCACAAAGTCACAATCGATCCGCCGGCTCTGGCCGTCCTGAACAAACGTTACATAAGGGCTGTCCGTTTCCACCCCGTTGATGGTCACCCCTTCCACATCAAACAGGGTGGTGGCCCCGATGATGTCCCGGGCCTCATAGAGATCCCGGGTCACTTCCGTCTGGCCATAGACAATGACGTTCTGGCCGATCAGATCGTGAAAATTGACACCGAACAGCTCGTTTTCATAAGAGATGCAGGTGCCGTGGTGGACAAAACACTCCTTGTCCATACGCTCTGCCAAACCGGCGTCGCGCATCATGTTCACAAGACCGGTTTCCAGAATGCCCGCGCGGATGCGCTTGAGCACATAGTCCCGGGTCTTGCGTTCCAGAATGACGGTTTCAATGCCTTTGCGATGAAGCAGCTGTCCGAGCAGCAGGCCAGACGGGCCGCCGCCAACAATAACTACCTGAGTGCGCATGGGATCCTCCTTGACTCCGCTCATATTGAATGTTCAAAAAAGAGAAGTAAAATGAGATATTCAGTCTGTTTGTTTCCTTTTTTGGTAAGTTAATGATCGATCGGCGCATCAAATTCCGGCATATTCAGAGTTTTGTGGAAATTGCCCGCGAGGAGAGCCTCAAGCTGGCGGCGGACAAGCTGACCCTGACCCAGCCAGCCATTTCAAAGACGTTGAAAGAGCTGGAAGAAATTGTCGGCGCCACCTTGATGACCCGCAACCGGGCGGGCATCGCCTTGACTAAACAGGGCAAGGTGTTCCTGCATTTTGCCCAGATCTCCCTGGCCAGCCTGCAACAGGGGCTCGACGGGGTTGAAAAGGAAGGCGCCCGCGCCCGGGCTTTGTTGAAGGTCGGCGCCCTGCCCAGTGTGGCCGCCAGTTTCATGCCGCCTGTGATCCGGGAATTTGCGCAGCTGGCCCCCCATGTGACCGTGCAGATCATGGACGGGCCTCACGGCTATCTCATCGAGCGGCTGAAAATGGGGGAACTGGATCTTGTGATCGGCCGGCTTGGCCGGCCGGTCTCCATGGAAGGGGTGTCTTTCACCCAGCTCTATTCAGAACGGGTGGACCTGATCGTGCGCGCAGGTCATCCGCTTCTGGAGCAGCCTGATGTGAAGGAGATCGTGAACTGGCCGGTGATCTTTCCGCCGGAAGGGGCGGCGATCCGCCCGCTGGTGGAGCGGTTTTTGATTGCCAACGGGGTTGGTGAGATCACGAACCGGATCGAGACGGTCTCCGGCGCCTTCGGCCGGGTCTATACCCGCACCAGCGATGCGGTCTGGATCATCTCTGCCGGGGTGGTGCAGAACGAGACCGCCGACGGCCATCTGGTCCGGCTGCCATTTGACGGGGATATCACCAAGGGTCCGGTGGGGCTGATGACCCGTCCGGATGTGCAGCCGGGGGCCGAGGAACAGGTGTTCCGTCTGGCGCTGCAGACCGTGATTGACGAGCTGGGCCTGACGTCCTGAGGAAACAGGTCGCAGAAAGCGATTTTCATTCAGAACCTTCTCACCTATCGTGAGAGGCCGTTGCAGGTGCTGCCTTTCATGAGAGCGTGCCGCGCTCATCTGGTTTCAAAACGTTTTGTCTTTTGCGGGGACTTCTTTGATGTCAGGCCGCGAAAGGCCAATCGAACGGAACGCGATGTGCTCTCAAGGGGGATGCCGCACGGCTTTCTGACACTTGGGAAACAGCCGCCATGAGTGCGCCTAGGCTTCATTTTACCCTGAACGAATATCAGACGCGGATTGCGGCAACCCGGTCAGCCATGCAAAAGGCCGGGGTGGAGGTCATTCTTGTATCTGACCCGTCCAATATGGCTTGGCTGACCGGCTATGACGGCTGGTCCTTTTATGTGCACCAGGCCGTGCTGCTCGGGCTTGAGGGCGAGCCGGTCTGGTTCGGGCGCGGACAGGATGCGCAAGGGGCGCTGCGGACCTGCTTCATGCATCCAGACAATATCATTGGCTATCCGGACCATTACGTTCAGTCGCGCGAGCACCACCCGATGGCCTATTTGGCCGCACGGCTGGACGACCTTGGCTGGGCAGGCGCCCGGATCGGCGTGGAATTGGACAATTACTGGTTTTCTGCTGCGGCTCATGCGGCTTTGCTAAAAAGTTCGCCGAATGCCGGTGTTCAGGATGTGACCGGCCTCGTCAATTGGCTGCGGGCAGTCAAGTCGGAGCAGGAGCTGGCCTATATGCGCATGGCCGGAAAGAGGGTTGAAAAGATCCATTCGCGTATTCTGGAAAAGGCGGAACCGGGTCTGCGCAAATGCGATCTGGTGGCGGAGATATATGATGCGGGCCTGCGCTATGATCCTGCATTGGGGGCAGGCGGGGACTATCCGGCCATTGTGCCGCTCCTGCCGTCGGGAAGCGATGCGGCAGCGCCGCACCTGACCTGGGATGATCGGCCGATGATGAGGGGCGAGGGCACGTTTTTTGAAGTGGCCGGTGTCTGTCACCGGTATCATTGTCCCCTGTCCAGAACTCTTTTTCTGGGCAAGCCGACCCGGACGTTTCTGGAGGCGGAAGAGGCCGTGCTTGAGGGGATGGAGGCCGGGCTGGCGGTGGCCCGGGCGGGCAATCTGTGCGAAGATATTGCCCATGCTTTCTTCGCCGTCTTGAAACGCTACGGCATCACCAAGGACAACCGCACGGGCTATCCGATTGGCCTGTCCTATCCACCTGACTGGGGCGAGCGCACCATGTCGCTGCGCAGCGGCGACAAGACCGTTTTGCGCGAGAACATGACCTTTCATTTCATGACTGGCCTGTGGATGGAGGATTGGGGGTTTGAAATCACCGAGAGCATCGTCATTCGCGACGGGGCGCCGGAATGCCTGGCTGCCGTGCCGCGTCAGCTCTTTGTGAAGGGGTAAGCCATGGCCGGGAACCCGATTGTTGCCACTGTGCCGTTCGATGAAAATGGAGTTCACCACGGTTTCCTGCGTCTTCCCTACAGCCGGGACGAATCTGCCTGGGGCTCTGTGATGATCCCGCTGACGGTGGTGTATGGCGGGGAGGGGCCGACAGCGCTTTTGACGGGGGGAAACCACGGCGATGAGTATGAGGGGCCGATTGCGCTGCAGAACCTGGCCTTGTCCTTGAGCGCCCGGGAGGTGCGTGGGCGGGTGATCATCGTGCCTGCGTTCAATTATCTCGCCTTTCGCGCCGGAACACGGACGTCACCCATCGACAGGGGCAATCTCAACCGGACCTTTCCGGGCCGTCCTGACGGAACGGTGACGGAAAAGATCGCGGATTATTTCAACACAGTCCTTCTGCCGATGGCGGATGTGGTGCTCGACTTTCACTCTGGCGGCAGGACGCTGGACTTCCTTCCCTTTGCCTGTGCGCATGTGCTTGAAGACAAGACGCAGCAAGCCGCTTGCCTTGCTGCCGCGCAGGCCTTCAATGCGCCCTATACGGCGATCCTCAGAGAGATCGATGCGGCCGGAATGTATGACACTGCGGCCGAGGAGCAAGGCAAGGTCTTTGTCACAACAGAGCTTGGCGGGGGCGGAACGGCAACGGCGCGGTCTGTTGCAATCGCTTTAAGGGGCGCGCGCAATCTGCTCAAACATGCCGGTCTTCTGACGGGGCAGCCGGAGCTTGAGGGCAGTACGGCCCTGGACATGCCGGACGAGCGCTGCTTCGTCTTTTGCGAAGGCGACGGTATGATCGAGCCGCTCGCCGACCTCGGTGACACGGTTCAGGAAAACCAGGCGCTTGCCCAGGTCTGGGCTCTGGACCGGACGGGAATTGGTCCGGTGATCTACCGGGCAAGACGGTCCGGCCTTTTGATGGCGCGCCATTTTCCGGGTCTGATTCAATCTGGAGATTGCCTCGCGGTCGTCGCTGTCCCGACAGAGCATTTGTGAGCCGTTCTGGGGCTCTTGAGGCGAAAAAAATATCGAATCACCGCATTTTTGATCCGGAAAAGGCCCTGGTAGATTTTGCTGGGGCTGGTTTGGGTGGGCAGATTTTGAAGCGTAACCTTACGGCAGTACGGTTGAAACGGGACGGGGCGTCGAAAAAGGGCATGCGTATTACTGTTAACTATTGTGGCCGGAAAAAGTGCTCGTTTTTGCTGGGGGCGGAGAAATGTACCGTTAACAATTCGGAAACTGTAATATACTGGTAGCTTTTAAGCATTCTTAATTAAAAATCTTAAAGTGGGAATTTTTTGCCTAGTATAGGAAAAATATTCACGCTTTTTGGGCATAAATTACCTAGTAAAAATCTGAAAAAATTAAATTATTCGCGCCTGAAATACGCTATCAGTACGTTAAAGACTTGTAGCCGTGGCTCTGATTTTCCGGGCCCGGGTGTCTTGAGGAACTGGATATGGGTGTTGCGATATCTGAAACTGCGCCGGAGCAGAGCGAAACCGACGTGGATCACAAGAAGCGCCTCGAACAATTGGCTGCAACGGCCGAGGTGGATCTGACTGCCCTTGACGACGATCATCTACTGGCGCTGGTGGCAGCTGACAGGGAAGATGCGTTTCAGGCCCTGGTCGAGCGCCACGTGGATAGGGGGTATGCGGTGGCCTACCGCATCCTCCAGTCCGGGGCGGATGCGGAAGATGTTGTTCAGGACGCCTTTTTGCAGGTCTGGACCCGCAGGGACGTGTGGCAGCCCGGGCGGGCGCAGTTTTCCACCTGGCTCTACCGGGTGGTGAGCAACCGCTGTATTGACCTTCTGCGCAAGCCCAAGGCGGAGACCGTGGATGAGATCCCGGAACTGGAAGATGGCAGTCTGAACCAGTCCCAGGGCCTGGAACGCCAGCAGGCAGCAGAGCTTCTGGAGCGCGCGATCGGCAAGCTGCCGGACCAGCAGAGGATCGCGCTTGTCTTCTCCTATAACGAGAACATGAGCAACGGCGAGATTGCGGACATCATGGACACGACCGTGTCCGCCGTGGAGAGCCTGCTCAAGCGCGGGCGCCAAAGGCTGCGTGAGATCCTGAAAGCCCAAAGCGCCGATATTCTCAACGCTTTTACAAATGGTTAACTCTACCAGACCTGTCGAAAAATAAACTTCGCCTGATTTCAGGGCACTTCTCCGTTCAATCAACAGAGCGTGCAGAAAACACGCCGACCGCGCGGACAGTTTGCGTGGGTTTACGATCATCAGGAGAAGACGATGCCCGTTATTTCTACAAATACCGCTGCCAATACTGCGGTTCGCTATCTGAATATCAACTCCAGCGAACAGTCCGACTCGCTGTCAAAGCTGGCCAGTGGCTCGAACATCACCAAGGCGTCTGACGACGCGGCCGGTCTTGCCATCGCCACCAAGATTTCCTCTGACGTGGCCGCCCTTGAGCAGGCCTCCACCAACTCCTCTCACGGGATTTCCGTTCTGCAGACGGCTGATGGTGGCGCTGCCAATGTCAGTGACATTCTGGAGCGTATGAAAACCCTGGCCTCCCAATCGGCATCCGGCACGGTTACCGACACGGAGCGCGCCTATATCCAGGCGGAATTTGAGGAACTTCAGGAAGAAATTGACGGGATCGCGGAAAGCACCCGCTACAATGGCCAGAGCCTTCTGGACGGCACCAGCGACTTCTCCGACGACACGGTTGAAACAGCTGCCACCGTGACCGGGGCCACAGCAGCCGCAACAGTGACGGCCGGGGACACCGGTACGATCACGATCAACGACATCGAAATCGAACTCTCCAGCGACGATACGTCATTGACCGTTGACGAAATGGTCGAGCAGATCAACTCTGGCCTGCAGGCGGAAGGGGAATACAGCATCCAGGCCACCAATGATGGCGGAACGCTGACCCTGACGACGACCACCACTGGTGAAGATGCTTCCATCACCTTGGCCGACGGCTCTGGTGACCTTGATCTGTCGACCCTGGGCCTGACGGCAGGCACCACGACAGGCACCACGACCGAGGTGGACACCACCGGTGCGGAAATCGTTGTCGGATCCTCTTCCACCGATACGATCACGCTGACCCTTCCGGATCTGACATCCGAGTCTCTCGGGGTTGCCGATCTGGATGTGTCCACCGCTGATGGCGCAGCAGAAGCTCTTGCCCTTCTAGATGTGGCGATTGACGAAGTGTCCAATGCCCGGGCTGAAATGGGTGCGACCATGTCCCGCTTCGAGTTCCGCTCCGCGCAGATCGAGACCAGCATCGAGAACCTGGATGCGGCCCAGTCGGCCATCGCCGATGTCGATATCGCCAAGGAACAGGCGAAGCTGTCCTCTGCCAGCGTGAAGGTGCAGGCCGCTGTCGCCGCTGCGTCTCAGGCGAACGAAATGCCGGAAAATCTGCTGTCCTTGATCCGGTAACCGGGTCTTGACCCTTGTCCGGGTTGCTGAGCGCGCCAGAAGGCCACCAGCAGCCCGGATCTTTCGCGCCTTGAACGCATGAAGAAAGGTGATGAGTGTGACCGACACCACGTCAACAACCACATCGACGACGTCCACGACAAGCACCACCACCACCTATACCAGCTCCGCCAACACGGATGCGGATATCGATTGGGACGCTCTGATCGAGGCGGCGGTGACCGTCAAGGAATTGCCGGCTGCGACCATCGAATCCAAGATCGAGGACAATGAAGCCGAGATTGCCGCCTACGAGGAAATGCAATCCCTGCTTCAGGACATGACGTCCGCCCTTGAAACCATCCGAGGAACCGAAAACAGCCTCACCGAAAGCGATGACATCTTTTCGGTCCGGGAAGCCTATCTGACCGGGTTTGGCGGCGCCGATGCGGAAGCCGCTGTTGTGGTTACCGCGGATGACGGCATTGATGTGGCCACCTATGAGCTGGAAATCCTGCAGCTGGCCACGGCTCAGAAGGTGTCCGGCGACGTTTATGAAGACAACACCGCAGATCTCGGCCTGTCGGGCACGTTCGAACTCTCCCTGGAAAGCGGGGATGAGGACAGTGTTGTCGAGATCACCATCACCGAAGACATGTCCCTCGACGAGATTGCCGAGGAGATCAATGCCAATTCGGACACGAGCGGTGTCGCCGCAACGGTTGTGCAGGTGTCTGATGAGGAGTTCCAGCTTGTTCTGACCGCAACGGAGACCGGCAGCGATATCGTCTATACGGCCTTGGAGGGCGACGACATTGGTCAGGAACTGGAACTGACCGATGAGGACGGCGCCTTTGTCACCGAACTGCAGGCCTCGCAAAAGGCGATCATCAGTGTCGACGGGATCGAGGTCACCCGGAACAGCAACACCATTGATGATGTGATCGAGGGCATCACCTTCTCGCTCTATCAGGAGACCGAGGACGGCGAATATATCTCGGTTGAAATTTCCAATTCCCTGACCAGTATTCAGGAAGCGGTCTACGCTCTGGTGGAAGCCTACAACGCCTATCGTGAATGGGCTCTGACCCAGCAGGAAGTCGCCTCCGGCGGCGGGGCTGCGGCAGATGCTGTGCTGTTTGGCGACTCGATTTTGCGGTCGGCCAACAGCGACATTGCCGAAGCGCTGTCGACCATGATCGACGATACCAGCATGGCGCTTCTGGGCCTCTCCTATGACAGCAACAACAATCTGGAGGTCGATGACGACGAGCTGGCCGACGCGCTCCTGAACAATCTGGACGAGATCGAGGGTCTGCTTCTGTTCAGCATGGAGTCCAGCTCCACCGATCTGGCCCTGCTGGCCCGCAACGACAACATGCCTTCGGAATTGACCCTGGAGATTGAGGTTGATGAGGACGGCGAGGTGACCAGC
This sequence comes from Roseibium sp. AWQ4_290, assembly GCF_056160985.1. Classification (NCBI taxonomy): domain Bacteria; kingdom Pseudomonadati; phylum Pseudomonadota; class Alphaproteobacteria; order Hyphomicrobiales; family Stappiaceae; genus Roseibium; species Roseibium sp. AWQ4_290. The sequence goes on from NZ_JBSWYG010000016.1 coordinate 136,692, forward strand.
GTTCTGGTGGATGGCCAGGAAGGGCTGTTCGAGGTCAGCGGGACGCGTATCGTCGGCGTCGAGGGCTCCGAGTATGAAGGCATCAGCTTCGTCTACACCGGCACGGAGAGCGACACAGTCACCGTCAGCTTCACCTCCGGCCTGGCGGAAGAACTTTACAACGCCGTCAATTCCTATGCCGATGAAGATGACGGTTTGCTGACGGAGATCGTGACCGATCTGACCGAGCAGAACAGCGATTATCAGGATGAGTATGACGACATCATCGCGTCCGCCGAGGATTACCGCGACTATCTGGTGACGCTCTACGCCTCCTATCAGACCGCCATCGAGGAAGCAGAATCGACCCTCGACTATCTTGAAGCTCTTCTCGACTCAGGAGATTAAGTGATGAGCTATGCCATGAACCACGCCATTTCCGCATATCGCACGGCTGCCACTGCGGTGGCGCCGCCCGTGGCGGTCACGCTGCTGCTGGATGAGGTTCTCAATGCAATCGTTCTGGGGGCAAAGCATCTGCGCAAGAAGGAATATGAAGACTCCCAACTCCGTATTGCCCGGGCAACCGGCATCCTGCGCGGCCTGCGCCAGAATGTGGATCCGGACATTGACAGGAAAATCGGGCGGCAGTTCATCGAAATGTACACCCGCAACATCTTTGCCCTGAACCGTGTGGCGGGCAAGAAGGATGCGGTTGAGCGCCTGGCAACCCTGGCCGAAGGCCTGCTGGAATTCAGAAACGCCTGGGCGGGTCAGACCCCGCTGTCCGAGCGCTCACTGACGGCACTTCAGGACGAGATTTACGACCGGCGAATTATTGCAGAGTGTTTCTGAAGACGTAGACATCCCGGGCGCTTGCCTGTACCGTCTGAGCCGTGGTCAATGATTTGCCGGTTCGCAGATGGACGCTTTCAAGCCCCGAATGGCTTTAGATAAATTTGACGCGCTGCTCGACAAGCACGGGTGCAACCTGGATGGCTGGCCTGCGATTGAGCAGGAATCGGCCAGAGAACTGCTGAAAATGTCTGATGACGCACGGTATCGCCTGAAAGAAGAACAGGATCTTGCGCACCTGCTCACCTCCCGCCAGGGGCCAAAGGCCCCGCGAGATCTTGTCGGCAAGATCATGCAAAAGGCGCGTGAATCATCCTGACATGCTGACTGTTTGAGTCTCGCCCGGCGCTGATATCGCGCGGCGTGCGGCCCGGAAAAATCGCACAAGGCCCGGCAAAAACTGCCGGGCCTTTGTCGTTTTGACCTTATCCACTGATTTGTAGTTGCTGTGCGGTCATCAAAAGTCCCGGGTTTTTGCCTTTTCAGGGCGCGTGCAGTGGTGTTTTTCTGCCCGGCAAGTATTTCCTTGTTTTTATAAGCTTCTGGGCATTTTTTACTTAGTAATTTTTTTGAAAAAAAACTCCGCCTGAAACGGTTCTCGCGAACGTTTCACTAATAGAGCGGGTTTGCTGTGTTCTTACTTAAGTAAAGCTCCGCTGAAGGATCGAAATCATCAGGTGGAGTTGAGGATATGAGCATATCCACAGTGAACTCTTACACAACGACAACTACAACGACGAGCGATAGTGCTACTGAAGATGCGAACAGAACAAGCATCGACAGTGATGAATTCTTGTTGTTGATGGTTCAGCAGCTTCAGTATCAGGATCCGACCGATCCGGCTGACACCGGCGAATATCTCAGCCAGCTCGCGTCTTATTCCAGCACCGAGACGCTGACGGAGATCTCCGACCAGCTCAGCAGCCTGACGGACAGCGTGTCGAGTTTCATGAACACCCAGGGGCTTGGCTACCTGAACCAGACGGTTGAAGCGGTGGGCAACACCACGTCGCTGCAGGATGGCGAGGCCAACTGGTCCTACACCCTCGACAGCGACGCGGAGAGCGTCACCGTCTCGATCTACGATGCGGACGGCAATCTCGTTTACAGCGAAGACGGCGCGACCTCCGAAGGGTCCCATTCCTTCACCTGGGATGGCGTGACCTCCGATGGTGAGCAGCTGGAAGATGGTGGCCAGTACACCATCGTGGTCGACGCCACGGACAGTGACGGAAACGAGGTTTCCGGTAGCACCACTGTCATCGCCGAAGTCACCGCCGTCGACAGCTCGGGCGACGATGTTGTTCTGGGCATCGGTGATGCAGCCGTCCTTCTTGAAAACGTTCTTGCCGTCGCCTCGACGGGCTAAGGGAGAGTGCAATGAGTATCCAAGGCGCCCTGAACGCTGCCATTTCGGCCCTGTCTGCCCAAAGTTCCGCCCTGTCGGTGATTTCGGACAATCTGGCCAACTCCCAGACCACCGGATACAAGTCCTCAACCACCAGCTTCTCCAGCCTGGTGGCGGGCAGCGGGTCCAATTCCAGCGGTGGTGTGGCTGCGACCATGGTATCGAATGTGGATGAGCAGGGGCTTTTGGTGGAGTCCACCGAGGCGACCCACATGGCGATTGAAGGCGATGGCTTTTTCATCGTCTCCGATTCCACGGACGCCACTTCCACCTATTACACCCGGGACGGCGAATTCACCGTCAACAGTGACGGCTATCTGGTCAATGGCGACTATTACCTGCTGGGCTGGGCCACGGATGAGGATGGCAATCCGATTGGTGGCACCAGTGAGAATGCCCTGACCACGATTGACCTCGATTCTGTTCAAAGTTCTGTGGAGGCCACGTCCAATGTGGCTATCCAGGCGAACTTGCCGGCGGATGCGGAAATCGGCGACAGTTTCGAAACCACGTTCGAAGTCTACGATTCCCTGGGCACGACCAGCACGATCACGGCGACCTACAACAAGACCGCCGAAAACACATGGGAAATCACGTACTCCGATCCGGTTCTGGCCTCCTCCGGTGAGACCATCGGAACGGTGACCTCCGACCCTGTGACCGTCACCTTCAACTCCGACGGCACACTGGCCTCGACCGATCCCGATCCGGTAGAGCTGACGATTGAAAACTGGACGACCGGAGCGGCCGACAGCACGATTTCGGTAGATCTGGGCGACGCAGACACCGACAGCGGCCTGACCCAGTATTCTTCCGACAGCGATGATCCGTCCATTGATGTGCAGTCGGTCGACCAGGACGGTCTGGCCTATGGCAATCTCAGCTCAATCGAAATTGACGATGACGGCATGGTGATCGCTTATTTCGACAATGGCGAAGAACGGCCGATCTTCCAGATACCGGTGGCAACATTTGGAAATGCTGACGGTCTGACGGAATTGAGCGGCAGTGTCTATGCCCGTTCCTCGGAATCCGGCAACGCGACCTTGCATGAGGCGGGTGAAGGGGGCGCCGGAACGATCTCCGGCGGATGGCTGGAATCGAGCACCGTCGACACCAGTGAGGAATTCTCCAAGATGCTGTCCGCGCAGCAGGCCTATTCGGCCGCCTCGCAGATCATGTCCACGGCCAATGACATGTACGACACGCTGCTCGATGCGGTTCGGTAAGCGTCATGAGCGATGACTTGAGGAAGCTGAAAGACCGGCACAAGCGTCTGCATGCGGAAATCGTGCGGATTGGCGCGGGCGGGAACACGCCCGCCAGAAAACTGAAGCTGCTGCTCCTCAAGAAGGATCTTGAAGAGGTGACCCGGGAAATGCGGGCGCAACAGAAGGAAACGGGCGCGAAAATGTCCCGATCCACGGCGGCCTCCCAGGCCGCCGGGGCCTACGCCAGAATGGCGAATGCATGGAAATCCCAAGGTAGGTGAACATGTCTGCTGCAAATCAGAAAAAACGGCCGGTCAAGGCCTCCAGTGTCTTACTGTCCTCCAGGGACATTGAAAAGGTGGAGGCGGCAGTTGACAATGCCATCCGGATTTCCGAAAGCCTGCTGGCGGTTGCGGAGGAAGAAAACCGCCGACTGTCCAGCGGGCGGCCCCGGCCGATTGATGATCTTCTTGAGAACAAGCAGAAGCTTTCCCGGGAGCTTGCGGATTTTCTGGATCTGTTCAAGGCCCAGAGCAACCTGTTTCTGCTGGCCTCACCGCAGAAATTTGCCGAATTGCAAGCGGTCAATGACCGCCTGACCAAGGCCTTGTCGGACAACAGCCAGAACCTCGTGCGGGCGCTCAACGCCAGCAAACGCCGGGTGCAGACCATCATGCGGGCGATCCGCGACAAGCAGACCGCCAATGCCCGTTACGACAATCGCGGCGGTTATGGCCAGAACCCGGTGCGGCCCATTTCCGTCGGCCGCCGCTACGAAGCTTGACGGGGAGAACCGGCTATGACCAGTTTGAGTACAGCCGCTTCCATCGCCTCCAGCGCCATCAGCAGCTCGCAGGTCCAGACCTCCGTTACATCTGCCAACATCGCCAATGCCGACACCGATGGCTATACGGCAAAGTCGGCCACCACCTCGGCCACCACCACCTCTGGTGTTGGCACCGGGGTTTCGGTGACGGGGATTTCCTCAAGCGTCAGCAAGTATCTTGTGGAAGACCTTCTGGAGGCCACCAGCAGCGCCGCCTCTGCAACGGCAACGGCCAGTTATCTGGACAGCCTGCAGCAATCGCTTGGCGAGACCTCCGATGACAGCGGGGATGGCAGTTCACTTGCCAACACCCTGTCCGACTTTGAAACCGCCCTGACCACGCTGGCCGAAACGCCAGAAAGCGAAAGCCTGGCAAGTGCTGCCGTCTCGGCGCTTGAAGAGGTTGTCTCCCAAATCAACAGCCTGTCGTCCGACGTCCAGGACCAAATCGACCAGGCGGACGAGGAAATCGGTGATGCGGTCACAGCCGCCAATGAGGCCATCAGCACGATTGACAGTCTGAATGAGCAGATTGAGGCTGTTGCGGCCCGGGGCGGCAGCACGGCGGATCTGGAAGATGAGCTGAATTCCGCCCTGGCGGCCTTGTCGGAGCAGATGGGCATCAGCTATGCGAAGGCCGACAATGGTACGGTCAAGGTCTATACGGACAGTGGCCAGATGCTGGTGGGCGACACGGCTCATCTTTTGACCACGGACACGTCGGCCGACGGCACCACAACCGTTTCCGTTGACGGCTTGGACATCACGGATGACATCGATACGGGCACGATCGGGGCGCTGTTGGAACTGCGCGACGAAACCCTGCCAGCCTATCAGGACATGCTTGACGAGTTTGCCACAACATTCATCGAAAGCGTGAATGGGGTGTCCGCGGACACGCTCACCGGCACCGGGGCGTCGGACATTTCGGTCAGTGAGACGGTCACCTCTGATCCGTCCGAACTGCTCGGGGACACGTTGCCTTCGGAAGTCGCCTACGCCCTTCTGGATGTCCTGCAAGGGGAGGTGACCTTTGATGATGCGGGCGGGCTCAGCGGGGGCACCATGTCCTTCACCAGCTATGCCAACGACATTCTGGCCGATGCGGTCACCAAGGCCAATTCCGCCGAAAGCGCGCTCGACCTGGCCGAGACCGAATTGAGCACCGTCTCAGACACGATCTCGTCCACCTACGGGGTCAATGTGGATGAGGAGCTCGCCCGGTTGTCGGAACTGGAACAGCTTTATTCCGCAGCCTCCACGCTTTTGAGCGTGGTCAACGAAATGTTCGAGGAACTGCTGGAAGCGGTCAGCTAACCCGGCGTTTCAAAGGGCGGCTTCTGCGCCCGCACGGCATGTCTTCAGGAGCGTGCGAAATGGTTATGCGTGTTGCGACGTTCAATCAGACCTCCCAGGTTCTGAAAAATGCGCTGGAAACCCAGGCAAAACTGGCGGAAAATCAGGAGCAGCAATCCAGCGGAAAGATTTCCAGCGACTATGCTGGCCTTGGCACGGATGCGTCCAAGCTGGTTGAACTGGAAGTTTCAATTGCACGGTCCGAGGCGTCCGTCTCGGTTGCCGGGGATGCGCTGACGCGGGTCGAGACCACCTATTCCGCCCTTGGCAGTATGAGCGATCTTCTGACCTCCATGCGCACCGAGGTGTCGGCTGTCAGCACCGAGGATGACCTGTCGGGCCTGCAGACGGCTGCGGCCTCCTATCTGGAGGAATTGCAGTCTCTTTTGAACACGCAGTTGAACGGCCGCTATCTGTTCGCGGGCAGCAACACGCAGGACGCCCCGGTGGATCTGGAGACCTATGAGGCTGCCGACCTGACCACCACCGACACCAGTTACTATACCGGCGACGACTATACCCAGACCGTGCGGCTGAGCTCGGACCGGTCGATAGACTATGGGGTAACGGCCGATACGGAAGCCATTGAGGAGGCCCTTCGTGCGCTCTCCTATGCAGCAACGTCCGATACGCTGACGACCGACGACATGGAAGCCCTGTCAGAACTTCTGGTCAGCGCCCAGGACGGTATCATTGCCTTGCAGAGCATGGCCTCCTCGGATGCTTCGGCGCTGGAAAGCTATGTGAGCAGCGAAAACGAGTATGTGGCCTCGCTTGAGGAGATGGTCAGCAGTATCTCCGATGCAGATGTGGCACAGCTCATTGTTGAAGCCTCCAGTTACGAAGTGCAGTTGGAGGCCAGCTATGCGGCCCTTGGCACCATCGGAGACCTTTCTGTGCTCGAATATCTGTTTTGATGGTTTGATTTCTTTGCGGAATTTGTTGATCCGCATCTGCCGCGCGTTTGGCCTGCGGCAGGGCCGGGGAGATATGGGAAGGCGGTTTTCCGATCGTTTGTCCCGTCTCTGCGAGGTGTTGTGCAGGCAAAGCGGCCGGGCGTTCTGTTGCCGCAGAAGTGGCTTGCAGAAATATGAGTTTTTTTGTTAAGTTTTATTCGGGCGCTCAGAAGACCGGGCGCCAAGGTGTGCGCAGCCGCTCCCTCGGCCCAGACAAACGGATCTTGGAGGCCGGTTTCCCGAAGATTTCTTCGCACGAACCGGTCCGGGCGGATGTGTTTTTCGATTTTTATGCAAACGTTTGACAGCCGGCACAGATGCGCCGGGCTCGGGTGGGGTGATGATCTGTCAAGACGGCGAGGACGGCTTTGCGTGCTATTTGGCGCATCGTATGGCCTTGGTAAATTATGTGGCGCCGATGATCGGCTCGCGGGATGATGCGGAAGAGATCGTGCAGGAGGTCTATCTGCGCTTTTCCCGTCGGCACGACCAGATCACCGGGTCTGTCCGGGCTTACCTGTTCAGCATTGCGCATAATCTGGCCCTGGACTGGAAACGCAGACGCAAGCGGGAAAGCGGCCTGAATGCTCAGGAGTTGCCGGACTGGGCCGCGCCGCAGGGGGACTCCACGCCCGAGCACAGCATGGTTGCCGCCGACGAGCTTCGCCGCATTTCCGACTATCTGAAAACCTGTCCGGAGGAATACGGTCTTGTGCTGGAGCTCTACCGGTTCCGGGGGCTGACCATGGTTCAGATCGCAGCGCAGCTGGAGATTTCGGTGGCCAGTGTCCACCGGATTCTGCGCAAGACCCTTGCGGCCCTTGCCGCCTTGAGCAATCCCGACGCGTAAACCAGGTCCGGATCTGGGTGTTTTGAAGAGAACGGGCTTTTTTTTACTGAAAAAACGCAGCTTCGCTGAAAAAAAAGTCTTTGGTAATCGTTTTAAAAAACAGGATTGAACAGTTCCGGGCCGGCCGCGGCCGCAGGAGAGGACAAGAGCGGGCGCATGAGTGACTTTGACCAGACGGCGGAAGGGGGCATTCCGCAAAGCGTTTTGGAGGATGCGGCCGACTGGTTTCTCAAACTGCAGGAGAACCGGGCAGACAGCGCGCTGCTGTCAGGCTTTGATGCCTGGCGGCGTCAGCATCCGCACCATGACGCCGCCTGGAAAAGAACCTGCAAGGCCTGGCAGGCACTTGATATGATCGAGCCTGGCCTCTTGCGGGCGGAGGGGGCGGCGAGGGTCCCGTCCTTTGAGATGCGCGCGAGGGATCTTTCAGCATCTTTTGACCACAATAAGCAAACCTTTCGTAAAGGCGCGCGCGGCCTCCGGCGGGCGGGCGCCTTCGCGGCCTGTGCCCTTGCCGCCTGCCTTGTGCTGGTGCTGGCTCCGGGCTGGCTCCTGCGGCTTGAAGCGGATCATGCCACGGCAACGGGCGAAATCCGGACCATTGATCTTCAAGATGGCAGCCGGGTGACCCTGGCGGGCCGGAGCGCCATTGCCGAACAGTTTGAAGGTGGAAAACGCCAGGTGACACTTCTGGCAGGAGAGGCGTTTTTTGACGTGGCCCGGGACCCGGAGCGGCCCTTCACGGTCACGGCCGGAGGCTTTCAGGTGAAAGTCCTTGGAACGGAATTCAACCTGCGCCGGGGGCAGGCGGCAACGTCGGTTGCCCTTCTGGAGGGCGCAGTCACGGCGATGCCCGATCTGGAGATGGCGGATAAAGTGGCGCTTCAGCCGGGGCACATGCTACGCGTCGACAGGGCCAGCGGCGCCGCTTCTGTGCTGGCCGTCGACCCGGCTGATATCGCGGCCTGGCGTCGGGGGCGTCTTGTGGTGTCCGGCCAGACTGTTGCCAGTGTGGCCGAACAGATTGGCCGCTATCAGGTGGGGTGGATCACCATTCCGGACAGCCAGCTGGCCTCTCGTCGGGTCACAGGGATCTTCGATCTCTCCAAACCGGACCGTGCCTTGCGGGCGCTGGTGGCGCCATTTGGCGGTCAAGTTATTGAAATTTCTCCCTACTTTCATGTTTTGAGAGGGGCAAGCTGATAAATATGAATAATAAATTCATATTTTTTTACGCTGCCCTGAAAAAAATCCCGATGCCGCTCGTCTAACTGTCCGAGATCCGATGCCAAGGCAGGCCTGCCAACGCGCGGATATCTGACAGGAGTGGTGGGTAGAGTATGATGCGTAATGGGACGGGGTCCGGATTTGGAGGAGTTGTTTGCGGGAGGCAAGCCAGACGTTTGGGGCTGCTATGGGCCATGACAATCGTCTTGTCGGTGATGACAGCTGCAGTGCCGGGGGCTGTCAGCGGCGGGGCGCAGGCCCAGGAGGTTGAGGCTGCTCAGGTCAGCTTTAATATTCCCAGCCAGCCGGTGGGACCGGCCATGGCGGCTTTTGGGCGTCAGTCCGGTCTGCAGATTTCCTTGGCTACGGCCATCGGCAGCGGGATTGCGACCAACGCGGTTTCCGGAACGATGGATCCTTATGCGGCCCTGTCGCAGATGCTGGCTGGAACCGGCCTCTATTGGTGGGTGTCCGAAGCCGGCACGGTCATCATTTCCTCAACAGAGGCCGCTGTCACCCGAACCGGTGAAGCCGGCGAGGAGGTGCTCGACCTGATCGTGGTCACGGACAATACGGGCACCGGTTATGCCGGGACGCCGGACTGGGTCTATGAAACGGCTGACAGTGTGAGCGTGATTACCAGCGAAGCTATTGCCGACAGCGGCGTCCGTGGCACCAACCAGCTTTTCAATTCGGTGGCCGGGGCCTATCAGGGCGCAACCGTTGGCAGTTTCCCAACCGTCTCCCCAAATGTGCGTGGCTTGCAGGATGCCGGGCGTGTGGTCGTCTCCATTGAAGGAGCGCGGCAGAACGCCCAGGATGGCGGGCGCTATGGCGGCACATCCACGGGCGGAATTGGCCTGGCTTTTGTCGATACATCATTTGTGCGGGCGGTGGACATTACCAAGAAAACCGGAGCTTCTGCCAACAATGCGGGGTCCTTGGGGGGCGCCGTCGATTTCAGGCTTGTGGGGGCGGACGACATTATCGAGCCGGGCAAGTCCTGGGGCATGGAAGTTGAAGGCGGGGCCGGTACCAATGGATATGAATTGGACGGGTCCTTTGTCGGAGCCATGCGCCTGGGGGAGGTGATCTCGGTTACGCTCGGGGCAAGCCGCAAGCGCATGGGCACCTATGAGCCGGGGGAAAATGGTGTTGCCGATGGCCGTTATGACCTGACTTACCGGCGGAGCTGGAGCGGGTTTGCCAAGGTGGAAGCGGAGCTGGAGGAGGTGACGGCTTCCTTGTCCTGGCTACACCAGCACAATGCCTTCCGCTACAGCACGACTGCAGATGGGAACGGCAGTTCGTTCGACGTTGGTTCGAACACGGTGGTGGCCGATATCGGCTGGACGCCGGACAACACGCTGATCGACCTGTCCGGCAAGCTTTGGGCCCAGACCACGTCAAACGACGAAACGCGTGAAGCGCGCAGCTCGTCTGCTGAAACCAGCATTGCGACGGAATTCACAAGTTTTGGCTTTATTCTGGACAACACAAGCGAGCTGTCCACGTCGCTGGGGGCGCTGAGCCTGGATTATGGTGTGGAGGCCTTCCGCGATGTGTCGAACAAGCAGGCTTCCAGCACAAGTATCGACAGCAATCCTCTTTTTGAAAACTCCTATGGAAGCTGGTCGCCTCCGGGCCGCCGCGATGTCGCAAGCGCCTTTCTCAACAGTACGCTGGAGCCCGTGCACTGGTTGTCCATTTCCGGTGGACTTCGCTATGATTGGTATCGCTTGAAAGGAAGCTCAACATATCGCGACCAGACGACATCAAATACAAATTATGTCGTGCAATCGGTGATATCTTACTATGACTATCTTGTTGCTACAGATCCGGACAGAGCAGCAGCGCTTTCGACCCGTACGGCAAACAGATACAGGGCTCGAATGGGGGAAGTTGTCGACGGAATCTTCTATATTGCCGGGCAGTCCATCATAACATCCAGCACCACGGTAAGTTCAGAAACGCTTGATATTGAGCGGTCCGATGGGGCGTGGCTGCCATCTGCAACCGTGGAGCTTGCGCCGGTTGACTGGTTCAAGCCCTATGCCAGCTATTCTCAAAGCTTCCGGCCTCCAACCATCTCGGAAACCTTTGCCTCTGGCTCCTTGTCTCCTGGAGACTATGTCGGAACGTCGCTGGCCCCGAATCTGGATCTTGACCCGGAAAAAGCACGAACCTTTGAACTTGGCGCAAATGTGTTTACCAACGATCTGCTGACACCGGGAGACAGCCTGCGGATCAAGGCATCCGCGTTCTACAGGGAAATTGAAGACTATATCGTTGTCGGCGACATTGTTCCGGATGCGCAAGTCACCCATACCTATTACGGTTTTGTCAATCTGGATGGCACCACCCAGATGAAGGGCATCGAGCTGGAGGGCAACTATGATGCCGGGGTCGCCTGGTTTGGTGCTTCTCTGACCCTGCTTGATGTCGAGTGGCCGCAAAAAACCGACCGGTTCAGCAACAGCAACGTGTCCACGACCGGCGAAACGATCTTCTTCAATTCCGAAGTGCCACCGCGCCAGAAACTTGTGTTGAACGCAGGGGTGCGCTTGTTTGACCGCCGCCTGTCCCTCGGAGCGCGTGTGAGCCATGTCACGGCCACGGAAGCGGCCACACTGGACAGTGAGGGCAATCCGCTGGAAGTCTATGGCGATCCCTATACGACGCTGGATCTCTTCGGCTCTTTCAAGGCGAATGACCACGCCGTGCTGCGCTTTTCCGCCAACAATGTGACTGACATCAACTATGTGCCGCCCAACAGCACTTATGTCGCACCGGGCCGCACTTTGCAGGCGTCCCTGACGCTCCGGTTCTGACCTCCGCCATCCGACAGGCACGGCTTTTGAAAGCCGTCCGGGACAGCAAACTGACAGATTGATGGTGCTGCGCCTGGGCTCTTAGCCCCAGGCGGTCGCAGGATCCTCGATTTCGGAGGGCTTTCAGCCCCCGGAAGCCCTGGCCGGAAAGCCCTCCGGCCAGGGACAAAGTGCCCGTGCAACCGGGCAACAGCAGCAAACTCAAGGAGAATACCCATGGCTGCCATTATCGATCTTACCAGCGCGTCTTCCAACATGGTATCTTATCTGGCGAGCTGGTCGAACGGCTTCACTTCCAACTATGGGGCCTTCTGGAATGCCTCGGACGGGATCGTCACCCAGCCGTCCAGCACTGCCACCTATGACCAGTGGGCTGCAGGCAGCGCAGGGTCGAACGGCATCGTTCTGGATGGCGACATGCAATACAGCCAGGGCAACCTGACGGGGGATGTGGACACAATCACGCTTGGCACAGGCTACAGCGAATCCAGCACCAGCGGGTTCTCCGTGACCTCCGAACTGGTGATTACCAACGATCCAAATTATGACACGTCTGGTGCCGGTGATCTTCTGGACTATGCCATTTATGGCCTGAGCGTACAGGGATCCACCTCCTACCTTTACAGCTACCTCGCGGATGTCGGGACGGTCATCAACGATACGGCTGCGTCTGACATTCTGACCGGGTTTGCCGGAGAAGACACGTTTGTGTTCTCCAGCGGTGATGACAGTGTCACGTCCGGAGACACAGGCACCTCCGGGTATCAGGATGGTGTTGACACTCTGGATATCTCCGCTTGGGGGACAACGTCCTTTAGCGATCTTGTGGTCGAACAGGATGGCTCGGATACGATCGTCTACGACATCAACAAGGACGTGGACAGCATTACCCTCGCCGACACGGATGCATCCGTCATCGATGCTTCCGACTTCCTGTTTGCCTGATCGGGATTTCCCGTGACCATGGCAAGCAGCCAGACTGAAATGCTGTCCCGGCGTGAAGCCGGGGCAGTGTTCCTGCCCCTGAAGCGGGCCGGCCTGGCCCTGTTCGCAGCCAGTGCCTTTTTGAACCTGCTTGCGCTGAACGGGCCGCTGTTCATGTTGCAGGTTTACGACCGGGTGCTTGCGAGCCGCAGTGTGCCGACCCTTGTTGCTTTGTGCGTGCTGGCCGGAATGCTCTACGGGTTTCAGGCGCTGCTGGATGGCTTGCGGGCCCGCCTGCTGCTGCGCCTCGGGGAAGGATTGGATACCCGTTTTTCCAGAACAGTGCTGTCCGCCATTGCGCGGCTGCCCCTGGCCGCCCGCGTTTCCGGCGATGGCCAGCAGCCTATGCGGGACCTTGACACCGTGCGCGCCTTCCTGTCCGGCCCGGGGCCCGGCGCGTTTTTGGATCTGCCCTGGGTGCCGCTGTATCTGGGCATCTGTTTCCTGTTGCATGTCTGGCTGGGCGTGACCGCTCTGGCCGGGGCCGTCCTGTTGTTCTCACTTACCCTGGCCGCAGATTTTGCCGTCCGCCGGCCCTCGCGCGTTGCTGTCGACAAGGGCATGGAGCGTGCTGCCGTTTCCGAAGCAGCCCGCCGGAATGCGGAGAGCATCCGAGCCATGGGGATGGAAGAGGCGGTCTATGACCGCTGGCAGGGCCATAACCGGTCCTATCTGGCCGCCAGCCGCAAAAGCGGCGACACCGGCGCCTCCATGAACGCGCTCGCCCGCGCCCTGCGTCAAGCGCTGCAATCCGCCATTCTGGCCGTGGGGGCCTGGCTGGTGATTGAACAGCAGGCCTCCGCCGGCGTAATGATTGCCGCCTCCGTGATGATGGGACGGGCAATGGCCCCGGTCGACACCGCAATTGCGCAATGGAAACACTTTGTTGGTGCCCGTCAGGGCTGGCAGCGCTTGAGAGGCATTTTACGGGACTTTGCACCCAAGGAGGAGGTGCTGAAGCTTCCGGCTCCGTGCCGCACCGTTCAGGTCGCTGATCTGGTGGTTGTCCCGCCTGGCGGCGGCGCACCGTGTCTGGCCAATGTCTCGTTCCGGCTGGAGGCAGGTGCCGCTCTTGGGGTGATTGGTCCGTCCGGCTGCGGCAAGACCTCGTTGGCCCGGGTGCTGACCGGGGTCTGGGCCCCGCCGCGCGGGGACGTGCGGATCGACGGCGCCTCCCTTGATCAATGGAACCCGGTGGACCTCGGCTGCCACATTGGGTATCTGCCCCAGTCTGCGGAGCTGTTTGAAGGCACGATCGCCGAGAATATCGCCCGGTTCCGGCCGGGCGCGCGGGATGAAGATATTGTCGAGGCCGCACAGGCCGCGCGCGCCCATGACTTCATCATCTCCCTTCCCAAGGGCTACCAGACGGGCATCGGCCTTGACGGGGCCGGGCTTTCAGGCGGTCAGAAACAGCGGATCGGTCTCGCCCGGGCGCTGTTCGGCAATCCCTTCCTGCTTGTGCTGGACGAGCCGAATGCCAATCTGGACGCGACCGGAGAAGAGGCTCTTCTGAAAGCCATCCAGCACCAGAAGGAGCGCAACGGCATTGCTGTGGTCATCGCCCACCGGCCTAGTGCCATGGCGGCTGTGGATCAGGTGCTGATCCTGGAGAATGGCCGGGTGAAAGCGCTCGGTCCCAAGGAGGAGGTTCTGGCCCAGGTGATGAAGAAACCGGGGGCTGTGCCAGTGCCGGTCAAAACGCCCTCATCCCACGGCGCGCAAATGCTCAATCCCTTGCGTGTGGTCGCGAGCAGTCCGCTGACGCCTGAGATCCCCAAAGCTGCTGAACCTGGCAAGGAGACATCCGAATGAGTGATTTGAAACATCTCAACCGGTCCTTGCTGCGCCATGTCGGAGTGTGCGCCGTGCTCAGTTTCGGGCTTGGCGTGGGGCTTGTCTCCTGGGCCATGGGCAGCACGCTGGTCGGCGCGGTGGTTGCCGCAGGGTCTTTCGTGGTGGAAAGCCATGTGAAGGCGGTGCAGCACCCCACTGGCGGGGTGGTCGGCGAACTCTTGGTGCGCGAAGGACAGAATGTGCGTGCAGGCGATGTTGTTATCCGGCTGGATGGCACGGAGGCGCGTACCAACAATGCCATTGTGACCAACCGGCTGAACGAGTTGCGGGCCCAGCTGGCGCGCCTTGAGGCGGAGCGGGATGATCTGGGCATTTTGGTTTTTCCAGAGGATCTGGAGCGGCTTGCGCAGTCCGATCAGGAAACCGCCAAGGCCCTGCGCAGTGAACGCATTCTGTTTCATTTCCGCCGGGACTTGCGCACCAGTAAAAAAGAACAGCTGAAAGAGCGCATTTCCCAGTATGACTATGAAATTGAAGGATATCAGGCCCAGATTTCCGCCTTTGAGCAGGCGTTGAAAGTGCTGGATGACGAGCTGGCCTCCTTGCGGCCGCTCTATTCCCGCAAGCTGGTGTCCGTGCAGCGGCTGAGCGCGCTGGAGCGGGAGGCTGCGACTTTTGCAGGCGACCGGGGCGAGGCAATTGCTGCGGCCGCGCAGGCGGCCGGGCGGATCGCGGAAGCCAGGCTGCAGATCCTTCAGATCGATCAGGATTTCAAGGCCGAGGTCGGCCGCGAGCTGCGGTCCGCGCAGATGGAAACCGGCGAATTGCGCGAACGCAAACTGGCGACGGAAGACGAATTGCGGCGGATTGATATCCGCGCACCGCAGGATGGCGCTGTGCATCAGCTCGAGATCCACACGGTCGGTGGGGTGGCCCCCCCCGGTGAGAACCTGATGCTGATCGTGCCGAGGAATGACAGCCTGTCCCTTGATGTGCGGGTCAAGCCGGAGGATGTGGACCAGCTCCATCTGGGACAGACCGCCTTGGTGCGCCTGAGCGCCTTCAATCAACGCACGACGCCGGAACTCGACGGAACAGTTGAGCGGATTGCAGCCGACCTCAGCGAAGATCCGGTGACGGGCTTGTCCTTCTATCTGGTGCGCATCCATATCAGCGACAGTGAACGCAAGCGGCTCGCGGGGCTGGTGCTGGTGCCGGGCATGCCAGCGGAAGCGTTCATCCAGACCAGACAGCGCACCGCGCTCTCCTATCTCTTGAAGCCGCTCACCGATCAGTTCGAGCTGGCCTTACGCGAAGACTGACGGGTTGCAGGTTTGGTCTTCTGTCATCCTGACAGTGGACCTTCCTGGCCTGAGCGCTTGCGGTGGAAAAGCTTCAGCACCACCACAAAGAACACCGGTACCACGTAGATGCCGAGGAACGTGGCGCTGAGCATGCCGCCAAGCACGCCGATGCCCACCGCATTTTGGGAGGCGGACCCGGCACCTGTCGCCACGGCCAGGGGGAGAACGCCAAGAATGAAGGTGAGGGCGGTCATCAGGATCGGGCGCAGACGCAGGCGGGCCGCTTCTTTGGCCGCGTCCAGAAGACCGGCGCCGTGCTCCCAGCGTTCCTTGGCGAATTCGACAATCAAAATGGCGTTCCTGGCAGTCAGGCCAATGGTTATGAGCAGGCCGACCTTGAAATAGACGTCGTTCTCCTGACCGAACGACTGGGCGGCCACAAGGGAGCCGAGCACGCCGACAGGCACGGCCAGAAGCACTGCGAAGGGCACAGACCAACTTTCATAAAGGGCGGCCAGCGACAGGAAAACAGCTAAGGCCGACACCGCATAGAGCAGGCTGGCCTGGGAACCGGCCAGCCGTTCCTGATAGGAGAGACCCGACCAGGCGGCCGTATAGCCGCCGTCCAATTCTGCCACCAGCTCTTCCATGGCGTCCATGGCTGCCCCGGAGCTTGTGCTTTGGGCAGCTTCGCCCTGAATGGAGACTGCCGCCGTACCGTTGAAGCGCTTGAGAGAGGGCGGCCCTTGGGCCCAGCCGGTAGAGGCAATGGCGGAAAACGGCACCATTTCGTCCGAGCTATTGCGCGCATACCAGTGGTAGACGTCCTCGGTCTGCATGCGGTACGGGGCGTCGGCCTGCACATAGACCGGCTTGATCTCTCCGTTCAGGGTGAAGTCATTCACATAGGTGCCGGCAAAGGCAGTGCTGACAATGGCATTGGCATCGGAAATGTCGACACCGAGGGCGCCGGCCTTCTCATGGTCGATATTGATCCGCAGCTGGCTTTCCTGGGTGCGGGTGTTGCCCCGGACCTGGCCGACCCGGTCATCGGTGGTCGCGGCATCCGCCAGTTTGTTGGCCGCTTCTTCCAGGGCAGTGGTGCCGGTGTTGGACACGTCCTCCAGATACATCGTGAAGCCGCCGGAGCTCCCCAGACCCTGAATGGCGGGCGGGGCCAGAACAAACACCTCCGCATCGCGGATTTGGGCAAACTGCTGCATCGCCCGGCTGGCAATGGCCTGGGCGGATTGTTCCTTGCCGGGGCGGTCCTCAAAATCCTTCAGGCGGACAAAGGCCATGGCGGCGTTTTCGCCACTGCCACCAAAGCCAAAGCCAAGGGTTGTGAACACGCTTTTGACGTTGTCGTCGTTCTGCAGATAGTCCTCGACCATGTCGATCACCGCCTGGGTGCGAGCGGCATTGGCCCCTTCCGGCAAGGTGATCTGGGTCATTAGAACGCCCTGGTCTTCCACCGGGACAAAGGAGCTGGGCAGGTTTGTGTAAAGGCCATAGCCTCCGGCAAAGAGAGCGGCGGCCAGCGCGACGACACGAATGGGCCGGATGAGAAGCGCGCCGACGCCGCTGACATAGCCGCGTGTGACCCGCTCAAGGCCCCGGTTGAACCAATTGAACCATCTGGACGGCCTGGCATCGGTTTCATAGGTCAGGATCGTTGCACACAGGGCCGGGCTCAAGATGATTGCGACCAGGGTGGACAGCACGATGGCGGAGCCGATGGTCACGGCAAATTGCCGGTAGATCACGCCGACGGAGCCGGAAAAGAAAGCCATGGGCGTGACCACCGCGACCAGCACGGCGGAGGTGCCAATCAGGGCGCCTGTCACCTGCTGCATGGTTTTTTCCGTGGCCGCGCGCGGGCCCAAATGCTCTTCGGCCATGAGGCGGAAGACATTTTCCACCACCACGATGGCATCATCCACCAGTAGGCCGATGGCGAGCACCATCGCGAACATGGTCAGCATGTTGATCGAATAGCCAAGCATGGACAGGACCGCGAAGGTGCCCAGAAGCACCACCGGGATGGCAACCATGGGAACAAGCGTTGCCCGGATGTTCTGCAGGAACAGGTACAGCACCAGAAACACCAGCAGGATGGCTTCGGCGATGGTCTGCGCCACCTTCCAGATCGCCAGCTTTACAAACGGCGTGGTTTCATAGGAATAGGCGATCTCGACCCCGTCTGGCAGGGTGTTGGCCAGACGGTTCAGTTCCGCCCGCACCGCATTGGCGGTGGAAATGGCATTCGCGCCACTGGCCAGCTGCACACCGAACCCGGCCGCCGGCTTGCCGTTATAGGAGGACCGCTGGCCGTAGCTTTCCAGCCCGATTTCCACCCGGGCCACATCGCCAAGGCGCACGGTGGAGCCGTCCGTATTTGTCTTCAGGATGATCGCCTCGAACCCGGCGACGGTGCTGAGCTGGGTCTGCGAGACAATATTGGCCTTCAGCTGCTGGCCGCTGACAACCGGGGTGGAGCCGATGGACCCGGCCGAGACCTGCTGGTTCTGGGCCTGGATGGCCTCCACGAGATCGGCAGGCACCAGCTGAAATTTCTGCAGCGCCATAGGGTCCATCCAGACCCGCATGGCATAGCCTGCGCCGAAGGACTGCAGCGAACCGACACCGTCGACCCGTTCAATCCGTTCCTCGATGCGGCTTGAGACAATGTCGGAAAGCTGTTCGGAGCTGTAGGTGCCGTCGGTGGAGACGATGCTGCCGATCATCAGGATGCCGGACGGGGCGCGGGAGACGCGTACGCCGTCCTGCTGGACAGAGTCCGGCAGTTGGGCTTCGACCCGCGCCAGCTTGTTCTGCACTTGCACCTGCGCCAGTTCCGGGGCGGTGTCGTTGTCGAAGGTCAGCGAAATGGAAGACGACCCGGTGCTGGATGTCGATTCCATATAAAGCAGACCGTCAAGACCGGTCATCGCACCTTCAATGATCGTGGTGACAGAGTTTTCGACCGCCTTGGCGGTGGCGCCGGAATAGGTGGCGTCGATGCGCACCGTGACCGGAGCGATATCCGGATATTGGGAGATCGTGAGGGTGTAAACAGCCCCGGCGCCGCACAGCGAGGTTGCGATGGCCAGGACAAGGGCAAAGATCGGCCGGGCAATGAAAAACGAGGCCAGGCTTTTCGGCTGTTCGCCGTGTTGCGGTGGCAAGGAGGAGGTATTGGTCATTTTGCAGCCGCCTCGCCGGTTGTTTCAAGGCTTTGGGGAACCACGCCGGACGCGTTGATGGTTACATCGACGGGAATGACATCGGCCCCGGCGGAGAACTTCTGGAAGCCGTCCACGATCAGTCGGTCTCCCTCCGAAAGGTCTTGGGTGACAACCCAGTCATTGTCCTTGGAACTGATCGTCGTGAGGGTCCGGGCCTCTGCCTTGTTGTCTGCGGTGACGACATAGGCGGTTGCAGTGCCATTCGGCGCGCGGGTCACGGCACGCTGGGGCACGAGAAAGGCCTTGGGGGTGACGCCAAGATCAACGTCAGCCCGCACGAAGGTGCCTGGCAGCAGCACAAAATCCGGATTGCCGATGGTGGCGCGCAAGGTGAAGGTGCCTGTGGTCTTGCTGACGGTGCGTTCCGTTAGGGACAGTTCGCCGGTGACCGGATAACGGGTGCCGTCCTCAAGGGTCAGCTTCACCTTGGGCGGGCCGTCTTGGGTCGGGTTCAGCATGCCTGCTTCGAACGCGGAGCGAATCCGCAGCAGATTTGCACTGGAATCAACAAGGTTCACATAGACCGGATTGATCTGGCGGATGGTGGCCAGCGCGTCGGTCTGATTGGCGGTGACCAGTGAGCCGACGCTTACCGAGGCCGGGCCGATCAGGCCTGAGATCGGCGCCTTGATTGTGGCGTTGGCCAGATTGATCTCGGCTGCTTCCAGCTCAGCCTGCGCGGAAGCCAGGTCGGCTTCGGCCTCTAGCACCGCCGTGCGTTTTTCCTCCAAAGTCTGCTGGCTGGCATTGTTGGTGCCGGTCAGTTTTTCAGTGCGTTTCAGGGTTGACCGGGCACCGGTCAAGGTGGCCTGAGCCTTGCTCACGGCGGCAGCGGAGGCGTTTTTCTCGGCCCTGAATGTGGCATCATCGAGGGCAAACAGCGGCTCGCCTTCCGTGACCTGTCCGCCTTCCTTGAACAGGATTTTGCGCACCAGGCCGTCGACCTGGGGCCGGATTTCCGCTGTGGCCAAGGGGCTCACCCGGCCGGGCAGCTGCACAGAGCGCGGCACGTCCTGGCTTTCAAGGGTAATGACGCCGACCTCGACCGGGCCGCGCTGGCGTGATTGCCCGGGCGGGTGGTCCTGCTGCTCGTTGCAGGCGGCAAGGGCAAGAAGGCTGAGCAGGGCGAGCGCAAGGCCTGTACCAGAGCGCGCAGGTCTTGCCCGCGAACATGCGTCAGAACAAGGCGTGAGCGCCTGTCCCTGTCTTTGCTTGAATTGGAAAGGCTCCGGGGTCAGGGACAATTTGGTCATGGCGGCTTCTGAATGAACAGTCCCGGCATTGGGACGGGGAACGGCAGGTCGAGCGTATCGCGCTCATCCGCAGGCAAGGTGTTTTGTCCTTTGCGTTGAAAACTCCGACTTCAGACAGCGAAAGACAAGTCCAATTGAGGCAATGCGCCGGAACTGCGCAAACGGAAAGCACAGGCCCGGAACGCATATGCCATCCAAGCCACGCCGCGTTCTATAAGCCGCCATCAATGATTAGGCTATTTACAAAATGTCTGAAAATGTAACGGAATGTGTCCGCAAGTGATGAATGGCTCATTGGCTCAAAGGGGCGGGCTCGGCTCTTGGCAAAAGGATTGCGCAAAGCGTGAATTCGTAAAACAAACAGGACGGCCTGCCATGTGCGGGCCGTCTCTTCAGAACGAGGCGTTGTCAGAGAAGCTTGCCGTTTCTCGAGTGCAGGATTGGTTTTGGGTCAGTCAAAGGGACCGTCAATCACATGCTGCTTGGAGTAGTTGGCCAGAAGCTTTTCGCGGTGCCATTCGGCAGCCATGGGCGTGTTGGCATATTCATGGAAGCACGGGGTGCCCAGCGTAAAGTGCAGCAATTTGGCATCCGGATTGGGGCCGAATTCGTCCGGCAGCCAGTTCCATTCGATCGGCAATTCACCAATCAGGTCGTCGGACAGCCACGTGAACCGGTGAAGTTGTGCTCCAGAAGCCTCCATCACGAAACCAGGCGTCACCATCCGGTTTGCTGGGTGCGAACAGTTCCAGAGCACGACACTGGACCAGTTCTTGCGTGGGTAATCTTCGTTTTTTGAACCGAGATATTTGGTTTTCTGCTTGGTCTTGTAGTCATGGTGGACACACATGACCGCTTTGCTTTCGTCGTGCATTGCGAACAGCTTGGCAATGTCGTCCCGGACGATCATGTCGCCGTCCAGAAACAGGGCCCAGCCGGAATAATTCATGAGGTGCGGGATCAGAAAACGGGTGTAGATGAAATGGTTGGAGCCGTCTGAATGGGTCTCCTGATACGTTTTCAGATTGGTCAGAGAGATTGGTGTTATCGCCAGCATATCACTTGAAAGGCGGGTCAAGCTGTTCGAGCATACGTGATAAGCGACTGCTTCCCTAGGGTCGAAGCCAATGAAAATGTTGAGCATCTCTCGTGCCTTTCGAAACTGAAACCGGCGGCAAACTATGAGCAAAAACCTGAGGATGCAATACCTGTTATATGGCGGCAACCTGCGGCAAACATAGTAACACCAAGCGCAGTTGATCATGACCCATTTGACCGCGCTTGGAGGGGCTTCGGCCAGGAGAGCGTCGCAGGTCGATACGGGGTATCGGGCCAGACGTGCGACAACGTCCGAAGTCCCTCCAAGTGGGGCCTCTGGTTACCCATTTCCGCCCAACGGCCATCGTTGCACCGCTTACCCTGTCAACCAGACCGGGGCGCGCGATCCGCCTGGCCGTTGAACGCAAATGGGGCATCAAAGAGGTCATGAGCAACTGCGCTTGGTTGTCTAATTCCGGCCTCACAGTCAAGTCCCAAGCCCTGTTGCCTCCTCACCAGGTCCACGGTTGTCTTCGAAGTCGCTGCCAGCAGGGTCTGTGGAGCGCT